>JAHQVS010000242.1 GCA_019634215.1 Paracoccaceae bacterium | reverse complement strand
GCCGCGCCGCGCTGGAGGCCGCCCGCGCCGGAGAGCTGGACGGCGAGCCCGCGCCCCCTGGCACGCTCGACACCCTCTGCCAGCATCTGCTGCTCACCGCCTGCGCCGGACCGTTCGACGCCGAGGCGCTGTATGCCGAGATCCGCCAAGCAGGCCCTTACGCCGCCCTCTCCCGCGCGGATTTCGACCGCTGCCTCGATTTCTGCGCCACCGGCGGCTATGCGCTGCGCGCCTATGACCAATGGAAGCGCCTGCTCTGCGGCCCGGACGGTCTCTGGCGCCTGCGCGATCCCCGCAGCACCCAACGGATCAAGATGAACATCGGCACCATCGTCGAAGCTGAAACCCTCGGCGTGCGCCTGGGCAAACGCGGCGGCGGGCCGAAGCTCGGCGAGGTCGAGGAAGCCTTCGCCGCCACGCTCCGCCCCGGCGACAGTTTCCTGATCGGCGGCCGGGTGGTGCGGTTCGAAAGCCTGCGCGACATGACGCTGGAGGTCTCCCCCGCCGCGGCGCGAGAGCCGAAAATCCCGGTGTTCGCAGGCGGCAAGCTGCCGATCTCCACCTTCCTCGCCGCCCGGGTGCTGGAGATGCTGAACACGCCAGAGCGGTGGGACGCCCTCCCCGCCCCGGTCGCCGACTGGCTGCGCCTGCAAGCCCGCATCTCCACCCTTCCCGCCGCCGACCGTCTGCTGGTCGAGACCTTCCCCCGCGCCGGGCGCGACTTCCTGGTCGCCTACGGCTTCGCCGGACGCAACGCGCATCAGACTCTGGGCCTGCTGCTCACCAAACGCCTGGAGGAAGCGGGCCTCGCCCCCCTCGGCTTCGTCGCCAATGATTACGCGCTGATGATCTGGGGCCTGGAGGAGATCGCCGACCCCGCCTGGCTGTTCGAACCGCAGGGCCTGCGCGACGGTTTCGAGCAATGGCTTGAGGGCAGCTCTGTGATGAAGCGCACCTTCCGGCAGGCGGCGGTGGTCGCCGGTCTGATCGAACGCCGCCTCCCCGGCCTGCGCAAAACCGGCAAACAGGCGACCTTCAGCTCAGACATCCTCTACGACACGCTGGTTAAGTACGACCCCAGCCACCTGATGCTGGACATCACCCGCCGCGAGGCGATGCGCGGCCTCGTTGACTTCAGCCGCATCGAAGACCTCTACGCCCGCATCTCCGGCGGCGCTGCGGACGGTCCCCCGGCAATCCAACACCGCCGCCTGACCCGTGTCTCCCCCCTAGCCGCGCCGGTCCTATTGGAGATGGGCCGGGTGCCGATAAAGGGCGGCGAGGCGGAGGAGCGGTTATTGGATGCTGAGGCGGACGCTATCGTGGCGGAGGCGATGGCGCATATCAGCTGAAGCCCCCCGATTGCCCGGAACAGCGTGTTCCGTTACCGCTCAGGCGCTTTTCGTTCGTTTCAATAGGGTAGCCCATGCGTTCCGCCGCCATTACATTAATGCTCCTGACGATGTTCAGCCTCTCAGCGCTCTCCGCCACCGCTCAACCCAGCGTGAGCGACCTGTCCTATGGCCCCCGCGACCGCAACACTCTCGACCTCTATCTCCCCGAAAGCGCGGTCACCCCGCCAATCGTCGTCTTCATCCATGGCGGCCGCTGGTTCCGCAACGATAAAACCCAGATCGAACTCTACGACCGCATCCCAAGCCTGCTGAACGCCGGGATCGCCATCGCTTCGATCAACTACACCTATTCCAGCGAAGCGATCTGGCCCGCCCAGCTAGAAGACGTCCTCGCCGCCCTCCGCTTCGTGCGTGACAACGCCGAAACCTATGGTTACGACGCCGACCGCATCGCCGTCTGGGGCCAATCCTCCGGCGCCCATCTCGCACTTTGGGCCGGGCTGACCGCAGCTGACGCCGCCCACACGACGCTCAGCGCCGTCGTCTCCTGGTACGCCCCCTCGGACCTCACCGCCATCGCGGGCGATCGTTTGGCGGACGCTGTCCCCGGCGGCAACGAGAAGTTCCCGGAACCCACCCCAGAGAGCCTGCTGATCGGCGCCCCCGCGCCTGACAACAAGGACCTGGCGGACGCGGCCAGCCCGGCCGCCCATCTCCAGTCACTGCGCAAAGGTGCGCCGTTACCCAAATTCCTGCTCATGCATGGGACCGACGACTTCGTCGTCTCCCCGCTGCAAACCGAGCGAATGCACCGAATGCTCAAAGCCCAAGGCGGCGCAGAAACGCTGGAGATGGAAATGATTCCGGGCGGAAAGCATGGCGGCGAGGTGTTCACCAGTGTCACGCCCCGCGTGGTCGAGTTCCTGCGAGAGAGTTTCGGACAGCCCTGATCAACATGGCGCCAGTCGGCCAGGAACTGTTGCAAAGCCGTCGCCCCACCCGGCGTCGTCGAATTTTTCCGATTGCATACGAAGAATGAGCTCAACCAAACCACAAATCCGCCATGGATCTTCAAAAAGCACGACCTAGAAAGTAAAACTTCCAGGGTGGGGACCATGGATCCAGAGAACGACGGCTCGGTTTTCCTGATGCAAGACGGCCTTGCCGTCATTCAAGCCGAGGATGGCGAATTCCTCATACCCGACGCCCCCGGCAATGACACTTGGCGTCTGACCAAGCAGTTTGACGGCGCCAAAGGCGACGGCGTCATGTTGTTCGACACCAACAAAGATTATTTCGGCAACAACAACGCCGGCTCTGAACAGACCGGTCCCATCAAATACACCTTCAAAGTTGAGGGCGACCCGGCTGATGTCGCTGGTGAATATTTCATCACCCTGCGCGGCATTAAGCCGGCCACGGGCGAACCTAACGACCGAAATAATGATTTTTTCGTCGCCACCAGCAAGGATGGCGAAGATCCCAGCAATTGGAAGAAGCTGTTCTTCAGTGGAGGCCCTGAAAAATTCATCTGGGGCCAGACTTTTGACTATAATCACGAGAAGAGCCCGGCGAAATTTCAGATCGATGGGCCTGGCCTGTACAGCATCTATATTTCAGGCCGCTCGCGCCAAGCGGGTTTGGACGAGATTCATATTCAAAAAGGCAAGTTCAACAAGGACGCTGACGCGCCGACATCGCCGCTCACCGACCGAAACGTCACCATCATCGAGCCTGAACCAGAGCCTGAGCCGGAACCCACTTTGGGCGCGATTTCCGGCAACCTCGTGGAACCGAAGGACGGCGTGACGCAATCGCCTGATGTCAAGGATGCTCCAGTCGTCCTGATCGACGATTTTGGCGACAAAATCGCCTCGGTGCGCACGGACTCGACCGGCGCGTACACGTTCGATCTGTTGCCCGCCGGGAAGTATTTCATTCGTCACGAGGGAACCGGCGCTGAGGTGGAGGCCACATTGGCCGAGGGCGAAACCCTTGCCGCGCTTGAACTAGAAGCGGTGTCGCCGCAACCCACTGATGCCGGGGATATTTTCGGGACCTTCGAAGCCGATGAGCTGCTCGGCTCAAGCGGCGACAATCGCCTGGAAGGCTACGGCAGCGACGACAAAATCTACGGCCGCAGCGGCGATGATCAGGTGCAAGCCGGCGTCGGCAACGACTTCGCCGCTGGAGGCGAGGGCGACGATGAGATTCGCGGCGGCGACGGTGACGACACAGTCATGGGCAATGTCGGAACCGACGCCGTTTATGGCGAAGCTGGCAATGACGAAGTGTATGGCGGCGCCGGAGACGATGAGGTCTACGGCGGCGCGGGCGACGATCTGGTCATCGGCCAGAGTGGAAATGATCAAGTCTATGGCGGCGCGGGCGATGATATCGTCATCGGCCGCAGCGGCGACGACGTCCTGAGCGGCGGCGGCGGCGCAGATCTGCTGCTCGGCGGCGTCGATAATGACATCCTGCGCGGCGACAACGGCGCCGACAGGCTCCGAGGCGGCGAGGGGGACGATCAGCTGTTTGGCGGTGCGGGCGACGATTTGGTCATCGGCGACGTCGGCGACGATGTGATCGAAGGCGGGCTGGGTGACGATATCCTCGGCGGCGGCCTGGGCGCCGACGACTTCGTGTACAACCCTGGCGACGGCTTCGACATCATTCGCGACTTCAGGACTGGCGAAGATACAATCGACCTCCGCGCCCTGAGCTTGGAGCGCAGCGACGTCTCACTCCGATCCGCCGGAGACGGCGTTCGCCTGGAGGCGGGCGACGTTTCAATCCATCTCAAGGGTCACGATCTGGACGAGCTCCCCGTCGATTTTCTCCAATCTGACATCTTGATCTAAGACCACCGTTCTGACCCGTACGGGCAGGGGATCGCGCACCTTTCTCCGGGTGATGATATGGCGTTCCCCAGCCCGCACCCCTACTTAAGGGTTAGCGCCTCTTAAGTATCGGGACACATCACCGAAAACGTGATCTCCCAATCTACATGACCACACCGGCCGCTCAGCGAAGCGTCTGCGGATGAGGCGCGCCAAAACGGGGAGAAGCGACCATGATCGCCAAAGACGAGCTTAGCGGCGACGCCTCAGGTTTGGCGGACGCGCGTTTCGACCAAAACACAGGCCGCGTCCAAACAACCAGCATTGATGACGGTCCCGCCGCGCCGCCGACCACCGACAAACCGAAGGACGCGGACAAGGACGGCCATTCGATTCGGATCTATAGCCATTCAAAGATTGTTTATTGGTGGATATTCTGGCTGCCGGGCTACGCAATTTGCCTTCTGACCTATTTATACGGGGAGCCGCTGAAGTTCGCCAATGGTGAGAGCTTCCTAACCCACCCTTCTCCCCATACTGGCACCATATTTCTATTAATCGCCGTCTCAACAGTCGTGTTCACCAATTTCAGAATTGCTGTGAATAACGTTCTGATCGCGTTTCTTAGTATTCTGGTGCTGTATTTCCTACTGACTCAGGCAGGTGTGATCATCAAAATGTCGGCCTTCGACATCTTGCCACCGATCTACATGAGCTTTGGCTTCTATATGATCAGCTCCACCGCAATCTTTGCGATCTGGTTTGCAGCCTATTTCATCACCGACAGGCTGACTTACTGGGAGTTCTCCAAAGGCTATTTGTCGGAGCGGTTCCGCTCATTGCACAAAGCCGACCGAACCCTCAACACCCTGCAAATGGACATCACCGAAAAGCCGGTCGACTTTATGCGCAGAGTGCTGAGCTTCAATCAGATTGGGGATTTGCAAATACAATTCCGCAATGGGAGCACGATCGAAATCGAGAATGTCTTCGGCGCGCGGCAAAAATTGCGTAGAATTCGTGAGATAAACGGCTAACTCCCCGATCGGGGCTGCGCCATCCCGCCTCTGTTTCTGCGCCGCGAGCCCCAACCGCCGTATGACCGCTCCCCCACAGCGCACCAAAACCATTTTCGACGCCGCGCCCTACCCCTTCCACCTCGGAGCGGCGCGGCTGGAGGCGCGACCCACCGGCGCGCTGTGGTGGCGTGACAGGCGCGCACTCTGCGTCGCCGATCTGCATTTGGGCAAAGCGGAGAGCACCGCGCGCAGCGGCGGCCCCCTGCTGCCGCCCTATGAAACCACCGAAACCCTCACCCGCCTCTCCGACGAAATCGACCGGCTCAATCCAGACTTGGTCATTTGCCTTGGCGACAGCTTCGACGACGCCCGCGCACCGCTAAGCCTAACCGAGGAACATCACGGCTGTTTGAATCGGATGATGGCCGGGCGGCGCTGGATATGGATCGCTGGCAACCATGACCCGGCCCCGTTGGAGTTGGTCGGCGATCATCTGCATGAGTTGCGGCTCGACGGGCTCACATTCCGCCACATCGCGGCGCACAGCAGCACCGGCTGTTCTCTTCCCCAATCGCCCAGCGCCGCGCCGCAAAATCACCGTATCGGCTCCCCGCGACATAAGCCGGTCGGGACAACGATCGAGAACGAGGGCGAAATCTCCGGCCATTATCATCCCAAGGCGACCCTCGTCGCCCAGGGCCGCCGCCTTAGCCGCCGCTGTTTTCTGACCGACGGCCGCCGCGCCATATTGCCGGCTTTTGGGGCCTATACCGGCGGCCTTGACGCTTCCGACGAAGTCTTCGACCCGCTGATGGGCCCGGAAGCGGCGGCGCTGCTCCTCGGCCGCACCGTCCGCGCCATCCCACGAGCAGCGTTGCTCCCATCAGGCGGCACGCGGGAATAACCGTTCAACACCTCCAGCCGCGATCCCTGAACCGCGATCCATGGCTTGCCAACAGCGCGCGCATAAGAAAACATATCGCGTCTAACCTGTGAAACCGCAGCCACTCATAAGGAGGCGTCGGCCCCGGGCCAGAACGCTTCCAGCCACGGCAGGGAGGACGCCATGTGCGCGATATTCTCGGGGCAAGCGCCCGAAAGCTACGCCTACCGCAGCCGCTCGCTACGCCTTAACGGCTATAGCACCAGCCTCCGCCTGGAGGACCGCTTCTGGCGGCTTCTGGACGAGATCGCCGAAGACCAAGGCATGTCGACGCCTAAGTTCATCGCAACCCTGCATGACGAGGTCGCCGCGCTGGAGCGCGAGACCCAAAATTTCACCTCACTGTTGCGCTGCACCTGCCTCGTTTACCTTGAACAGAAGGCCGGCGCGGGAGCAGCCCCAAAGGACGTCCGCGCCGCTTGACCACGTCCCCTTCCGGGCTCACAGAGCAAAGCTCACCCGCTGTGGGTGCCCGCCCAGGACGCTGGGGGTCTTCGTGACGTGTGAACGGGCGGCTTATCATACGAGATCGAGTGGCGCCGGGACCGGGCGTAGTAGCCGAATACCACCCGGCCCCCAGGCCGCATGCTAGCCTGACCTAACGACACGCGCGCCCGGATTTGGGCGAGACGCGGAATAGTCGCTTTAGGGAGGGTGTATGGCCAAAGCGATTCATTCGATGATCCGGGTCTTGGATGAGGCCCGGTCGACCGCCTTTTACACCAAGGCTTTCGGCCTAACGGTGGCGGACCGGTTTGGATTTGACGATTTCACCTTGATCTATATGCGCTCGCCTGATGCCGACTTCGAGTTGGAACTGACGGTCAACCACGGTCAAACCGAGCCGTATCAGCTCGGAAACGGCTACGGCCATATCGCCTTCGCCGTCGACGACATCGAGGCCGAACACGCCCGCTTCGAGTCCGAAGGCCTCTCTCCCCGCAAGATCGTCGAATTCCACCGTGACGGCGCGCTGATGGCGAAGTTCTTCTTCGTCATCGACCCAGACGGCTATCAAATCGAAGTGCTGCAACGGCACGGCCGCTACCAATAAAGGACGGGCAACATGCTGTTTCACCTAGAATTCACGGTCGGATACGGCGCGGCTATGAGTCAGCAAGATCTGTTCAAGATCTGGGCTGAGGAGGCGAAAGCCGCCCTTGCAGCAAAAGACGCAGGCGTCGTCATCGATCTGTGGAAGGCCGCAGGCATGCGCAAAGTCTTCGCGATCCTCAAGGTCGATAGCGCCGACGTGATCGACCAGATCAGCTTCGACCTGCCGATCATGAAAGAAATGGGCCAGCACGTCGACATCAAGGTCACCGCCGTGCGGCGCTATGAGGATTTCGCCTCGGATGTCGGCCAAAGACTGACCTGAGCCCAAGCCGACGCCCTAACACGCGAGCAACGCCCGGACTGTCAACAACGAGGCGGCTCACAACCAACCTCACCAGGGAGGATCTCTAATGAGAGTTTTGAACAAACAAGAGGCGATCAGCCGTCGCGGATTTCTGACTGGCGCTGGCGGCATGGCGCTCATCACCGCCAGCGGCGCAGTGCTGTCGCCGTCACAAGGCTGGGCGGTCGAAGTTAAAGCCCTGAAGCCCGAGACCATGGCGACGCTGATCCAGATGGCGCGCGACATCTACCCCCACGACCGTCTCGCCGACAAATTCTACGCCAAAGCGGTCAAGACCCATGACGAGACTGCCGCGAAGGACAGCGCCCATAAGCAGCTGATCGAGGACGGCGTCGCCTATATCGACTCTCGCACCGAGGTCCGCCACAAGGTCGCCGGCTATCGCGCCCTCGGCTGGGAGGCCGATCGCGCCGCAATGCTGCGCCTGATCGAAGACCAGGCCTTCTTCCAAGCGCTTCGCGGCGGGCTTGTGGTCGGCCTCTATAATCAAAAAGAGATCTGGCCCATGTTTGGCTATGAGGGCGCCTCCGCTGATCAGGGCGGCTACATTGAGCGTGGCTTCGATGATTTGGACTGGGTCTGAGCCCCACTCCAATCGCGCGAAATAAAAAAGAATTCAGGAGGATGACATGGCTGCGCCCTATGAGTTGAGCGACGATTCAGTCGTGGTGGTGATCGGGTCCGGCGCCGGCGGCGGCACCCTGGGCAATGAACTGGCGCAAAAGGGGATCGACACCGTGATCCTGGAGGCCGGTGGGCGGCACGAGTTCACCGACTTTATCAATGACGAATGGGGCAGCTTCGGCCAACTCGCCTGGCTCGATAACCGCACCACCAGCGGCGACTGGCGCGTCAGCCGCGACTTCCCCAATCTTCCCGCATGGATCGTGAAGGCGGTCGGCGGCTCCACCACCCACTGGGCCGGCGCCTCGCTGCGTTTCCAAGAACACGAGCTTCGGGTGCTGTCCGAATACGGCGCAGTCGAAGGCGCCAACCTGCTCGACTGGCCAATCACCCTGGCGGATCTGGAGCCCTATTACGACAAGGCCGAAAAGAAGATGCGGGTCACCCGCACCCACGATCTGCCTGGCCTTCCCGGCAACAACAATTACAAGATCATGGAGGCCGGCGCCAAGAAGCTGGGTTACAAGGAAGTTCATACCGGCCGCATGGCGATCAACTCGGTCGATGACGATCGTCCAATGTGCCAACAATCCGGCTTCTGCTTTCAGGGCTGCAAATTCTCGGCGAAATGGTCCACACTCTACACTGAGATCCCGGAAGGCGAGGAAACTGGCAAGCTCGAGGTTCGCGCCAACGCTCACGTTCTCAAGATCGAGCATGACGACAGCGGCAAGGTCTCCGGCGTGGTCTACGCTGACAAAGATGGCAACCAGCACCGCCAAGCCGCCCGCGCTGTCTGCGTCGCCGGCAACTCGATCGAGAGCCCGCGTATGCTCTTGAACTCGGCTTCGTCTCAGTTCCCGGACGGCCTGGCCAACAGCTCTGGTCAAGTCGGCAAAAACTACATGCGGCACATGACCGGTTCAGTATACGCGGTGTTCGACAAGCCGGTGAACTTCTATCGCGGCACCACCATGGCCGGCATCATCTCCGATGAGGCGCGCAACAACCCCAAACGCGGCTTCGTCGGCGGTTATGAGATGGAGACACTGGCGCTCGGCCTGCCGTTCATGGCGGCCTTTCTCAACCCCGGCGCCTGGGGCCGGGAGTTCACGGCGGCGCTCGACATGTACGACCATATGGCCGGCATGTGGATCGTCGGCGAGGACATGCCGCAGGAGAGCAACGCCATTAGCCTCCACGACGAGTTGAAGGACGCACACGGGATGCCCATCCCCAACGTCCACTTCACCGACCACCCCAACGACGTCGCCATGCGCAACCACGCCTATGGCCAGGGTTCGGCAGTTTACGACGCGGTCGGCGCCACCGCCACCTACCCGACGCCGCCCTACCCTTCCACACACAATCTCGGCACGAACCGGATGAGTGCGAAACCGGAAGACGGGGTGGTGAACAAGTTCGGCCAGACTCACGACATCGCCAACCTGTTCATCTCCGACGGCAGCCAGTTCACCACTGGAGCCGCTGAAAACCCGACCCTGACGATCGTGACGCTCGCGATCCGTCAAGCGGACTACATCGCCGAACAGATGTCGCAAGGCGCGATCTGATCGAGCTATAAACGCGCGATGCGGCGGGCCAGACGCACATCCGGCCTGCCCCTCCCGATCCAGCAGACTTCGGTAGAATCTGCCTGAACCGCACGGTCGGACAATAGTTCCTGCGGCGGTGGCCGCTATTTTCGGCGCCAAACGCCGCAGAAATTCCGGCATTCTCCACGGCGCAGCCGCAAGGAGATCCGCAATGCGCTTGACCGACTTCAAGATCCTCACATTCGACGTCTACGGCACCCTAATCGATTGGGAGACGGGCATGGTCGAGGGGCTGGCGCCTCTCACAGCCCAGGTGGGCCGCCAGCTCAGCCGGGACGACATCCTCGAAGCTCACGCTTGGCACGAGTCCACCACTCAGGCGCAAACGCCGACGATGCGCTACAGCGATCTGCTCGCGATCGTCTACAAGCGATTAGCCGAAGAGTGGGGCGTCGCCGCGACATGGGACGACTGCCTCACTTACGGCCGCTCCGTTCAAAACTGGCCCGCCTTCGCCGACAGCGCGGGCGCATTGCAGTATCTGAAACGCCACTACAAGCTCGCCATCCTGTCAAACGTCGACAACACCAGCTTCGCCCACAGCAATGTTAAGCTCGCCGTCAACTTCGACGGCCGCTACACGGCGGAGGACGTCGGCTCCTACAAGCCCTCCCCCCGCAATTTCGAGTACATGCTCGCGCAGCTTGAACGCCTAGGCTATGGCAAAGGCGACATCCTGCATACGGCGGAGAGCATGTTCCACGACCATGCCTCGGCCAACGCGTTCAGCGTCGCCAATTGCTGGATCTACCGCCGCCACGACCAACAGGGATTCGGGGCGACGATGAATCCAGGCGACATGCCGAAAACCGATTTCACCTTTCACTCGATGGCCGACATGGTGAAGGCGCATCAAGCGGAGCTGAGCGGCGAAAGCGCCTGACACTTGAGCCGTGCGGCGGCGAAGGCTTGGCCGCCCCCTTGCGCAACCCGCATTTTTCGCCCTTGTGGCACAGTGGATCTAAGCGACAATGCCAAAACGCCCCGCCGCGAGGCTCTATGAGTCCAGATACAAAACTTGATCGGATCGACATCAAAATACTGGCCGAACTTCAAGCCAATGGCCGGATCACCAACGCGGCGTTGGCCAGCGCCGTCGGTCTGTCCCAAAGCCCCTGTCTGCAACGTCTGAAGCGGCTTGAAACCAACGGGTATGTACGAGGTTACGGCGCACGGATCGACATCGGCAAACTCGCTGACGCCATCACTGTGTTCACCGAGATCACGCTCGCCGACCATAGCCGAGAAGATTTTGCTAATTTCGAAACCGGAATTGAGCGTTTCCCCGAGGTTTTGGAGTGCCACCTCGTCAGCGGCGGCTACGATTATCTGGTAAAGTTCGTCACCCGCAGCGTCTCCGACTATCAAACGACGATCGAACGCGTGCTCGACGCCCGTATCGGGATCGACAAATATTTCAGCTACATCGTTATCAAATCGCCGATCGTCGGCCGCGACCCGCCCATAGAACGTTTGTTGAAACTGGAATGACTGGTTCGCCAGAACATTTTTCTTAATTGAACTGAGGCGGCATTGCCTAAGGCTCCCATCCGGGTTGCAGGAGACGCCTATCGGTTCATTCAGCCAAAGTTACTTTGTGCTAGTTATGTAGGTCTCACTATCGGGAGTTCTGCTCACGATAGAGAGTAAGCACCTCCTTGCAGCCGTGATCAAAGCGGCATCCTTGCCGGTAGTCCATACTAGAAAAGCGGGAAACGCCATTTCCGGGGCATTGGGCACCAGATGCAGCTTTCCCACTTCCAAATATTCCTTCACCACTCGTGAGGGCAAATAGGCAGAGCAGCTATTTCGTAAAATGTATGTAACTGCTGCCGCGCCAACCAAAAGCGTTGTACGAGACAAGCGAAAGTCCGGATACCAGCGGCTATGCGCCGCCGCAAATTCCTCCCCCCAATTCATAAAGACGTAGCGCTCGTCCAGACCGCCACGATGCTGCGGATCCGTGGTGACATGGACAAGGTAGTCGTCCATAACATGCTCCGCCTTAAAGCCCGGACGGATCTCTGGCGAATACACGACGGACATATCGATAAGACCATTTGTCATAAGGCGATTGAGGCGATCAGGCATTCCAAGATGGACACTGAACGCGACTTGGGGCATCTCCCGCTCCATCGCCTCCAGCCAATTGATTGCCAGCTCTGGCCAGAGGCTATACTGGCTGCCAATTGAAAGACTGGAGGTGAAGCCGTCTGGCACGGCTATGGCGTAGCGCGCCTCTTCCCAAACAAGCAGCAAGGCCCGGGCGCTAGGCTCGAATTGCTCCCCATAGCTGGTCATCTCCACGCCGCTTTTTGAACGCTCGAACAGTCGTTTTCCCAGCATGTCTTCGAGCTTTTGTATGCGCACGCTCACTGTCGACTGGGTGACGTGCAGCCGCTCAGCGGCGGCGACAAAGCTCCCACAAGATGCGACTTCCAGGAATGTACGTGCGAGGTGGACGTCCAAATGCGCCTCCATCAATCGAACTTATCAATATGAACATTTATAATATTCGCTTTTAAATTGTCTAGATATTCATTATCGATCATCACCAGCGCTCGGCTTCGCTTTGCCTGGAAGGGTGAAAGAATGCCTCGCCACACCTACTAGTGCCAGTATCGGACGTTAGAAGTGTGATGCCTCCGACTAAGGTGTAAATGTCGAGTACGCCTTGGATTGCCGTTTCATGCATAAATCAGCTCATAGGTTCGCAACTCGACGCATCAATTAATCCGCCACCGATCCATAAGCGATGAAAATGTGAGGATATTAAATATGAATTCTAAATCTTTAATTGCAGAAGCGGTTGGAACATTCTGGCTAGTCTTCGCCTCACTCGGAACCGCCTACTTCGCTGCAGGCGCTGCGGATGTCGGAGTCGGATGGCTTGGCGTTTCGATCGCCTTTGGCCTGACCATCGTCACCATGGCTTACGCCATCGGGCATATCTCCGGCTGCCACTTAAACCCAGCAGTCACAATTGGCCTGACTCTCGCTGGCCGTGCGCCAGTATCCGCAGCACCGGGATATATTGCCGCCCAAGTTGTGGGAGCCATCGTTGGCGCTTTCCTGCTCACCGTGATTGGGAGTGGTGTAGATGGCTTTGCGCTGGCGAACGGTTCCAATGGCTATGGTGCGCACTCCCCCATGGGGTATGATCTCATGTCCGTGCTAATCACCGAGATCATTCTGACCGCAGTGTTCCTATTCGTGATTATGGGGGCGACAAGTGCGAACGCCCCGGTGGGCTTTGCACCCATCGCGATCGGGCTCTGTTTGACCCTCATTCACCTTGTTTCAATTCCAGTATCCAACACCTCGGTGAATCCTGCGCGCTCCATTGGCACTGCACTCCTGGATGGAGAAATCTGGTCACTTGAGCAGCTTTGGGTCTTCATACTGGCGCCGATAGCCGGTGGGATCTTTGGAGCGCTGGCGTATAAATTCATCAATTCCGAGGGTGAAATCGTTGATGAAGAAACCACTGAAGCTGAAGCCTAAGGCCTGATCGAAGGATTGCGCGGTTTCCCCGCACGATCGCGCCCGTCGTCGCCTTAGCCCAGCTTTGCGATGTCTCTCGTATACGATGACGGGCGCGTCAACCACATTTTCGGAGATCAGTCATGCGACTAGGCATAATACTGTTAACTACGGTCTTGATGGTCGGTTGCTCTAGTGTAAACCAGTACACATGGCAATCAAAGAGTGGGCCAATATCATCCAAGAAGCTTTCTCTAACGAAAAGTGAGTGCCACTTTCTAGCCCTTAAGAGCGTTGATGATGGCAACCAGCGGAGCAATGGTGAGAGTGCAATATCTCCCTTTACACCAGTAATGCTCTCAACAACTATGGACCATAAAACTCAACCACGCGGCATTACGTTTCGCAAAGTTTTCGACCAGTGTTTGGAGAAGAGAGGCTATCAGAAAGCCGCTCGCTGGGGGTGAACTGCCGCCCCCCCAAAAACGGTCAACCTCCATCTGACAAGATCGTCAGTTCTTGCTTGCTAAAATCCATCAAGCTTTTCAGCAGAGCATATCTACAGTAAAATCAATCCAAAATCAGCACGACTACACGAAGCTGCCTACAAATCTGTGCCGCCAGGTTTCGGGAGGCTGCATCTCTTCAAGCGAGCTCACCGTTGAGAATTAGAATTATGCTGCTTCGAGCTGCAACCAGCTTGGAAAAAGCGGCGCGTTAGCGCCGCTTTGAGTCACACTAGCGCTCAAGCGCGCCAACACCTGAGAAGCGGAAAGCTTCTTTCTCGAGCGTGTCGATCTCATCTACGCTCATGCCGTCATGAGCGATAGTGATCCGGCCAAGAAAGACAAATGGCAATTCGTCTGCTCGGCCTTCTAGGTGATACTTGATCGCCTCAGCCGTCGCTGCGCCAACATCGTCCCCCATGCGCATGGGAGTCGCATCCAGCTCACCGCGCCGGATGGCGTCAAGCTCGAGACCAGTGCCGCCCCAGCCGGTTGAGAATATCTCTTTCTCTTTTCCAGCCGCAACCTGAGCCTCGACCGAACCCATTGCCATCGCAGTGTTGGCATTGTGGATGATTGTCGCTTCTGGGTAGGCCTGCATCATCAGGTTGGTGCCGTCGAACCCACCCTCGCGTTGATACTCCCCGTAATGCTCATAGGCGGTGGTCCAACCGCCCTTTTCCTCTATGCACGCCTTGAAGTCACCCGAGCGCTGGTTATCGGTAATTCCTGGAATCCCCCGGTTCAACGCCATCGTCTGGTCCTTACCAAGGCGCTCCAGCATAAAGTCGCACATCTTCAAGGCACCGAACGCGGAGGAGAAATCGAACCAATTATCTGGCTGGTTCTCGAGCGCTTTCAGAGGAGTATGAAACGCCCAAACAAAGGTCTTGAAGCCGTCATTTCCAGCAAGCTTCGAAATATTGTCTGCTTGAGTCGCCAGCTCTGACGGGCCGAAAACAACAAAGTCGTAGAGATCGGCGTCTTGTTCCACCTGCGCTGCGTATGTGGACTGCAGCGAGTGCTCAATTTGCCGCGATGCGAACTCAGTCGTCTCGTATTTGACGCCGAGTTGATCAAGCCGTTTGGTCAACGCAAGATAGTTGCGCGCCCAGAAATCAGATACGTCCGCCGATGGGTAGATCAGGACGATTTGGATCGGTTTATCTTGTGTGCCACTGAACTTGGCCGCCTCTGTCCCGACCACAGCCTGCATCGCGTCCAGCTTTCCCGGGGCGTTCACCTCTTCCGGCACCCAGTAGTCACGCTCCGCCTCATCAGGGAGCTTCTTGAGCGGCAAGTGGTCGTCGGCAAATGCAGAACTCGCGATCGCTGCTGCGGCAACCATGACCGTCAACTTCAAGATCTTCCTCATCTAGAATCCTCCCATAGAGTTGCTGTTGTTTTGTAGTGCCGCAATGGCGCGGCGGCAGAACGGTCGGCGGTTGGGTCCGCCGATCCGAATGGATCAGCCACTTGGGCTTGGATCGCCTGTTAGAGCGAAACCGAGAGCGAGAAGAGCAGCCAGCGTTATGGCGATTACGCCGATGAAGCGCAGCGTCTTTTGCCCCTCCGGCGTTGACAGTGAGCCTAGCAGTCCGCCAGCTCCGTCGCGATCTTTGGTAAGCAGCCATGTGTAGAGTGCAACCGATGCGATAATGACCACACCGGAGGCCACTGACTGCCAGAAAAACTCAATCCTCAGAGTCACTAGCGCATTAATCATCATCGACAGCAAAATCACGCCTGCGAAGGAGCCAAGCATTGAGGCGCGACCGCCGAACAGCGCCGTGCCGCCAACAACCACAGCAGCAATTGTGTGCAGGTTGAAGTATGGCGCCGAGGTTGCTTGGATTGCGTTGAGCTTACCTGTCAGCATCACTCCTGCGAGCGCAGCCATCGCACCCATAAGTGTATATGCATAGATCTTATAGCGATCGACGGCGATCCCTGTCATCTCAGCAGCTTCTGGGTTTGATCCGATTGCAATGGTGTAGCGGCCCAGCCAAGTCCGACGCAATGCGAAGTAACCGATAATCATCACAGTAAGCCCGATTAGAACTGGTATCGGTAAAAACCATGAGAGCTGACCCCGGCCGATCTCAGTGACAATTTCAGGAAAGCGCGCGAGCACTAACCCTTTCGCCAAAACCAGTGCAAATCCCCGATATACTAGATCCATCGCCAGGGTGCCGATAAGGTCGGGCACCCGCAGCTTTGTGATGACAAGCCCATTGATCAAACCCAGCAGCGCGCCGAATGCTATGGCGATCAAGATCGCGATTTCGGCAGAAACACCGAATTGTTTGATCAAGAACGCCATCACAATACCGGAGAGCGCCGCCACAGATCCGATCGAAAGGTCTATGCCACGAAGCGTAATGACGAAAGTCATGGCCATAGCCATGGGCATGTAGAGCGCCGCCTCAAGCAAAATGATCTCAAGGTTTGAGAGACGGAAGTACCGTGCTGGCTCCATGATCGCCATGAAGGCAAGCACCATCAGGATCATTGAGAGTGGCGCGATGATCGACAGATATGGCTCGAAGCGCTCGTTGATCGACTTCTGGGCTGATACGGGCGGGTTATTTGTCGTGGTTGTCATGTTGGCGCATCCTTCACGCAGCGGCCGCATCGGCGCCGACGATCATCCCAAGAACTTCCTGCTGGGATGAGGAAGCTGTTTGGACTACGCCAGCCCGTCGGCCACGGCGCATGACTTGGATTCGATCTGAGACTGCAAAGACGTCATCCAGCGAATGCGAGATCAAGATAATCGCCAACCCCTGCTGCCGCAGAGTCTTGATCAAGGTCAGCGTTCGAGCGGTTTCTTGCGGCCCAAGCGCCGCAGTGGGTTCATCCATAACCAGCACACGTAGATCTGCATGATAAACGGCGCGCGCGATCGCCACAGCTTGGCGTTGGCCGCCGGACAGGCTTTCAGTGCCGACGCTCATGCTCTTCAAGCGCACGCCGAGGCGCTCAAACAAAACGCGCTCCGCCTCCATCCGCATCCGCTTGTTATCGAGAAACTTGAAACCGAGAAAAGACTTCGTCAGCTCTGAGCCCAGAAACATATTCGCGGCCGGATCTAAGTGGTCAGCCAGAGCGAGCGTCTGGTAAACTGCGTCTATCCCAACCGCGATGGCGTCGGAATGGCTGCCCATCGAAAGAGGAGCGCCATCAAGCGTGATTGATCCAGAGGTGGGTTGGTACACCCCTGTCAAAACTTTGATCAGTGTGGATTTACCCGCGCCGTTGTCACCGACGATCGCCAGAACCTCGCCAGCATAGGCGTCGAGATCGACATTTTCGAGCGCGGTGACGCCCCCAAACTTCTTGGTGATCTCTCTCATGGATACGAGAGGACGAACACCGTCCGCCTTGAGTGTCATCAATCCACCTCCCACACGCGCTCTTATCGGCGGCAATTTATCTGTTATCGATAACAATCCAAGATATAGAGGAATGTCAATTCAATTTCTACTTAGGGTCTTGAAGCGGAGTGTTACCGAGCAAACGCCACTTGCCGCAATTTCGATCGCATCAATTCTCGCGCGGCTTTGCCGTGCTCGCCCTGATAACGATATCAACAGCTGTTTGGCGGATTTGCCGTGTTTGGTCTTCGATAGATGACCCAAGGCTTTCGCGGATCAGCATCGCCGCTTGTCGGCCAATGGCGGCAGCTTTGACGTCGATTGTCGTGATCTCTGGGCTCGCGAATGCTGACACATCATAAGCGCCAAAGCCCGCGATCGCGATATTCTTGGGAACGTCGAACCCATGTTTATACGCGGCCGACAAGGCCCCAAAGGCGGCAAGGTCAGATACACACATCACTGCGTCCGTGTCTGGCCATCGATCAATGAGCGCATCGAAAGCCTGAGCGGCCTCGTGCATCATGGTAGGCGGCTGCGTTGCTGATATGATGCGGTCATTGTCTAGGCCAAGCTCAACAAGTCGCGCCTCAAAGCCTCGGCGTCTGTCGGCGCCACGTGTGTCCCGTTTTACGTCGCCCCCGATGAAAGCGATGCGCCTATACCCTTGGTCGTACAGATGGTCCGCCATTAACCGGCCAGCTTCATTGTTGGAAAAGCCAACGACATGTTGCAGAGGCTTGGCTGGAAGATCCCAAGTTTCTACGATTGGCGCGCCATAGGAAGACAAGAGGTGACGGCATCGGTCAGTGTGCGCGCCGCCAGTCACGATGACTGCATCTGGCCGATGCCCCAACATGCCTTCTATCAAGCGCTCTTCTTCGGCGATGTCGTAATTCGTGTAGCCAAGTAGCAATTGCAGGTTGTATTCGCGGAGCCCGTCGGTAACCCCACGGACCGTGTCGGCGAAATTAGCATTGTCGATCGAAGGAATAGTCATCGCTACAAATCCGGTCTTGCCAGAAGCAAAACCCGATGCGGTGGCGTCAATGACATATCCAAGATCGTCAGCTGCTGCGACGATTTTTTTGCGGGTCTCTTGGGAAATCGCGGTACCCGATCGGAGGGCGCGTGAGACCGTCATGGTCGAAACGCCGGCGCGCTTGGCGACGTCCGCCATTGTTGGAGCTTTGCGCTTCATAGGTGTTGAAATCGCGCCCATTTTCGAACTGGTATCGAGAACATCACCCTAAGTCTGAAAGCCCGAGAACTGCAAGGAGGTATGATCACTCTGTTTTTGACACTCAAAACTGCTGTATTTTGGCGGCCAAAACGATAGCGCCGACTGCTGGCTTTCATCCGGTTGAACAGCGCGAAAGCGGGAGGAGGGGGTAGCCTGTATATGGTACTCCCACTCCCTCGCGCTTATATGGTCAGCTCGCCTGTTCGAGCGCGAAGCTATGCGCCTGCGTCACATGGTGATGGATCCGGCCATCGAAGAACTCGGCCACCACCGCTTCCGTTGCCGCTTTGGAATTCGCCCGCGCATCGCTCCCTAGTGCTGCCTGCATAATGGTTTTATCTGGATAGCTGATCGCCAAAACTAACGGGAACTCAGGCGCGCCCTCATCTCGCTCATCCGAAAACATAACCCGCACCTCAACAGCGCCAGGGAACTGCTTCCAATGTGGCAGGATACGCTCTAGTACTGCAGCGCGAAATGCTTCTGTCTGACCCTTTTTCACTTGCCCCTCGAACAAGGCGTATCGCGTAATCATTTGAACTGCTCCTTATCCACACCACCAAAGAATTCCATCAGAGCCGCCTGATCCTCACCGCCGAGGCCGGCTGCTGTCAGCATGCGGTGGATCTCCGCCGCCGCCGCCGTGAGCGGCATCGAAGTGTTGGTAAGCCGCGCCAAGTCTTGCGCGCCGTTTAGATCTTTCACCATGTTGTCAATCCGACCAGTCCGCCGATAATCCTTAGCGACGAAACGCGGCATGTACTCTTGCAGTAACGCGCTATCAGCGCGCCCGCCTTTAAGTGCCTGGGGAATTTTTGCCGCATCCACCCCAGCGTCAAGCGCGAGGCGTGTCGCTTCGGCTACGGCCATAAAGCCAAGGCCGCACAGCACTTGGTTGATCAGCTTCGTCGTCTGCCCAGCGCCGGAGGGTCCCATGTGCGTGTAATTCGTCGCCACATGTTTCAGAACGCGATGCGCATCCAGGACGTCCTGTTCCTCACCACCAGCCATGAGCGTCAGCTGGCCAACCATTGCTTTCGGCGCGCCCCCGGAGAGTGGCGAGTCGACCCAGCGGAGGCCCTTGTTGGCCGCATCTTTTGCGAGCGCCTCTGTCGATTTTGGGTCGATTGACGACATATCGATAATAACGGTTCCTGGCCGTGCGCCAGCGGAGATCCCTTCTTCGCCGAACACGGCGGCCCGCACTATCTCCGCTGAATTCAGGCTGGTGATGACGAAATCTACTTGCCCAGCAGCTGCGGCGGCCGAGCTGGCGGCATGGCCACCCTTCTCAACGAGCGCAGCAACCTTAGTCTGATCGAGATCGTATACGTGAAGTATGTTGCTGGTCTCTAGCAGACGTCCACCAATTGCGGCTCCCATGACCCCTGCGCCAATCAGCGCGACCTTCTCAGCCATTTCAGGTTTTCCTCAATTTGCGACGGGCCATCGAAGCGACTGGCGATGGAGTTTCTGGGCGATGACAGCGTGATTACAGGCAAGCCGTAACGCCACCATCGACGAACAGCGTATGGCCGTTCACGAAACTTGAGGCATCGGAGGAAAGGAAAATGCAGGCGCCGATTAACTCATCGACATCACCCCAACGGCCCGCTGGAGTTCTCTTCTCCAGCCAAGCGCTGAACTCAGGATTGTCGACCAAGGCCTGATTTAGCGGCGTTTTGAAGTAGCCCGGCGCTATAGCATTGACCTGCAGGCCATATTTTGCCCAGTCTGTCGCCATGCCCTTGGTTAAATTAGACACGGCTCCTTTGCTCGCGGTGTAGGGTGCAATTCCTGGCCGCGCGAGCGCCGCTTGCACAGAAGCGATGTTGACGATCTTTCCTCGGCCACGCTTAATCATATGGCGCGCAGCCGCTTGGCCCACGTTAAACACGCTTGAAACATTAGTCCGCATTAGCTGCTCGAAAGCATCCGACTCGAATTCCTCAAGCGGTCCGCGATGCTGCATGCCAGCATTATTGATGAGGATGTCGATCGCACCCGTTTCAGCCTCTAAGCGGTCGACGGCCTCACGCACCGCCGTGTGGTCGACCACATCGAACGCCATCTTCATCGCGATCGCGCCATTTTCACGCAGAGATGCAGCGGCGTCTGTTAGCTTTTCCTCATTTCGACCGTTCAAGATGATTTCTGCTCCAGCGGCCGCAAGCCCCTTAGCTAAAGCGAGGCCAATACCCTGGCTCGACCCGGTCACGAGAGCTCGCTTTCCACTCAAATCGAACATTGTTAATCCAGAGCTCAACGCGTCCTCCTAAAATGATCCAATGCTTGACATGCGATCAAGACTAAGCTCATG
>JAHQVS010000241.1 GCA_019634215.1 Paracoccaceae bacterium | reverse complement strand
GCGGCGTTGCTGCAGGAGCTGCGCGAGGCGATGCCAGCGTTCCAGGCGGCTCATCAAGAAACTGAACGTCTCAACCGCGTTTTTGAGGACGCGTTTTATCAGATCCATCAGCGAGCCAACCGCCGCGACATCGGCGTGCACCGGCTGGGGCAGGAGCCAGCTTGGTCTGTATGAGCGAAGCGGTGTGTTGGAGGAGAGAATATGGAGACGGTGCGTATTGATGAGATGACCTGGGTGGAGTTGGAGGCTAAAGCCAAAGCCCTTCACGGCCCACCCATTGTCATTCTGCCAACTGGCGCGTTGGAACAGCATGGGCCTCACCTACCACTTGGCACTGACGCGATGATGCCAAGATTTCTGGCGGAGCGGATTGCCCCTGAAATAGGCGGCCTCGTGGCGCCCACGCTCTCTTATGGCTTTAAGTCCCAGCCCAAGTCCGGCGGCGGCAATCACTTTCCAGGCTGTGTCAGCCTGGATGCGAGCACCTACATTGCGCTGGTGAAAGACGTCATTTGCGACCTCGCCCGCCACGGCCTCAGCCGCATCACACTGTTTGACGGCCATATGGAGAACCAGTGGTTCTTAACCGAAGCGGCGGATTTGGCCCTACGAGCGCTTAAGGCCGAGGGCGTAGCCGACGTCAAAATCGTCAAGCTCGGCTACTGGACATATTTGACCAAAGCCACCGAGGATGTGTTGTTCCCGGAAGGGCTGTTGAGCTGGGAGCTGGAGCATGCGGCTGTGATGGAGACGTCGGTGATGCTACATCTCGCGCCGGAACTGGTGCGCCAAGATCTGATTCCAGACGGACCACCCGCCGCATTCCCGCTATACGATGTTTACCCCGTCGACACTCGGCCGATCCCGGAAACAGGCGTGCTGTCATCGGCGAAAAGCGCCAGCGCCGAGAAAGGCCGCGCGGTTGTCGCGCAAGTCGTTCCCGATATCGCCGCCGCGCTCCGAGAAGCGTTTGAGCTGGGGGAGGCGTAATTCATGAGCTTCGATCTGGCGCTGCGCGGCGTCAACCTGCCTACCGGTGAGACTGGCGTTGATATCGGCGTTAAAGACGGCCTCATCGCTGAGATCGGCCACCAGCTCGGCCCGGCTGCTCAAGACATCGACGCAGCTGGGAGACTGGCGACCACACCATTTGTCGACGCGCATTTTCATCTCGACGCAACGCTGAGCCTGGGCATGAACGGCGAGCGCAATGAAAGCGGCACCCTGGCCGAGGGCATCGCGCTGTGGGGCCGAATGGCGCCGGGCATCACGGCAGAGAACTATCGTGAGCGCGCAATGCGCTATTGCGACATCGCCGTGAGTCAGGGGCTGCTGGCGATCCGCACCCATGTCGACGTCACGGATCGGGAGTTGCTGGCGGCGCGAACGCTGGCCGAGGTCAAGCGCGAGGTCGTGCCCTATCTGGACCTGCAACTGGTCGCCTTTCCGCAAATGGGGTTCTTCTGTCGTGAGGATATGGCCGACAGCATTCGCGAAGCCCTGGCCTTCGGCGTCGACGTGGTCGGTGGGGCGCCGCATTTGGAGCGCACCGCAGAACTGGGCCGCGCCTCGATCACGGCTCTATGCGAAATCGCCGCCGAAGCCGGTGCGATGGTTGACATGCATTGCGACGAGAATGATGACCCACAGTCCCGCCATATTGAGGCGCTGACCTATGAAACCCAGCGCTTTGGTCTACAGGGGCGGGTGGTCGGCTCGCATCTGACCTCGATGCATTCAATGGACAACGCTTATGCCGCGCGACTGATCCGGTTGATGGCCGAAGCGGAGATGCAAGTGGTGGTCAATCCGGCGGTAAACATGCATCTGCAGGGGCGCTATGACGACTACCCAAAGCGCCGGGGGCTGGCCCGTGTGCCGGAGCTGTTGGCGGCGGGTTGCCGCGTGGCCTTCGCCCAGGATTGCGTGCTCGACCCCTGGTACCCGCTCGGCCGCGCCGACCTGCTCGACATCACCTGGCTGGCCGCCCATGCCTGCCATCTGACCGACACGACCGGGCTGGCGGCCTCTTTCGACGCCGTCACGCGCGCGCCCGCCGAGCTCATGGGGCTGGACCATTTCGGGCTGCGGCCCAGCGCCTCGGCGGACCTGGTGGTGCTGGCGGCGGCTGACCCGCTTGAAGCGATCCGCTTGCGCCCCGCTCGCACGCATGTGATCCGTCGAGGGGTCGTCATCGCGGAGACGCCAGCGGCACGATCCGCGCTCAGCCTGCCGAACCGACCAAGCGCACTGAACCCAGCAGTTGATTTTAAGATCAGTGGCGCATGAGCAGACTCCACCACGCTATGCTGACCGAACTCTATCATTTCCCTCAAGAAATGTGACCGCTCTGCTGACTGGTGCAGACAAACCGTTCCCCATCACTGGCTTGGTAAATTGGTAGCTCGAAGTTTCGCCATCACCTTGGTGGTGCCGTCGCGAAACCACTCGACCTCGACGCCCGAATGCTTGGCCGTGAACGCATCCACAGTCTGCTGCGCGCCTTTGTTCGGTTGGCTGGTATAAAGAACCAGTTTGCCAGTTACATCTTCGACAAGAGCCGTGACTGAGATCAAGGCCGAGGCAGCGGCGAGCAGGAGTTTTCTCATGGCATCAACCTCCTAAGCTGGCCGCGACGCGCTATATGCACATCGTCCGGACGGATGCTGAGGCGAAGAACCATGCGACTGCGACAGCGGTTTTTATCTTCTGTGTCGTATCAGTGACATTTGCCACGCACTGATGCGGCAAGAGATCCATTCATATCGCTCTCCCATCATTTAGGGTGCACATGGCTCAGATTAGCGAGTCTGTAAGTGCCCTGGCACAGGCCAGCTTAAGTCAGTTCTGGCATCATAAGTGCTGAGCGTGCTCGCTCGCGGCTATCTTAGTGCTGCCTTGGCGAGTATAAGGTGCCATCCAGCGTCAACGCGCTAGATATTTCAACTTATGTAGAAGCTATGATTCAATACCGAGTTTTATAATTCGATCGGACGGATAGCGGCGGCTTTCATTTGCAAACGAGCTACGCAGTCAACCAAACCTAAGGGGACGAATGCCTATCTTCACCTTAGGTCAACCGCTTCAAACTGTTTTTTACTGGGCCTATCTGAGAGAACACTAGGCCTACATTCAAGACCAACAGTAATAGCGCACCGGGTCTGCTAAAGAAAACACTCAGCTCTCCGTCCGAGAGAAGTAGTGTACGCCGGAAGGTTTCATCAAAAAGTCCGCCTAAGATCACCCCTATAACAAGCGGCGCAATTGGGTACGCCATCTTACCCATTACGAAAGCCACAAGCCCAACGATAATCATAAGGAACAGATCGTTAACGCCGCCGCCCACTGAGAACGAGCCGATAGTGGTCAGGGCCATGACCACAGGCAAGAATAGGGTTGGCGAAAGCGTGAGGATGCGGATGAAAAGGCGCGCCAGCGCCAGACCCATCAGTAGCATCGCTGCTGAAGCAAGAACCAGAATGGCGACGACGTGATGGATAAGACTGGGGTCGATTGTCGGCCCCGGAACAATATTGTTGATCTTAAGTGCGCCCAGCAGTGCCGCCGCTGGCGGAGATCCGGGGATACCCAGGACCAGTAGAGGGATCATCGCCCCACCGATCGCCGCGTTATTCGCCGTTTCAGCTGAGAGCAGACCGCTCAACGAACCTTTGCCAAATCGAGCTCCGTCTTTCGACACACTCTTGCCTACGCCGTAAGAGACCCATCCCGCCACGTCTTCACCCACGCCAGGCAATGCACCGACGCCAACGCCGATAGCGCTTGACCGCATCACCGTGCCGGAGCGAGCCACAACCTCGCCGGCGCTTGGTGTAATCCGCCCAATCTTGGGAGCGGCGGCGATCATTCGCCCGGCGACAAGGCCCTCGATAATTTGCGGGACAGCGAAAGCCCCCATCAGCACAGGCACCACCTGAAAGCCGCTGAGCAGATAGGCCCAATCGAAGGTGAAGCGCGCCTCGGACAGGATTGGATCGAGTCCGACCATCGCCATGCCAAGCCCGATCATGCCTGCGATCCAGCCCTTTATTACGAGATCCGAGCTCATCAAAGCCCCGCTCAAGAGGATACCAAAAAGCGCAAGCAACGCTTTCTCTGGCGAGGCAATGTTCTGCGCGATCGCTAGCAACAGGCCGGAAAAGCTCAGCAGACAGAGCGTGCCGAACAATGTTCCGAAAAACGAGGCGGTCGTGGTGATGCCGATGGCCCGCCCGCCAAGCCCCTGTTTGGTGAGGGGGTGACCGTCCATTGCGGTCGCGGCGGACGCCGCCGTGCCAGGAATATTGAGCAGTATCGACGGAAACGACCCGCCATATATCGCGCCGACATAGGCGCCTAGTAGCGCGATCAGCGACTGCTCGATTGGGACCTTGTTGCCGAAAAAACCCGTCAGGATTGTAACCGCGAGCGTCGCGGTGAGCCCCGGCAACGCGCCGAAAACGATCCCCAGAAACACTGAAGCGACTAGGTAGAGGTAGGTCTCCGGCTCGGAGAGCAGCATGAGCAGGCTATCGAAGAATCCAAGCAAAGGCGCGAGAACATCCATCTCACTCCCCTTCCTTACGCAACCAGAGCGGCCTCAGGCTCACATAGTAATGATACTCGATCTGGCTGAAGATCAGGCCAGTGCGGTTCGGCACATTCTGCCGAAATCCGAAAGCCATGACGCAAACTAGGATGAGTGGCGTCAGAAGGGCGACCAGCGGTGCTGCACGCGCATAGCCAGGAAGGACGCCACCGTTCGCCTGCCGCACCTCGATCCACATCACGGCGCTCAAGGCGGCAAAGGCCGACAAAGTAACCCAGTCATCGTCATGAGGCACAGCCCATTCGCTCTGCGGAAAATGCGCGATGAGGGCGTAAGCGCTAGCGGCACTCATGGTTGCGACAGAGATTTGCAACGGCCGTCCACGACCTTCATGAAAACCGTAGATCAACGCGATGAGGACAAGTGCGGTAGCGGCGACAAAGTCGACCCTCGGGACCAGTGCAAAAATGTAAAGCGTCAAGATCAGCGATACGGCGCCGCCACGGCGCACGTTTCTCTCACGGAGCCAGCCCGGCGCCCGGAACGAGAAACTGTTCCAAGCGGCGGCAGCGCCGCCGTCGCGGATCGACACCCACAGGAGACCAAGCGCCAGCGAGAACAGCGTCCCGAAGATTGCGAATGGCGTCAACGCAGCGGAATTATACCATGCGCCGCTGTTCACGCCGGCAGAGCTGGCATTGAAGAAGGGTAACGACGAGGTCTGAAACAAGAAAAAGACGCTTAACGCAAGCAACGCGAGCGCGGTCCAAAAGTCCCGCATGCGCATAAGATTTTTCTTGGGCATAGGTTTGGTCTCTGGGATCGACGGCAGCGATAATTTGAGGACGGCGACTGGCGCCGCCCTCCGTACGCGAGCGCGCGATCAGGGCTTCGCGATGCTAAGCTCAGCCGGATCCACTTTCGCAGTTTCGAGGTCCCAAAGCGTCCAGGCGAAAGTGCTCTCCAGCGTCGCAAAGATCGCGCTGGCCTCATCCCCCGATGCACCGGAGAGATCATAGAAGTTGGTCTTCGCCCATTCCGCAACGGTCGGCGAGGCCATCGCCTTTTCGAAGGCTTCGGTCAAAACAGCCTTGGCGTTCGCCGGTGCCGAGGCGTGCACCGCAAAGCCAATCGCCTGTTTCAGCGGCAGGTAATTCGCCAGATCAGGATAGGCCGTGAAAGCAGTTGGGATTGTCGTATCGCCCAAAGTTGCATCGTCGGGCGTTAACATTGCCAGCGGGCGGAGTTTCCCGCCTGCGATCAACGGTTGCTGCTCCGCCAGAGACGTGACGACCAGCTGCACCTCCCCCGTTAGCGCAGCTTCTTGGGATGGAGCCGAGCCTTTGTAGGGAATGAACTTGAACGTCACCTCTGAACCGTTCTCAAGCGCCAGAAGATTTAGGTGATGGATCGAGCCAGAGCCGCTCGCCCCCGCCGGGATCGTGCCGGGGGCCGCCTTGGCCGCCTCGATAAGCTCCTCTAGGGTATTATAGGGCGAGTCTGCCGGCACGGAGATCAGATCCGGCGAGCCGCCGACGATAAACGGGTACCAGACAGAGAACTTCTGATCCCAACCGCCCTGCACAGCCGCAGTGACATTCGATTCTGACAAGCCGACCAGCGTGTAGCCGTCGTCAGGCTGGTTGAACACATAGACCATGCCGTTTGATCCGGCGACACCGCCGGTCTGGTTGATCACGCTGACCGAGACCGGCAGGTGCTTCTCCATCTCCGCCATGATCATGCGGTTGATGGTGTCGGTGCCGCCCCCTGCACCCCATACCACGGCGGTGGTAATGTCGCGGAAGGGGTAGTCTTGTGCTGAGGCCTCGCTCGCCCCAAAGACTAGAGCAGCGGCGAGAGCCGCGAACTTCATCAATTTCAATGTTTCCTCCATTTATCGAGCGACGTCTCTCGCACTTTGGCAGCGCGAGTGATTTCGCCGGTTTGGCCAACGCGCTTAATTTTGCATACGTCAGAGTTGAATTTTACGCATGCATAATCGTATACACATTGTCAACGCTGGATGGCAGTGGAAACGGCGCGACCTCCAACACTTGAAGTATCGAAGGAAAAACAGATGACTGGGCTGCGCGTGGCGGGAGTGGGCGCCGGCTTTTTTAGCGAATTTCACTATGCCGCTTGGCGGGCGATCGATGGCGTCGCCTTGGCCGGAGTCTGTGATCTTAATACGCAGGCTGCCAGCAAGCAGGCCGGTGGAGCACCAGTGTTCCAAGACATTGGTGAGATG
>JAHQVS010000240.1 GCA_019634215.1 Paracoccaceae bacterium | reverse complement strand
GGCTGCCCGTCAGCACCGCCGCCGCCGCCGCCGCAAAAGCTGAGGCGAGCAGCTTGCCCTCCAAGCCGATGTCGACGACGCCGGCGCGCTCGGCCATGAGGCCCGCCATGGCGCAGAAGATCAGCGGCGTCGACAGGCGGAGCGTGGAGTCGAGCAGGAGCAGGAAATCGAGCCAAAGCTGCATCAGGTGCGCTCCACCAAGCGTGTCAGCCAGGGGACGAACATAAACGCCAAAGCGCCTGAGAACAGGATGATCAGGCCCTGGATCAGCAGCACCATTTCGCGGGTGATGGTTTTGAATTCAAAATCTAACTCGGCGCCGCCCTGGTACAGCGCGCCAAACAACAACGCCGCCATCAGAACGCCCACCGGATGACTGCGGCCCATCAGAGCGACGGCGATGCCGGTGAAGCCGAAGCCCGCCGGGAAGTTGACCGTGACCTTGCCTTGGGCGCCGAGCAGGGTGTTGATCGCCATCAACCCCGCCAGCGCGCCGCTGAGCGCCATGGCGGTGACGATCATGCGCGGCACGTTGATCCCGGCATAGCGCGCCGCCGGTTCGGACTCGCCCATGGTGCGGAGCGCGAAGCCCCAGCGGGTGCGCCAGATCAGAACCCAGACCACCACGCAGGCCAGCAGGGCGACCGGGAAGGCGAGGTTGAGGGGGGATTGCGCGGCTTCGATGCCGAGGGCGCCGAGCACGTCATGGACGAAGGGCAGGCGCGCGGCCTCGGCGATCGGGCGGCTTTCGGGGTTGGATTGGCCACCGCGCATCAAAGCGCCGGAGAGCAAACCGACCATCAGCCCGGCGGCGATGAAGTTGAACATGATGGTGGTGATCACGACGTGGCTGCCGCGATAGGCTTGCAGCCAGCCAGGGATCATCGCCCAGGCGGCGCCAAACAACGCCGCGCCGAGGATCGCCAACGGGATCACCAGCAGGCCAGGGGCCCAGGCGTCCATGGCGAGGCAGACCAACAAAGCGCCGAGACCGCCGAGATAGGCCTGCCCCTCGCCGCCGATGTTGAACAGTTTGGCCTGGAACGCCACCGCCACCGCGAGGCCGGTGAAGATGAAGTTGGTGGCGTAATACAGGGTGTAGCCGATACCGCCCTCATAGACGAAGGCGCCGTTGATCATGACGGCGAGCGCGGCGAACGGGTCTTCGCCGATCAGCGCCACCACCAGACCGGCGACGGTGAAGGCCATCAGCAGGTTGATCAGCGGCAAAACGCCATATTCGACCCATCCGGGCAAGCGGGTCACGCAGCGGCCTCCGGCGCGTTTCGGGAGACGCCGGCCATCATCAGGCCGATGGTTTTGACGTCGGCGTCGCGGCGGGGCGTTTCGCCGACGATGCGGCCGTCGTTGATGACGGCGATACGGTCAGACAGGGCGAAGATCTCCTCCAATTCGACCGAGACCAGCAGGATCGCGCAACCGGCCGCCCGGCGGGCGAGGATCTCAGCGTGGATGGCGGCGATGCCGCCAATGTCGACGCCGCGCGTGGGTTGACCGATCAGCATGGCTTTGGGTTCGGCCTCGATCTCGCGGCCAATCACCAGTTTCTGTTGATTGCCGCCGGAAAAGCCGCCTGCGCGCAAGCGGGGCGCGCCGGGGCGGACGTCGAAGCGTTTGATCAGAGCGGTGCAGTGGCGCTCCATGGCCCGGAGGCTGAGGAAGAGACCGGGGCCGGCGTTGGGGCCGTTGTGGTAGCCGAGCACAGCGTTGGCTCGGGCCTCGAAACCGAGCACGAGGCCACAGCGATGGCGATCCTCGGGGACATGACCGACGCCGAGGCGGCGCATCTCGGCGGGGTTGGCCGAGGCTGTGCGGGTGATCTCGCGGGCGCCGACGCGGATGCGGCCCTCTTGCACTGGGGACACGCCGGAGAGGACGTCGAGCAGCTCGGACTGGCCATTGCCTGAGACGCCAGCGAGACCAAGGATTTCACCGGCGCGCAGGGTCAAGGAGACATCTTCGAGACGGGCGACGCCGCGCAGGTCGCGCCAGGTGAGGTTCTCGGCTGAGATCACCGCCTCGCCCTGGCTCTCCTGGCCGCGATTGACGATCGCGGGGGTTTTGGCGCCGACCATCAGCTCGGCCAATTCGTCGCGCGTGGTCTCGGCGGTTGCGCGGCGGCCGACCACCCGGCCGCCGCGCAGCACGGTGACGTCGTCGGTGACGGCGATAATCTCTTGGAGTTTGTGGGTGATCAGCAGGATGGTGACGCCCTGGGCGCGCAGGTTGCGCAGTATGTCGAAGAAGCGCTCGGTCTCCGCCGGAGTGAGGACGCCGGTGGGTTCGTCGAGAATGAGGATTTGCGCGCCGCGGCGCAGCGCCTTCAGAATCTCGACCCGCTGTTGCAGACCGACGGGCAACTCTTCAACGATGGCGTCGGGGTCCACCTCCAGGCCGTAATCCCGGGCGAGCCGGTCGAGTTCGGCGCGGGCGGCGGCGCGGCCGGATTTGAGCAGAAGGCCGCCTTCGGCCCCGAGCATCACATTCTCCAGCACGGTGAAGTTGGGAACCAGCATGAAATGCTGATGCACCATGCCAACGCCATGCCCGATGGCGTCGGCGCTGTCACGGATGGTTACGGGGCGGCCGGTGATTTCAATCTCGCCCTCGTCGGCGGCGTGGAAGCCGTAGAGGATCGACACCAGGGTGGATTTGCCGGCGCCGTTTTCGCCGATGATGCCGTGGATGGTCCCCGGCGCGACTTGCAGATCCACACGATCATTGGCGAGGACGGGGCCGAACCGCTTGGTGACGCCGGACATTTTCAGGGCGGGGGCGACCATCAAACCACCCCCTTAGGGGCCGCCGCGACCAGCTCGACGGTGTTGCCGTCGGGGTCTGAGGTGAAGACGCCGCGCCAGCCGATCCAATCGAACTGTTGAATCCGGTAGGGTTGGCCCAGATGGTCGTACCAGGCGATGGCGCGTTCTTGCTCCTCCCAGCCGAGGCTGAGAGCGAGATGGTGCAATGAGGAACGCGCGCCGGTTTCGGGCGGCTCCAGCGACTGCGGGTGCAGGTCCGCCCGCCCGGCGCCTGGCTCGAACAGAGCGAGGACGGAGGTATGGCCTGCGTAGCCCTCGGAGATTTTGAAGAACGTGATGCCCTGGTCGCGCTGGGCCAGAAGCTCCAGGCCGATCACGTCTTGGTAGAACCGCTCCATGGCGTCCATGTCGCGGCAGCGGATTGCGATTTCGCCGAGCGCCCTAACCTTGAAACCGCGAGCCGCTTGATCGTCCTGCGCCATGCGCCCTAACCCGATATGCGACGGGGCGCCCGTACTGGACGCCCCGCCGTCATTTTCAGCCATGCCTAGAACGGACAGTTGCTGTCGTCCTCATAGTTGTGGACCACAACATCGCCCGCGATGATCGCGGCCTTGGCGGCGTCCACGGCGGCCTTGATGTCGTCGGTCAACAGCGGCTCGTTGTTCTCATCAACGGCCCAGTCGACGCCGTCTTCGGCAAGGCCGAGGATGTTGATCCCGGAGCTGAACTCGCCGTCCATGGCGTCCTTCAGGGTGTCATAGGCGGCGACGTCGACGCGCTTGATCATCGAGGTCAGCACCGAGCCTGGCGCCATGCCGTTCTGGTTGCTGTCGACACCGATCGCCAGCTTGCCGGCGTCCGCCGTGGCGCGGATGACGCCGACGCCGGTGCCGCCAGCGGCGTGGTAGACCACGTCGGCGCCCCGGTCGATCTGGCTCTGGGCCAATTCGGCGCCCTTGTTAGGGTCGTTCCAGGCGGCGGGGGTCGGGCCGGTCATGTTTTGCAGCACCTCGGCGCCGTCGCGCGTCTCTTTCACACCCTGGACATAGCCGCAGGCGAATTTACGGATCAACGGAACGTCCATGCCGCCGACGAAGCCGACCTTGCCGGTCTCACTCTTCAGCGCCGCAGCGACGCCGACCAGATAGCTGCCCTCATGCTCCTTGAAGGCGTATTGGCGCAGGTTGGGCTGGTCGAGCCAGCTGACGTCGATGATTGCGAATTGCACATCAGGGTTGGCCTCGGCGACGGCGTTGATGGCGTCGGCCTGACCGAAACCGACGCCGAGCACCACGGTGGCGCCGCGCTGAACCATCCGCCGCATCGCCTGCTCGCGCTGGGCTTCGTTGGTGACCTCGAACTCCATCACTTCGACGCCGGTTTCGTCGGTGAAACGCTTCACGCCGGTCCAGACGCCCTCGTTGAAGCTCTTGTCGAATTTGCCGCCCATGTCGAACACCACGGCGGGTTTGAAATCCTCGGCGAAAGCGGAGGCGGCGATCAGCGCGGCGGCGAGGCCGCTGATAAGAGGTTTAAGCATGGCGTATCTCCGGTCACTCAGGATTTCAGGCCGATCTCGCGCAGCCTCAGGGTCAGGAAATCATCCGCCGAGAAATCCGGCTTCAACATGACCTCGGGGCGGGGATGCAGAAACATCGGCATCGAGAAGCGGGGCTTGTTCTCGGCGGCGGGCGGATTGACCACACGATGCACCGTCGAGGGGAAATGGCCGCGCGTGGCGGCGTCCAGCATATCGCCAGCGTTGATCGCCATCATGCCGGGATCGCAAGGCACGCGATGCCAGCGCCCCGTCGTGTCTTGCGCCTCAAGCCCCGGCTCGGAGCCGGAAAGCAGGCAAGTGAGCAGGTTGATGTCGCCATGGGCGGCGGCGCGAACGGCGCCGGGCTCAGGGGCCTCATCTAGTTTGGGGTAATGCAGCACCCGGAGCAGGTTCATCTCGCTGCCAGCGAGCATTTGCGGCAGGGGCTCGGACAGGGCCATGGCCACATCGGCCGGAGCATGATCTTGCAGCCATTCCAGCAGCCTTAACCCGACGGCGACCAGATCATCGTAAAGCGCGCGGGTCTCGGCCTCCAGTTCAGAGGGCACCGGAGCGTTGGAATAGACGTGGAAGAACTCCTTGAGGTCCTTGACCGGGGCGTCCTTGGCGTTCTCTGAGCGGAACGGGAAGTAGCCGGCGACGCCACCCTCCTCCCGCGTCCATTGAAACTTCGCCTCCGAGGCGAAGAATGCGCCCCAAGCGTCATAGGCCGCCTCGATCCGCTCCGGGCCGATGGGGTGATCGGTGAGCACCGCGAAGCCGGTGTCGTGCAGGGAGCGGGCGAAGGCGGCCGGAGCGCCGGGATCGGTGTAGGAGACAGAGGCGATTTCGAACATTCCAGGCCCTTATCCACCGGGCGTTTCCCCGGCCTGTGCGCCAGATATTCGAGCCAGATTGATCAATTCGTATGACTATGGCAAGCGGCCAGACCAAAGTGGCGCCAACCAGCGTTGGCGAACCGCGTCAGGGTCGACGGCGAGGCAGATGTCGACGGCGGGTCCATCGCCCTCCGGAGCCATGCGGGTGCGGCCGATCTCCTCGCCCTCCAGCGCCACCGAGAGTGGGGCCGGGATGGTCTGAAAGCCGTCCATGTCGACCGCCGCGACCAAGGCGGCAGGATCGTGCAGGAAGCAGCCGTCAAAGCCCTGGCTACGCTGGTGGAAGCTGAAATAAAACTCGGCGGCCTCGGCCAGAAAGCCGCCGCAGGACGGAGACGCCTCGGCCATGGGGACGAGATCCTCACGCGAGCAGCGCACCCGTTCCGTTACGTCAAGCCCGACCAGAGCGACCGGCCAGTCGGCGGCGAAGACGCGCGCCGCCGCGTGCGGGTCCTGCCAGATGTTGGCCTCGGCGTGGGGGGTGACGTTGCCGCGCTGGCGCACGGCGCCGCCCATCACGATCACACGGCCAGCGTTTTTGGCGATGGCGGGGTCGCGATCCAGCGCAAGGGCGAGGTTGGTGAGCGGGCCGACCGCCGCGATGGTGATCTCGCCGGGGCGGGCGGCGGTCATGTCGATCATCAATTGGGCGGCGTCGCGCGTGTCCGGCTTGCGGGAGGGGGCGGGCGGCTGCGCGTCGCCGAAGCCCTCGGGGCCATGCACGAAGTCAGGGTGCGGGGCGGGCTCACGCTGAAGCGGGGCGGCGGCGCCCTGGGCGACCGGGGTCTCGGCGCCAGCCATTTCGACCAATTGCAACGCGTTGCGAGTCGCCTTGCCGACCGGCACATTGCCGAAAATCGTGGTGAGGGCGAGCAGCTCAACCTCGGGATCGGCAAGGGCGAAGAGGATCGCCATGGCGTCGTCAATACCGGGATCAGTGTCGAGGATCACGGGGCGGGCATCAGGCATCGGGGCCTCCAGATAGGGATGCGGCGGCGACGGCGGCCATGAAGGCGTCCAGCAAGTGCGGGTCAAGCGCCTTTTGCGGGCGCAGGCTGGAACAGACGTCGACGCCGAAGGGGCGGACGCGGTGGATGGCCTCGGAGACGTTGTCGGGGGTCAGTCCGCCGGCGAGGAACACCGGTCGCGGCGAGCGGCGGCGAAATTCAGCGCTTACGGCCCAATCATGGGCGCGGCCGGTCCCGCCGAAAGCGTCCTCGCTGGGGCGCCCAGAGTCGAGCAAAAAGCCGTCGCAATAGGGGGCGTAGTGGTCGATCAAGTCGAGGGCGCTCTGATCCTCGACATGGATCACCTGCAAATAGCGCAAGGGTGAAGCTGCTAACAGTTTGGATTCACTGGGAGAAATATGGCGAACGACCTGAACCGCCCCAACCCCGGCGGCCTTGGCGTCGCGCTGGACCGCCTCCGCCGTTTCCGACGCCGTCAGCAGGATAGAAGGTGACCAGATTGGGGATGTATACATGATGGAGCGCGCGGTGTCAAGATCGACGACGCCGGGACCGGACGGCATGGGGCCGACCAGCCCGAGCATGTCGGCCCCCGCCGCCGCCGCTAAATCGGCTTCTTCCGACGAGGCGATGCAGCAGATTTTTACCCGCGTGCGGGGCATCGGCGGGGACTCCCATTTTCGTTAAGCATCTATCGGGTTGATGATGCGCGGGTTCGGCGGAAATGCAAAGGGGTCGACGAGCGGGCGGGAACTGCGGAAACTCACAACATGAGCACAGAGGACGAGACGAGCGACGCGGCGGCCGCTGAGATTCGGCTGCGCACCGGCTGGACCACCGGCGCTTGCGCCGCAGCATCAGCCAAAGCGGCGTTTTCGGCGTTGCGCGGCGCGGGGTTTCTCGACCCGGTGACAATCACCCTGCCACGCGGGCAGACGCCCAGTTTCTCGCTGGCGTTGGCGGAGTTTGGAGACGGTTGGGCGCGCGCGGGGGTGGTGAAAGACGCAGGGGATGACCCGGACGTCACCCACGGAGCGATGATCTTGGCGGAGCTGCGCCCGGCTGACGGTTTGCGCTTTCTCGGCGGCGAGGGGGTGGGGCTGGTGACAAAGCCGGGGCTGCCGATCCCGCCGGGAGAACCCGCGATCAACCCGGCCCCGCGCACGCTGATCGAGGCGAGTTTGCGGGATTTGGCCGGCGATGGGCCGCTGGATGTGGCGGTGGAGATTTCGGTTCCGGGCGGAGCGGAGATGGCGCTCAAGACGTGGAACCCGAGGCTCGGGATCGAGGGGGGCATCTCGATTTTGGGGACGACCGGGATTGTTCGGCCCTACTCCTGCGCCGCTTGGATCGCTTCGATTCATCGCGGGATCGATGTGGCGCGGGCGACCGGAGCGGCGCATGTGGGGGCGGCGACCGGGTCGACCTCGGAGGCGGCGGCGCGCAAGATCTATGATCTGCCGGATCATCTGTGGCTGGATATGGGGGATTTCGTCGGGGGGATGTTGAAATACCTGCGGGCGCATCCGGTCCCCCGCCTGACCATCGCCGGGGGTGTCGGCAAGATGACCAAGCTGGCGCAAGGCGCCTCGGATCTGCATTCGAAGCGCAGTCAGGTGGATTTCGACGCGCTGGCTGAGATGGCCAAGGGGGAGCAGCTGGACCCGATGCCGGTGCGGGCCGCCAACACGGCGGCGGAGGCGCATCAAGCGGCGGGGCCGGGTTTGTCCCAGGCGGTGGCTTGGAGGGCGAGGAAAGAAGCGCTCAAGCTGTTGTCGGGCGCGCCGGTGGATGTTGAAATTATGGTGGTGGATCGCAGCGGCGCCATGGTCGGCAGGGCGGGGTTTGAGGCGTGACGCCGCCCACTGTGCTGTTGTTGGCGGGGACTTTGGAGGCTCGGGAGTTCGCCGAAAAGGTGATGTCGCGGGTGGATCTGCGCGCCCGGATCAGGCTTGTGGCCTCGCTGGCCGGGGTGACGGCGGCGCCCGCCCCTCTGCCCTGCGATACGCGGGTTGGCGGCTTCGGCGGCGCTGAGGCGATGGCGAAATGGCTGCGGGCCGAACAGGTTGCGGCGGTGATCGACGCCACACACCCCTTCGCCGCCGCCGTCACCCACAACGCTGTGTCCGCCGCCGAGGCGGCCGAAGTCCCTTTTTTGCGGCTGGAACGGCCGCCCTGGAACAAGCCCGAGGGCGCGCGTTGGCGAGAGGTCGCCTCTCACCAAAAAGCAGCCGAGGCTCCTCCTGCGGGGGCTCGGGTCTTGCTCACAACAGGCGCACGGACCCTGGCGCCCTATGCCGCGCGGGAGGATGTGTGGTGGGGGCTGAGGGTGATGGACCAAACCGCCCTCCCCTCTCCACGGCCGTTCGCGCAAGGGGCTATGATTGAGAACCGCCCTGGGGCGTCAATCTCGGAGGAGACGGCGCTGATGCAGGCGCATGGCGTCACCCATCTGATCACGAAAAACGCAGGTGGGGCCGGGGCGCGTGCAAAGGTCGACGCCGCCGCCGCGCTTGGGCTAGAGACCATACTGATCCGCCGCCCCGAGCCGCCGCCAAATACGGCTGTTGTCGGGGACGTCGCGGCGGCCTTGGCTTGGTTGGAGGATCACGTTCCGTGACTGTGACGATTTTCGTCTGCGACACCTGCAAAGTCGCCGAGGATGAGAAAACCCGCGACGGTAAGACCGGCGGCGAGATGTTGGGGGAGGCTGTCGAAGCCCAAGCGGCTGAGGCCCCGCAACTCACCGTACGCCGCATTTCCTGCCTGATGGGCTGCGATAGACATTGCAATATCGCCCTCTCCGCCGCCGGTAAGCTGACCTATGTGCTGGGGCGGTTCGAACCGACCGAGGAGTCGGCGGCGGCGATCGTGG
>JAHQVS010000239.1 GCA_019634215.1 Paracoccaceae bacterium | reverse complement strand
TCCCAAACCGAATCGATCTCGGCGGCGGGCACGCCGCATCCCGTGTCGGCAACCTCGAAAATCACCTGATCCGCGCTCCGCGCCGCCGACACCCGGACGCGACCACCGGAGTCGGTGTATTTCACCGCGTTGCTGAGCAGGTTCAGCAGCGCGCGCTGCATCAAATCGGCGTCGCAGCGCAATTCATCCTCACACAATTCGCCAACCTCGATGGCGACGCCCTTCTCGGCGGCGATCGGGGCCGCCAATTTTAGCGCGCGCTCAAATGGCTGACAGGCGGGCAGATCCTCCAACACCAGGGTGACGCGGCCGGTGTCAATGCGGGAGAGGTCGAGAGCGTCGCCAGTCAGCTTCTCAAGAGCAGTCGCCGCCGTGATTACATCGCGCAGATACTCCTGCTTTCGCGCGTCAGGCAAGCCGTCCCAAGCGACAAGGCACAGCTCCGAAAACCCCTTGATGGCGTTGAGCGGGGTGCGGAATTCATGACTGAGGTGGGCGAGAAATTTGGTTCGGTGCTCCACGATCTGGGACAGCGCCAGGGTGGAGTCCGACAAAGCCGCGTTCCGCGCTCGCATCAATCGGGCGGAAGCGCTCTGATGGGCGGCGAAACCCGCCAATCCCAACAGCGACGCGAGAACAACGCTCACCGCCAGCCAGGTCATATTTTCGCTGCGCTGCAGGGCGTTGGCTAGAGCTGCATTGGCGTTGCCGAGTGCGTTCGCCTCAAGCTGCGCATAGAGGCCGTCCAAATTCACCGCTGATTGCTTTAGCGCGGCCACCCGCTGCAACGGCGAAAAACGCTGATTTGCAGCTTCATCATAGAGCAGACTCTCAATATCAGCCGAAATCTCCCTGACGCGGCGCGCGGCCCATGTCGCCTTATCGTCAATGGCGCCCTCTTCACGCATCATATCGAGCCGCTTGATACGCGGGAAAAAGAGCTCGTAACGCATTTCGACGCCCGACAGGTCGGCATCGGCCCGATCTGGCAGCGCCGTGAGGGCTTGCGAGAGCTTCATAGCGTCGACCCGCGCCCGCACGATGCCGATGACGTTCTCTCGCCTGAGCACAGCCTCCAGCTCGGCGTCGTTTTGAATAACCACAACTAACAAGGTGGTGGGTAGCGAGATCAGGGTGAGCGCGCACAAGGATACGATGAACCATTTAATCATACGCGCCTCCCTGCGGAGCCGTTTCGCAGATGACCGCCTCAGCCTCTAAGAGGCTGGGCGGTCAGCAGCGCGGCGGCGTGTTTACCGGAACACCAACCGCGAGAGCTGCCAGATCGACCGGCTCTCCACCTCACTGCGCTCCGCAGTGGAAAGCTCGTCGAAATTATAAACCACCCAGAACGGGCCCCGATCGCGCACCCGCATTGGCGTCCCGTCGCGGCGGGTGGCGAGCACGAAGGCGTCGGCGTCGAAATCTTCCGCAGGCAGCACCACCTGATAGTCATTCAACGCAACCGCCAGCACCTCCTTGAAAGGTTTGTCCGCTAGTCCGGCAACAGCAGCCGCGCTGGGGCCGCTGAACTCGGACACGCCATCCGTCCAGGAGGTGCCGGTGCTGATGGCGGCGACGCCCAGAGCTTCGATCTGCTCGCGCGTCATCTCCCGCACCACCGGGGCCGAGCCGGTTTCATCAACAATAGTCAGGGTTTGCGCCTGAGCTGAGAAAGCGCCGCCCCCAATCATCAACGCCGCCGCCCATCCCAGAAGCGTTTTGGCCACGCCGCAGGCGCCCGCCTTCATCTTGATCATGCCGTCCCCATCCCAACTGATGCGCTCAGCAGCCCGCTACGGAGCCACCACAGCTCAATTTTTGCGGCGCACTCGACGGCGCACCGAGATTAGTAGATACAGTTTTAGGAGATGAGGCTGAAAAACTCATTAGTAAGAATGGTTTAGACTATATGAACCCAGCCAGGCAGCTCGCTCAAGTTGCGCTTGGGTTCATAACCGAGGGTCCACCGGCTCGCTTTCCAAGCCCAGAACACCCAACGCGCACTCATGGACGCGTCGCAGGGGCGCTCGCTCGACAAAGCGGTGCAAACCCTCCAGACCAAGCTTGAACTCTCGCTCCGCCAGGGAAAATTTCCGCCCGAGGTTGCGCTGGCGTAGCCGCTCGATGTTCTCCGGCAGATCATAGTCCGGCCCATAAATCAGTCGCAGATAATCGCGACCACGCACCTTCATCGCTGGTTGCAAGAAATGGCGATTCCCCTGCGCCAGGAACCGTATTGGCTTGATCACCATACCTTCCCCGCCCACGCCGGTGTGAGCCTCCCACCATGCGGTGAGATCGGCTTGAGCGTTGGCGTCCTCGGCGTCGAGCACGCGCCACCGCGTGGCCAGCAGGATAGGATCGCCTTCACAAAGCCGGGCCAAGGTTTGCATATGCCATGAATGATCGCGATCCGAGAACACGGCGCCTTCCGCCGCGAGTAGATGGAACGGAGCCACGAGGTGGTCGTCGAGGGACTCGGCTACCCAGCAATACCCGTTAATTGTCTTTTGCAGCGCCGCCGAGTTGGCGCCTTTCCGAGCCGCCGCCACCCGCAACTCAGCCAGCTCTGGTGGCCCGTCCTCGCCAATCGCCGCCATCAAAGCCTCGGCGGACGCCTTAGCCGCCGCTGCAGTCGGCAGATACTGCGACTGCAACAATTCTTGCGCCTTCGCCGACCAGGGCATGATCTCGGTGTCCAGCAACAGCCAGTCGGTGTTCAGTTCTTCCCAGAGGCCGGCGCGATAGGCAGCGTCGCGGAGACGGGAGATCAATTCAGTCTCCTGCGCCTCCTTGCGAAAGAAGGGACGGCCAGTGCGGGTGTAAACCACGCCAGCCTTGCCATCCTCGGTCCCAAACCGCTTCTCGGCGGCCGCGACGTTGCGGCAGACCACAATTAAAGCGCGTGAGCCCATATGCTTTTCCTCGGCGACCAACGTCGTCGCGCCGCGCTTGGCGTAAAACGCCAACGCCTGTTCCGGGCGCTCCAGGAACGGCCCTTCCGGCGCGGTTGGACAGGCAGCCATGGTCGGCGGCAGATGGATCAACCAACGGGGATCGACAGCGAAGCGGCTCATCACCTCCAACGCGGCGAGAGCGTTCTCCTCCGGTATCAAAATCGCCCCGCCGAAACGGCTCTCGATCCGCAGCTTCTGGGCAAAATCATCGAAATACAACAGGCGATCATGCTCTTGCTGCGCTGAGCGCGTCGTGTCAGCTCCTAACGGGCGCTTGGGTTCGACGTATACCCGCGCTGCCGGAATTTGGACAACTTCCCGCTCCGGCCAGCGCAACGCCGTTAATTTGCCGCCGAATACGCAGCCGGTATCGATGCAAAGGGTGTTGTTAAGCCATTCCGCCTCCAATGTCGGCGTGTGGCCGTAGATCACCTCCGCTTTCCCTTGATAAGCCTTGGCCCAGTCGAGCCGCACCGGCAGGCCGAATTCATCAACTTCGCCAGTAGTCTCGCCAAACATAGCAAAACTGCGCACCTCGCCCGACCCACGCCCATGCATCTCTTCCTTGAGGCCGGCGTGGGCGATCACCAGCCCGCCGCCAGCAAGCCAAGCATGGCTGCGCAAATTGTCGAGAAAATCATGCGCCTGCTTGCGGAAGCTTTCTGACACGGCCTCCAGCTCCGCCGCCGTCAGGTCGAGGCCGTGGGTCAGTTTAACATTCCGCCCCTTCAACCAACGGGCCAGCTTGTGGTCATGGTTGCCCATAACGCAAAAACCAGCACCCTCGGCGCACATGCCCATCACCAAGCGCAGGCAATCCAGGTTGCGCGGCCCCCGATCGGTGATGTCGCCCACGAACGCCGCGCGGCGGCCCTCAGGGTGGCGGGCTGACAGCAGCGCCTCGCCCTCGGTGTAGGGGTCGCGCTGATACCCCAATTTATCGAGCAGCGCGGTCAACTCGTCCCAGCAGCCATGGATGTCGCCGATGATGTCGAACGGGCCGACCTCGCCGCGCCGGTCGGTCCAAAGCGGCTCGCGCGAGATCTCCAACGCCGCGACCTCTTCGGGCGTCTTCATGAGTTGAACCTGCCGGAACCCCTCCCGCGCCAAGCGCTTCAGCCCCTGACGCAGCGCACGGGACTGATTGCGCGCCACATGCGAACCAAATTGGCGGTTAGGTCGATCCTGGTTGCGCTGTTGGCACAACTCTGGGTCAATATCGAGCGCCAACGCCAGCGGCAGCGCATGCCAGCGGCGCGCCAGGGCGACCCATCTGGCGCGGTCGCGCGGCTGCACTGAAGTCGCGTCGATCACCGTCAGCTTGCGCCGCTTCAACCGCAACCCGGCGGTGTGCTCCAACAAGTCGAAGGCGTCCCGGGTCGCGGATTGATCAGTCTCGTCATCCGAAACGATGGCGCGGCAGGCGTCCGATGAGACGATCTCGGTCGGGAGGAAATGCTTCAGCGCGAAGCTGGATTTACCGGCGCCGGTGGGGCCGATCAGAATGACCAGCGCGAAATCAGGGATGGTTATCTTCACGCCGCCCTCCGAAACAGCGCCATTTGCGACGGCGCGCCGACCGTCTCATCCTCCGGGCCGAGCGGACGGATCTCTGGCGTGTAGCCATTGCGCTCGGCTACGCCTTGCGCCCAATCGGCGAATTCGGCCCGGCTCCACTCGAATCGGTGGTCGCCATGCCGCAACTCCCCGGCCGCCATCCTGTCGAACAACACGTTATAGTCGCGGTTGGGAGTGGTCACGATCACCAGCTTGGGCCTGGCGACGTCGAATAACGACAACTCCAGCGCTGACAAGCACGGCGGGTCGACATGTTCGATCACCTCAACCAACGCGGCGGCGTCATAACCGCCCCAGCGGCGATCGGCGTACGTAAGGCTGCCAAGCATCAATTGAACCCGCTCCCGCAACGCGGCGCCGGCCTCATCAAGATTGAGACGCCGCGCCGCCGCCTCCAACGTGCGCACCGAGGGATCGACACCGGTGATCTTGTCTATTTGCCGCTCACGCATCATCAGGCGAAGCAGTCTTCCCTCGCCGCAACCAAGATCTAAGACACTGCGGGCGCCAGCCTCCACCACGACATCACGTACTGCATTCAGCCGGAGATCATGCAGGCGGGTCGGCCGCTCCAACAGCGCTTCACCGTCTTGCGCTGACGTCTCTTGCTGGGGTGCGTCATGAACCAGAGGCTCCACCACCCCCTCAGCAAGCCGGTCCAGGGCCGGGCGCGCCAGTTCAGAGCGGCGCCGCAGCGCGCGCCATACGATTAACTCTTTCTCGGGATGGGTTTCTAGCCAGCCTACGCCTTTCGCCAACAGCTTCTCGATTTCATCAGGGCCGACAAAATAATGTGTAGCATTATCCATCACCGGGATCAGCACCTGCACATGCGTCAGCAGATCCGACAGTCGCACCTCCGCCGACAGCGACACATCAAGGATTTCCAGGCGGCCCGAGTTGTCGAGGGTTCCAATTGCGATCTCATATCCCAAAGGCGAGAACAGTCGCCGGACGATCTCCGCCCCGCCGCTCACAGCCAGCGGCGTCAGTCGCAACCGCAGAGGCAAGGCGCGACTAGCCAGATCAGAGCGTTCCTTCGATTTGCCGGCCAGGGTCTGCCCTAACACTCGTCCCAACGCCACCGACATCAGCGAATTCACCACATAAGGTCGGTCGTTGACGTACTGGTCCAGCATACCAGATCCTTCGCCTTTGCCACGCACCAGCCCTACCGGATCTATTTCTAAATGCAGAACCGCCGTAGCCTCCTCTGCGGCGGCACTTGAGAAAAACATACGGCCCTTACCCTGTGGCAAATCACGGACATGCAGGTGATCGGGGTGCTTGTGCAGCAGGAAGCCCAGATCGCGAGCGGAATAGCCGCAGCCACTAGGGGCGGTGAGCGTGATTTCAATCTGCATGGTGAAGCCTCGGGCGCATATTCAGAACGCATTTGGCCCTGCCCGCTACGCTTAGCTAGAGGCGCCGCATTGGTATCTCATCATTAAACCCGGACAAGGCGCATAAAGCGCCTTCAGACCTGAATCTGCGCCTCCAAGTCAGCGAAAAATAGCATCTGGATCACCCGATAGGTCATATCCGTCCGCTCACGGGCTCGGTAGAGGCGTGGGGCGACGCCGGGGTTGGGGATGTGGACGGCGCGCAGGGTCTCCAGCTCTTCGTCGGGAAGCGCGGCGACTGGCGCCAGCTCCGGCGCGACGGCGGCGAGATTGGCCAACACGTCGCGGCGGCGAATGACGGTCTTTTGCGGCAAAACGATTAGGGTCCGGCCTAGTTTGCCAGTCTCCCGCAGCCCCGCCGCCTCCCAGGCGACCCAATGCGACGCGCCCGCCATCATCAACACCACCTCGGCGCGCTCCATCAGATCCCGGACCAGATCTTGCCATTCATCGTCGGCGGCGTAGATCCGGGCCGCGCCGAGTTTGGGCAAGCGCTCTCCCGGCTGGCCGATGCCGACAAAAGCGCCGAGGGGCTCCAGATCTTGCGCCAGAGCTTCCTCGACCCGCACTCGACCGACAATGCCGAGGGTGAACACTTTCCAAAGCAGCAGGGTGGACGAAACCTTCTCGCTGTCGTCAGAGAAGGAGCGTAGGAATAGCGCCGCGATTGGCACGCCACCTTCGATCAGCGGCCGGCCCTCGCGATAGGACAGCATACGCCCTGCGAGATAGGCCAACATGCCTCCAATCAGCGCGTTGAAAATCATATCTTCGCCGCCCGGCAGCGTCTGATCGATCCAACGCATAGCTTCAGCAGCGGAAAATCCCTGATCTTCCAGCGCACTCTTCGACGCAGAATACAGCAGGAACGCCAACAGCGCAGCCACCCCGGCGGCTTGCAGTAGCAGGGCGACGATGCGCCTGAGGGACAAGCTGGCCGCACCATGGGGGTGCAATCTGGCGCTAAAACGCGCGGCCCCCGCGAGCTTCTGCTCAAACTCTCCGCGCTGGAGCATCTCCACCCCTCGGTAGAGTTTGCGCAGACCGGTCATGCGCGGCCAGCGGAACCAAATGGCGAGTGCAGCAAGGGCGGCGCCGAAGGCCGCAGTCTGCCATGGCTCCTGACTGGAGAGAATATTTGAGTCGACCCAAATCCCCGCAACAACCATCAGCGTTAACAGAGGAAGCGTGAGGCTGCCGAAGAACCAAGCCCTGTTGCTGAACCGAAAGCCGTAGAGCACGGTGAAAGCCAGCACGGCGGCGGCGAGCGCCCCGAATGTGGTGAAGGGTCCCCCTGACCGCTGCTCAGCGTCAGGACTTGGCGTCGCGGCTTCAGGTAGGACCTCACGTAGAATG
>JAHQVS010000238.1 GCA_019634215.1 Paracoccaceae bacterium | reverse complement strand
CGGCGATGCGCTACGCCGACGATTGGACCGAGGCGCTGGAAGGCGAAACGAGGGGGCTGCGTGTCGGTGTTTGTCGCAATCATTTCTTCGACGGCGTGGTCCCGGAGGTCGCCGCCTCGGTCGAGACCTCGATCTCGGCGCTGTCTGGCGCGGGGGCGACGGTTTCGGAGTTCGAAATCCCCGAGCTGGCCTTTGGTCTTGGCGCCATCTTCGCCATCGAGCTGGCTTCTTCGACCAACTACCACGACCATAGACTACGGGCGGGAACGGTCGCTGAGTTTACGCCCGATGTGCGTTTGCTGGTCGAAATGGGCCGGCTGGTCTCGGCGCCGGATTATCTGCAGGCCGAGCGCTTTCGCCAGCGCCTCGGCGAGCGCTTCGCCGCCGTGTTCGAGACGGTTGATGTGATCGTCGGCCCGACCATGCCACTCACCGCCTGGCGTCACGGTCAGCGCGAAATCACCATTGATGGGCAGACCGAGGGCGTGCTCGCGGCGGGCTGGCGCTTGACCTATCCGTGGAACTTGCTTGGGTTGCCGGCGATCACCCTGCCCTGCGGACGAGATCGTGGAGGGCTGCCTATCGGCCTCCAGATCGCCGGCCCGGCCTTTGGGGAAGCTTCGGTCCTGCGCTGCGCCGCCGCCGCCGAACGTCTGGCGGGCGGTCCGTTGGGGCGCAAGAGCCCTTAGCCTTCTCTCGGAGTTCGCCTCGGCCTCGCTTCCGGCTCTCACAAAGGCGCGCAAAACGGTCCCGACGCCGCCGCTAACGGCGCCAGAGCTAGTCAGTAATTCTGACACAAAGCAGGCGGTCGATGGCGTGGTGGCCATCGCCCTGCCGAATGACAAACTCTCGCCCACCCATTTGTCCGACATGAAACGCCGCCAAGTGGTAGAATTAACCAATGTGGGCATGACCGAAACCTAGATTCTTGAGGCGATGGCGTCGACCACCAACAGCTTTCGACCTCGACGAGGTTGTCGCCGCTTACTCGCAAGGCAAAACTGGCGCGTTGCTGTACGCTCCACTATTGCCCGACATGGTGGCGTTTCTACGCGCCGAGCGCGCCAAGGCGCTGGGGTGTATCTTCTCACGGACGATAAGGGGCAATCGTTCACTTTCGTCCGGTTTAAAAACCGCTTTCGCACGGTGCGCGGCCGCGTCGGCTGTTAAGGCGACAGCCTCCACGGCTTCCACAAAAACGCGACGATCACACTCGTCAATGCCGACGCCAGCGAGGCGCAAATCCAAGCCTGCACCGGTCACAAGACCGCTGAAATGGTTAAACTTTACAGCCTCGGCGTGAACAAAAAGCGGCTGGCAAAAGCCGCCGGGGGGAAACTCGCCGAAATGGGGGGAAACCCGAAAGATGCTTGAAACCGGCCTAACCCTATGCCAGATAAGCGCTTCATCACCTTGCCCGGATGGCGGAATTGGTAGACGCAGCGGATTCAAAATCCGCCGATCTTAGATCGTGCGAGTTCGAGTCTCGCTCTGGGCACCAACAACATCAAGCATTTACAAGATCCCTTTCAGCGAATTTAATTGAATCCGCTGTCTCTGTGCCGGTTTTGTGCGGTCGCTTTCACCCGTAGATGTTCCACCTCTAAGAGGGCGTAGCTGTGCTATGTGACTGAAATAGAAGCGAGTCCGAGCCATTTGTTGACAGCTTTGATCGATTTTTCATGGTCTTGGAGCGGGCGCGTTCCGCAGGTGCGGGGCAGGGCGCGCCATTTAAAGTTGCGTAGCTCACGAAAAGCCGCCCTGTGTTCTTAGGGGAGCAACTACTAAGAAGGGCCAATAGCTGCTGACCTGCCACTTCGCTCGCGTCGGGGGAAGTTCTAAAGCAGCCCAACAGGTTTACGCAGCTACGGCGCGGCTGGATGTCGGATATCTCTGAGAACGGACGTTGTGATGAAACTACATCTCGGCGCTTCTTGCTAAACAGGTAGATCCGATTGTCGGCTTATTGGAGGCATGGAGCTTCGGCTTTGCGCTGAATATCTAGTAGTTGCGGGTCGGCGGGACCGGTCCGAGTTTGGGCGAAAGTGTTTAGCTTCCGCCGCCTGGCTCACCCGGATTAAGGAAATGTGACACGATGGGCTCCGCCGCGCCGCGGTGCAGCGCGCGGATCTGCTCCTGCAGGTCGCGATCTGCGCCGCTAACGCGCTCGTGATGGCGCAAATGCTGGGTCCAGGACGCCTCATACCAGGTTTCGACAAAACGCTCCGGCTGCTCCGCATCGCGCATCAATGTCCAGCCGTAGCCGCCGCCCCGACGCCGCGCCCACGACAGCTCACGCATCAGCGCCCAAAAATCGGGTTGCTTAGCCGAGGCGATGTCATAGGCGATCTGGATCATGACAGGTCCGCGCTCGCTTTCTGCGCCGCCGCTGAGGATCGGCTCGGGCCAATGCATGGAAGGTGCAACATCGAGATCCGCGCCCTGGTTCAGCTTGGCGCGCCAAGTGAGCGGTACCATCAGGGCCGCGCCGGCTGAGGCGACCAGCAGCGCGGTCGGGATCCCGCCCAAGGCTGACGCCGCCACCGCGACGGTTGGATCAGGCGCTACGGCGAAGAGGGCCAGCACCATCGAGGTGCCGAGCGCGCCTGCGGCGACAGTTCCGTTTGCGCCAAGGCGCCGCTTGATCGCCGGCAGCACCAGCGCGCCGCCGACGGCGCCGGCCCCGACCGCCGCGAGCAGAACGCCGTAGAGGGTCGGACCGCCTTGCAGCGTCTCGCGCGCGATCAGCGGCAGCATCGCCCAATAGCAGCTTGCAAAGCGTATACTCGACGACCTTGATGAGGCGGAAGCGGCGATTGGCGCCGTACGCGGGGAGGCCATCGGTCGCTTGCGTATCAGCGCGCCGATCCGTGAGGACCCGATCGACCTCTCCAGTGCGGTCCGAGATTTCTTAGCGCGGCATCCCAAGGTGGAGATTGATCTCAATCTCGAGACGAGGATCGTCGATCCGATCGCCGAGGGGTACGATGTCGTTGTGCGCGTCGACGAACCGAATGAAGCCAGTCTCTTCGTCGACCACCGCCTAGCGGTATTTGAATACGTCGTTTGCGCCGCCCCGAGTTACCTTGAGGACCACGGCGAGCCGGAGACGCCCGAAGAACTCCGAAGTCACCGCTTGCTGCATTTCAGTGGCGATCGCAGCATTACATCCTGGCGATTTCTAGGACCCGGTGGCGAGACGCAGATACCTGTGTCAGGACCGCTCTGCGCCAACTCAATCGAGCCAGTCCGAATGGCGGCGATCACCGGACTGGGCGTCGCGGTTTTGCCTAGCATCGCTGTCGCCGCAGCATTTACTTCAGGTGAGCTTAAACGCATCTTAACGAACGAGAAACTGCCGCGACGCGTTCTGCAAGTAATATATCCTCCGTCGCGACGGCTTTCTGCGAAAGTGCGATTGTTCACTGATTTCCTTATCGAGCGATTCGAGGGTCCGCAAACACTTGCGGATAGCTGATAATCCAGCTCGCGAGTAACTATGCTCACTAATAGATAGTCGTTGAGTATGGATCAGGCGCCCGCCTTCGCTGACGAGCCGGTTTAGTGAAGTTCGGTTTCCTCGATGTGTTTAACTTGCGAAGAGACGAGAATTCTAATCCATTGCGGCGAGATCGGTTCCAGCTGTGTGCTCGGAGCGCCCTCTGCTGTCGCGCCATCCCGAACGCGCAGCCAAAAACCACATATGGCAGATTGCACCAATCCGGCTCATATCCCGGTGGCGAAATTGTTGGCGCAGTCGCATCGAGTAAACGCGTCGGGCTTTTGGGGTCGACGGTGTTCCAAAGCGCGTCACGGGTGGGCTTCTCCGCTTGGCACAGGATCGCCTTCACCCGGTCCCGCAAGTCCGATGAATATGCTCTCACGACACCCTCTCAGCATAACATACAGCAGCTTTCCGTTAGATGACGGATCTAAGCCAGATCCAATTTATGTGCGGAGATGAGCCGTGGGCGGACTAACTCAGAGCGATGGATCGCCTTCGAAGAGCGACCTCATTGGGAACTCCAATTGTTAGCCAAGATTACGTAGCGCCTTGCTGATCGCGGCGGCCCGCCGTGGAGCGGTCGACTAGATGGTGCTCGAAACCGAGCGAAAGTGGTCATTGATCTCTCCAGCCGTCGTAAACCAGACGCGAGTATCCGCCTTGCTTTTCAGCATCCGAAGCGCGCGCGCCAGATGTTTGAACCGATGGGGGTGGCCCATCAAATAGGCGTGAAGCGCGATTCCCATCACCAGCGGCCGCTTGGCGCAGTCCTCAAGCATTACCTCGAAGGCGTCGACAATCATGTCGGCGAAGTCAGCGCCGTCCCGTTTGCGGCCGACGATCTGGGGGATGTCGTTCAATTCTTGCGGGTATGGCACCGAAAGGATCCGTCCGCCACGCGTGCGCATCCAGACTGGCTGTTCATCATGACACCAGTCGAGAAGGTACTGGTATCCAGCTTCGTGCAGCAGGTCTGGCGTATCGCGGCTCTGCGAGATCCAAGGGCCGAGCCAACCTTTCGGCGGCGTCCCCTCGGCGGCTGTGATCGCGTCGGTTGCCTCGGCGATCAGGCTAGCTTCCTGGACTACCGAAAGGACGCCTTGTTGCTCCGCATTGGTGCGGCCATGTCCCGCTATCTCGTCACCGCGCGACCGAAACGCGTCGATAACGCGAGGCGCGGTTTGGTACATGGCCGAGTTTACCAGCGCTGTCGTCGGCATTGACAGTTCATCGAACAAACTGAGCATGCGCCACACCCCGACGCGGTTGCCGTAATCGCGCCACGAGAAGTTCAAAACGTCTGGTTGCGGACCGCCCGGCGCAAGCTCCGCCCCCATTCCCTCACCGAATGCAAAGCACTCCAGGTTCATGCCGATATAGACGGCGAGGCGGGCGCCGTTCGGCCAATCGAAGGGCTGCCGGTCGACAACCGCGGAAAAATCGTAGCGGTGGTGATTGGGTAAAAGCGACATTTGCCTACCTTACCAGACTGATGTAACGCGGCAATGTTTATAAAACAATCACCATCCGATAAAAGTGATGATAATTTAGTCAAAAAATTATAATTGAGTAATTTAGGGTCATAATATGTTGACCTAATGTTGTTCCGCCCCAGAGTTGTCCCCAAATTTTCGATGAGAGGACAAATGCAATGAAGCGCAGGAAATTTCTGGCTGGAGCTGGTGTCGCGACGGCGGGGGTGGTGGCCGCGCCGCATGTCGCGAAAGCTGCGACGATCGAGTGGAAAATGACGACTGCCTTCCCGCCTGGCCAGCCGTTCTATTCGATCGGGCCAGGCTCGCTCACAGATCTCACCGACCGCATTCGCGAAATGTCGAGCGGCAGGCTCGACATCAAAGTGTTCCATGGTGGCGAGCTGGTGCCTGCGTTCGAGGGGTTCGACGCGGTTCGCCAAGGCATCGTCGAGTGTAATGGTTGGGTCAGCTATTTCGGCGCCGGCAAGGTTCCAGCGGCCCAATTCTTTGGGGCGGTTCCTTTCGGGATGTCAACCCAGGGTCAGAATGCCTGGTTCTACATCGGTGACGGCATCAAGCTTTGGCACGAGGTTTACGAACCGCTCGGTCTCGTCGCGTTTCCAGTGGGCTGTACGGGCGTACAGATGACGGGTTGGTTCAACAAAGAGATCAACTCCGTCGAGGACATGAAGGGGTTGCGGCTGCGCATTCCTGGGCTCGCAGCTAAAGCGTATGCACGCATCGGCGTTGATGTGAAGCTGTTGCCAGGCGGGGAGATCTTCCCGGCGCTCGAGCGCGGCGTCATCGACGCCGCAGAGTGGGTGGGCCCGGCGCAGGACAAGATCCTCGGTCTCAACAAAGCGGCGAAGTTCTACTACACGACGGGTTGGCACGAGCCCACCACCGTTACTGAACTTGCGATCAACAAAGGCGCATGGGATGCGCTCGAAGATGATCTGAAGGCGATCGTCCAGAATGCCTGCGCCGCCTGCAACATCGTTTCGCATTCCTGGGCCGAGGCCAATAATGCGGCGGCTCTGAAAGAGTTTGAGGCTGGCGGCACGATCCTGAAGACTTTGCCTGCAGATGTTGTGGCCGAGCTCAAAAAGGAAATGGGCCCCGTTTATGAGGAGCTCGCTGCTGAAGACGAGGTCTTCAAGAAGGTGATGGACAATTACTTCGCCTTCAAGGAAGAGCACGACATATGGGCTGCTGCGTCCGAAACCGTCTGGCACAGCCAGCTCCGCGACGCTTAACCCGGCGGCTTCCCAAATTGTGAGCTGGACGTGAGCAGCCGCGCTCAGCTCATTTTTCTTTTCGCCGCCCGAGTGCGCGGGGCCCTCTTGTGGAGAAACATGCATGAAGACGCTGCTGGCGCACGCGGACGCGATAGACGCCGTCACTCGTTTGTTCGGAAAAATTGCGACCGCGCTTTTGCTGGTGCTGATCGTGCTGATCGGGTGGAACGTCGGCGGGCGCTACATCATCGGCGGATCATCGGTGGCGTTGCAGGAGCTCGAATGGCATCTTCTCGGACCGATCGCGCTTCTCGGCGTGACGGTCTTGATGCTTGAGCGCGGGCATGTGCGTGTCGACATGCTCTTCAATCGTTTGCCGCCCCGAGCGCAGCACATGCTCGATTTCGTTTCGATGATCTGCGGTGCTGTGATCGCGGTCATGTTTATTAAATACTCGGTCGGCTTCGTCGAGAGCGCCTGGTCGATCGGGGAAGGCTCGCCCGATCCGGGCGGCCTGCCCGCGCGCTACATTCTTAAGGCGACGCTGCCGGTCGGTTTTGCGCTGTTCGGACTACAGTGTTTGGCTAACGCCATCCGCCATCTCGACGCGTTGATCGGCGGCGAGGCGGATCGCAACGAACGACCTGTCGCGGAAAGAGACACGCCATGAGCTTCGACGATTGGCTGGCGATCAGCATGATCGTCGCGTTCATGGCGCTGTTGCTGGCTGGGATGCCGGTAGGCATCGGTATTGCGGTCGCAGGTTTTCTGTTCGGCTGGATGGGCTTTGGCGACTTTCTCTTCAATCTCAGCCCGGCGCGAATCTATGGTGTTGTGACCAAGTACGAGTTTTTGGCGATTCCACTCTTTGTCTACATGGGAGTGATGCTGGAGAAATCGCGCGTCGCCGAAGACATGCTCGACATCGTCGGCCGGTTGTCAGGAAGCCTCAACGGCGGGATGGCGCTCGCTCTAATCATCGTCGGCGTCTTGATGGGCGCCTCCACCGGCATCGTCGGGGCGACCGTCGTCACGCTCACCTTGTTGACGATGCCGATCTTGCTGCGCCGCGGTTACGACCCAGGCGTCGCCTCTGGCGCCATCTGCGCCTCAGGAACGCTCGGACAGATCATCCCGCCGTCGTTGGTGTTAATCTTGCTGGCCGACATTATCGGCGAGAGCGTCGGAACCCTGTTCGCCGCTTCGCTGTTGCCTGGAATCGCTTTGGCTGGACTATACTGTCTTTACATCCTCCTGCTCGGTTATGCGCGGCCTGAACTTTTGCCGCCGATCCCGGCTGAGGAACGCGCGAGCTTGACAGGCGGCGCGCTTGCATTTGCGGCTGTGAAAGCGCTGCTGCCGCCGCTGCTGTTGATCGGCGGAGTGCTTGGTTCGATAATTGGCGGGATCGCGGCGCCTACCGAGGCCGCCGGCGTCGGCGCCATTCTCTCGATTTCGATCGCCGCGCTCTACGGGCGTTTGACGCTGCGCATGATCTGGGACGCCGGTGAGAGCACGCTTCGGATCTCTGCGATGATCTTCTTCATCCTCATCGCTGCGCAGGTTTTCTCAATCGCATTTCGGGGCCTCAACGGCGAGGATCTGGTGAAAGATATGCTGGCGCTCACTCCTGGCGGAGAGACTGGTGCGCTCATATTCTTGATGGCGCTCTTGTTCGTGCTTGGCTTCTTTCTCGAATGGATCGAGATTAGCTATATCGCCTTGCCGTTGTTGTTGCCGTTCTTTCGGGAAGCTGGCGTAGATATGGTCTGGTTGGCTGCACTGATCGCGCTCAATCTGCAGACGTCGTTCCTCACGCCGCCCTTCGGGTGGGCGCTGTTCTTCTTGAAGGGGGCCGCACCGCCGGAGGTCTCAACGGGGGCGATCTATCGCGGTGTGCTCCCTTTCATCGCCATTCAGCTCGTCGCGCTCGTCATCTTGTTCAGCTTCCCAGGCTTAGCGCTTTGGCTCCCCGCCGCGATCGGATGGTGATGCCCGACATGATAGGCTGTCATTGGCCGGCTCAGGGCCACAACCGGACGTCTCACATTCTGATGCTAGTGGCTCGAAAACCCCTATAGCAGATACTCGCGCTGACGTTCGCCGGTTGCCAACTTTCGAAGGTGAAGCGGCTTCGGATGCACTATTCTCTCTGACTGTGCTGGAGCGATCGCCTGCTAGAGATTGTGGCGCCATTCTCACAGCTCCCGCTTGGAGGCGTGTGTATTGAATTGGCCGGGCGCAAATGGCGCCTGCTTCGACATCCACACAGGCAGTACCGCCGTGGTGTTGTAGGCTGTCCGATTGCCGAGATACGCAAGCATGGCTGGCGCGCGGAACTCCTACTCTGCCACCATCTCCCGCCCATAGTCCTCAGGCCGTTGGACCATTTGCGATAGGGCGTGAACGGCGAAGGTGGTCTTGCGTGTACCGCATTATGTGCAGCGTATAGCCCATCAATATCGGATTTTTCGCGCACTTCTTGGGCGAACTTATGTGGGAAACAGTGTATTAAGGGCGTTTGAGCTGGTTTGCCTAAGGATGCAAAATAAGCTGATCTTGGATCGTGCGAGTCTCGCTCTGGACGCCAATAATATCAACGATTTATATAGCTCGGAAATGTCAGCGAACTGATACTCGTTGCGGTGCGCCGACGGGGATGAATTTACTCCGCCGCCGCTGGTTTCTTGGCGAAGCGCAGCAGGCGCCGGTAGAAGATGTGGCGGCCGATGGTGATGGTGGTCTCCATCGAGCTGGCCCAGCGCGGGTTGACGTAATCAGCGTGGTAATGGGTGGCGTAGCCGGTGATCTGGCGGGGGGCGCCGCGCAGCATCAGGTCCGCGATCGCCTCGGCCTTGGCCCAGGAAGCCTTGTTCTTCACCAGTTCCGGCACGCCGTCGCAGGTGTAGGAGAATTGGCAGCCGGTTTTGCGCTCGGCCCCCTGGTTAACCACTCCGCAGATGGTGTTGGGCCAATAGCGGCTCTCCGCCCGGGTCAGAACCACCTCGGCGACAGCAACCTGACCTTCCAGCGGCTCACTGCGGGCTTCAAAATAGATCGCCTCCGCCATGCATTGTTTTTCAGCTGCGGCGTTCTTAAGCGCCATGCGGTCGACGCCTTGCAGGAACGAGATGTTCAGCCGAGCCGCCAATTCGGCGTCGTAAGGTGGTTCCGACGCCGCATCGAGCGCGTTCTGGGCGTCGACGTCGGCCTGTTGGAGCAGCGCCACCCGATCAGAGGTGGCCTCCTCCTCAATCGGAGCTGCTAAGCTGCGCAAGGTCGGCTGTGGCAGATAGGCGGCGTCGGCCAGGGCTGAATCCGAGGTCAAGGAAGTGATGGCGTCACGTCCGGAGATCACCAGCCCACGGGCATGGGGCGGCGGCAGCGCCATGTCGCCGCCTAGGCCAAGCCGTATCGGGCGTCGCCCGCTGGGCCGTTGCGCCGCAAGCGCTTGGCTGACGCCGCTCATCATACTGGGGTCGATAGAGTTTTTGGGAGTAGCGCTCAACGCTGCGCCGCCATGCGTCATATGGACGATCAACCCCAGTGCAGCCGCCGTTGTGAACGCCATCGCCGCTGTGGTCGCCACGCGATAGGATCGCGGCGCGCGATAAGGCGCGACCTTGCGACGGGGGCGGCAAAGCGGGGCGGGGGTCAAACGGCGATCTCCTGTCAATTTCACAATCAGGGCGTCTGCTATTCCGTCAACTGTGTCGATAAAATGGCGACTAAAAGATTAACGTCGCGGCCTTATGGTATGCAATATTGAAAGAACCATATGATCAGATTGCTTTATTTTTGTGTTTAGCACGCCTTTTTCACCAACTTCTTGATGATTTCAGACGCATTTAAACTGATGTCTGCGGTTTTTCCAGTGTATGAGGCGGTCTGTTCCACCTCAAACCTCAAGGCCCTTCCGGTTCGTTCTCCCTAACGGTTCTGATCATGCGGTCCACCGGCAGCTGCTGGCGCTTGGCGCAGGTCAGCAGCTCCTCCACCAACGCCGGGTCGGGGTCAGCTCGGCGGGCGAGCAAAAATAGAAACTCCCGTTCGGCGTTGCTGACGGCGGCGGCGCTGTAGCGGCCAGCTTCGTCCAGCGGACCGAGACAATAGATCCAATAGTCGAAGCCGCCGTCGGAAATCAGCCGTTGAATGAAGCGTGCGAAAGCGGAGCCGAAGGTGATTTTCAGCTTCCGGCCCTGTGCGTCCTCGACAATTTCTGCGACGCCATCGGCGCTATCCTCAATCACCGCGCCTTTTGTATCATCACTCACGATTTCACGGCGGCGGCAGGCGTTGCGGATGCTCAATCGGCCAGGTCCGGTGACAGCGTATCGGGCGGTGCTTTCGAAACAGGGGCCGTACTCGAGGCTTAAGCGCCTCAAGGTGTTGTCTTGAAAATCATTGGGGGTGCGGCCGAGTTCATGCCAGAGGCCGATATAGCGATCGATCTCGACCGCTGGGCCGTTGAGGCCGGACATCGCTTCGGTTTTCGCGACGGCGGCGACGCCCAGCACGAGGGCCCCGGCTGTGCTGGCGGCGGCGATCAATGCGCCGAATCGCGGATGGCGGCGTTGGCGCCGGGACTGGGGCGACCTGCTCATGGCGAAGCTCTCTCTCCCAAGGCGCCGCTGGGCGCCCTTCGCCGTTTCAGCTGCGGGGCTGAAACGCTGTTTCTGTAAGTCTTTGTTTTGAAACGCAGTTTCTCCGGCCTTTAAGACGCTCCGGTCGGATTGCGCTTCAGCTACTCAAATCAACGCGATAAGGACGCAAACTGTCGTCGCCCGGGTTTGGCGTTCCTGGCTTCACGCCTGAGCCAGGAGGAGGCGCCCTCGGCGGCAGACTTATACATGTTAATATTGGTGTTCTTGCAGTCCCGCGCCAGTGAGTCCAGCGGTGAAGGCTGTCTCCAGCGCCGCCATCACCGCCGCCTGCCGATGGAAAGGGCGATTGGCGGCGGTCAGCAGATCCAAACTCCGAGCGGCCTCAAGGCCAAAAACGCCGAAGCGGGTGCGAACACCATCTTCAACCCAGGTGGCGGCTTGGTTTGCGGCGCGCTCGGGGCTGGATTTGGTGTGGGCTAGTGCTTCAATCTCGATCATCGCCTCGGCGATCCCGTCGCCGTTGAGCGCTGAAATCAGCCTGACCGGCGGCGTTGGCCCGTCGGCGGCCGCCAGCGACAACGCCCCGGCGGCGTCGGCTGCGGCGCGGCGGGCCGGTTCGCCGAGATCGGCCTTGGTGACGAGCACTAAATCCGGGACCTCCATCACCCCGGCCTTCATAAATTGCAGCGAGTCTCCGGCCGCAGGCTGAGCGCAGAACACCGCTATATCGGCGATCCCGGCGACGTCGGTCTCGGACTGGCCGACGCCGACGGTCTCGATAATCACCAGATCGCAGACCGCGCGCATCAGTGTGGCGGCGGGGAAGGCGAGGGCTGCGAGGCCGCCGAGACGATCGCGGGCGGCCATGGAGCGCACGAACACGCCGTCATCCTCTGGGTCGGCGGAAATGCGCGCGCGGTCGCCGAGCAGGGCGCCCTGGGTGCGGCGGGAGGAGGGGTCGATCGCGATTACACCGACACGCCGGCCTACGGCGCGGGCGGCGCGGATCAGCGCGTCGATCAGGGTTGATTTGCCGACGCCGGGCGGGCCGGTGAGGCCGATGGCGACGCCGCGCCCTTGGGCCCAGGCTGTGTCGAGTAGGGCGAGGGTGCTTTCACTCTCCGGGCGGCGCTCAATCTCGGCCAGAGCGCGCGCCAAGCCGGGTTTGCCGCCCGCCCGCAGGTCTTTGAGCAAGGCCAAGCCGTCGGCTTGTCCCCCGGTCGCTGGCGTCACGCCTTGTCTCGCCGCGACAACGCCGCTTGCGCCGCCGCCAACCGGGCGATCGGGGCGCGGAACGGTGAGCAGGAGACGTAATCGCAGCCGATCCGTTCGCAGAAATCGATGGTTGCCGGGTCGCCGCCATGCTCTCCGCAGAGACCGATTGAGAGGTCGGGGTTAACAGCGCGCCCACGCTCCACCGCCATCTCCATCAATTCGCCGACGCCCTCTTGATCCAAGCTCTGGAAGGGGTCGGCCTCGAACACCCCGCGTTCGACGTAATCGCGCATTAACCGTCCGGCGTCGTCGCGGGAGAGGCCGTAGGTCATCTGGGTTAAGTCATTGGTGCCGAAGCTGAAAAACGCCGAGGTTTGGCCTAGTGCTCCGGCCCGCAGCGCCGCGCGGGGCGTTTCGACCATGATGCCGACGCTGTAGTCGAAGCTGGCGCCGCGTTCGATACTGATCTGCTGGGCGATGTTGTCCACCCGGTCGCGCAGCACCTCAAATTCGCGGACGGCGGTGACCAGCGGAATCATGATCTCCGGGCGCTGGCTGCGCCCGCCGGCGGCCTCAACGTCGAGAGCGGCTTCGAAAATGGCCCGGGCCTGCATTTCGTAAATTTCGGGGAAGGCGACCCCGACCCGGCAACCGCGCTTGCCAAGCATCGGGTTGAATTCCTTCAGCTCATCGGCGCGGCGGATGATTTTCTCAACTGAGCAGTCCATCGCCATGGCGAGGCGTTCATAACCATCCTGGGTTTTGGGCAGGAACTCGTGCAGGGGCGGATCGAGCAGCCGAATGGTGACCGGCGGTGCTTCGTCGAATTCGCCGACGGCCACATCCTCCGCGCTCATAATGGTGAACAGCAGGGCGAAATCGGCGCGCTGCATCGGGAGCAGTTTTGCGAGAGCGGCGCGGCGGGCCTCCTCGCTGTCGGCCAGGATCATCTCCCGCATGGCGGTGATGCGCACTGGCTCGACGAACATATGTTCGGTCCGGCACAGGCCGATGCCGTCGACGCCGAGGCGGCGGGCGGTTTCGGCGTCGGCGGGGGTGTCGGCGTTGGCGCGGACGCCCATGCGGCGGAAGCCGTCGGCCCAGGTCATCAGAGTGGCGAAGTCGCCGCTGGGTTCTGGGTCGAGAGTTGGCAGCGCCCCGGCCAGGGCTTCGCCAGCGGAGCCGTCGAGGGTGACAGTGGCGCCAGCGCTGAAGCTCCGGCCATCAGCGGTTTGCAGGGTCTGGCTTTCGACGTCGAGACGGGCGTCGCCGGCGCCGACGACGCAGGGCCGACCGAGCCCTCGCGCCACCACGGCTGCGTGGCTGGTGAGGCCGCCGCGCAGGGTCAGGACGCCGACGGCGGCGTGCATGCCCTGGACGTCCTCAGGCTTAGTCTCGACGCAGACCAGGATCGACGGTTCTTCACGCTGCGCCATCTCCTGCGCTTGCTCTGACGTGAAGGCGAGACGCCCGACCGCCGCGCCGGGGGAGGCGGAAATGCCCTGAGCGATGCGGTCGCGCTTGGCTTCGGGGGCGACGGTGGCGT
>JAHQVS010000237.1 GCA_019634215.1 Paracoccaceae bacterium | reverse complement strand
TGGTGCTGTCAAGGCGCGGCATGATCACTTCAATCCTGGGAACGCCTCTCTCTTCGGTGACCGTCAAAGTAATGTCCTCCAGGGCGGGGGAGTATGTGGCGTCTTCCGGTCCGACGCGCGCGCCGAAGATCCGGATGACGGCCCTGCTCACTCCGCCAGAGTCGGAAAGCAACACCCGGATTGGAACCACCCCGTCTGGCACTTTCAAGCAATCCTGGGTGGGGACGCCCTCGAATTCTTGCAACTGAGAGAATTGTCCGGTCAACCCGAACCCTTCAAAGGCGACCAGAATTCCCGGCCCCTGGCCATCATTCACAATATCCCTGGCGCAGCCAGATAGAAGCAGAGCTATACTGGCGATCGCTACATGAAAAATGCGCATAATATCCCCCTTTGAACAACCAACAGCCAACAACCGTCCGAACTGTTTCCCCTGCGGACGACTCACTACTGTCTAGGTTCATATAAATTCAGAGGGTGTCGAGCCCTTTCAGAGGCCCTGGGCCATTCTTCATTTCACATTAACGGCCTAAGTACCCAGAGTTCTTGAGTAGGGCCGCCTGAGGGTCGCTTACCTGGTTCTGGTTAACCATCGCTCTCGGACGCGTGCGGCTTTCCCCGTTGACATCAGCGCGCGCTCATGCTCTAAATAGGATTATATTCCGAAATCTCCGCCACCCAAACGGTGGCGGCGCCATCAAATCCTTAGTTCCCCATCCCGAGCCGCATCGCCATCCTGCGCAAGGGCGGCGCGGCGTGAATGGCCGTCAACGCCAACATCCGCAAATCCCTGATCGGCGCGGCGGCGCCGATGGCGGCGGCGTCGAGGGCGGCGGTTGCGGCTGTGCGGGCGGCGAGGTCGGGCCAGCGGGAGCGAGCGTAGCGCTGGAGCGCCTCGGCGTCGCCCACGGGCCGTCCCGACGCCCGCGCCGCGATCAGCTGATCGGTCAGCACGGCGGCGTCCTTCAGCGACATATTCAGCCCCTGCGCCCCGATCGGCGGCGCCACATGCGCCGCCTCGGCGATCAGCGCGGCGCGCGGCCCGGTCAGCCGCTCCGCCAATTGCGAGATCACCGGCCACCCCACCGGCTCGGTCAGCACCCGTAGCCGCCCCAGCACCCCCAGCGAGCGCTCATTGACGGCGATGTCGAACACCGGGACCGAGGCTGACAGCAGCGCCGTCGCCTCTCGCTCGCGCTCCATCCACACCACGGCCGACCGGTTCGGCGCGCCCTCAACGGGCCGGTGCGGCACCAGCGTAAACGGCCCGCCCGACCGCAAAATCTCGATCGAGGCGTTCCCATGCGGCCGCTCATGGCCGACATGAAACGCCAGCGCCCTCTGGCCATAGTCGATCCGCCGCACGCCAATCCCCAAGCTGCGCCGCACCAGCGAGTCCCGCCCGTCGGCGCCGACAACCATCAGCGCCGAAATCCGCCGCCCATCCGCCAGCGTCGCCCGCACCGCATCTTCGCGCGCATTTGGTGGCGCGATCAACCGCACCCCGTCCGTCTCCGCCGCCCGCGCCCGCAACGCCGCGCGCAGGTCGGCGTTGGCGACGTTCCAGCCAAAACAGGAATGCTCAATGTCCATCGACTCAAACGCCGCCGTCGCCCGCGCCTGGTTCTCCCGCCCCCCGGCGTCGACCATCCGCATCTCCGCCAATTCGGTGGCGAACGGCGCGATCCGCTCCCAAGCCCCGGCCCGGCGCAAGATCGCCGCCGTCGGCTGGAGCAGCGCCGCCGTGCGCAAATCCCTGTCGGGCGCGCTCGGATCGGCGCGATCGACGCACACGGCGTCGAACCCGGCCTCGGCCAGCAACAGCGCGGCGGTCAGCCCGGCGGGGCCGGCGCCGACCACCAGAATATCAGTGAAGAGCGTGGTGTCGTCGGTCATGCTGTCCTCGATCATGGCTGAAGATCTCGCAGATCTCGGGCGGGAGACAGCCGCCCTTACACCAATTTCCCCAGAAACGCGGCCAAATCGCGGGCGACGAAATGCACATGCTCGCCGTCTGATCCTTCCGCCGCATGGGCGTCGTCGGTCGGCAGCCACACCGTGCGCATGCCATGGGCGTGCGGCGTCTCCAGATTGCGGGCGGTGTCCTCGAACATCGCCGCCGACCCCGGCCGCACTTCAGCCTCGGCCCAGATCCGGTGATAGGCCTCCGGCTTCGGCTTCGGGATCAGGTCCGCATGCTCAACCCCATACAGCGCCTCGAACGCCTCCAGCATCCCCAGTTGGGACAGCACCCGCTCCGCATGCCCGCGTGAGCCGTTGGTGTGGACGATCTTCCGCCCCGGCAGCGCCTGTATCGCCGCCCCCAGCTCCGGCGCCTTCGGCATATGTGAGACGTCGATGTCGTGCACCTCGTCGAGATATCCCTCCGGATCGACGCCATGCTCCGTCATCAGCCCGTGCAGCGTAGTGCCATGCTCACGCCAATACCGCCGCCGCATCACCTCCGCCTCGGCGTCGCCGACCGACAGCGCCTTTTTGATAAACTCGCTGATGCGGATGTCGATCTGGTCGAACAGCCGGCAGCTATGGTGATACAGCGTGTTGTCCAGATCGAAGACCCAGGTGTCGACATGGGCGAAGGCCGTGCGGGGCATGTGTAACTCCTTAATTCACAAGGCCTTCGCCTCGAACCTCAGCTTTCTTCGGGCGCGTCGCGCTCATAGTTTAGCGCGCCGCCGTTAATGCAATACCGCTGTCCCGTCGGCGGCGGACCGTCCGGGAATACATGGCCGAGATGCCCATCGCAGCGGGCGCACAGCACCTCCACCCGGCGCATGCCGTAGCTGGAGTCGACCTTCTCCCTCACCGCCGTTTCGTCGATCGGCCGAAAGAAGCTCGGCCAGCCCGAGCCCGAATCGAATTTCGTGTCGACGGTGAACAGCGCCGCCCCGCAACCGGCGCAGGTGAAGCGCTCCGCCGTCTCCGGGAAACCGGGATGGCTGAACGGGCGTTCGGTGCCGTGCCGGCGTAAGATTTGATACTGCTCCGGGCTGAGTTCCTGGCGCCATTCGGCGTCTGATTTGACCATCTTGTCTGACATTGCGCACATCCTTGGAATTAGAGCTTGTCACTAAATTATTTCTCGCCAACGCTTCCGCCAATGCGTAACTCATGAACAGCGTTCGGCGCTCATATACCCGCATATTGATTTAGGGCGATATTTCCGCCCGGACATGTGCGGGTGAGGTCGACGCGGTGCGCGCCAGGGGCGGCGATCGAGCGAGGAGATGCGGGATGACTCGATTTGGTCTCACCAGAGGGAAATATAGTGTCCGGATCGCTGAGACGGAGGATGATGTTCGCGCCGCGCAAAAGCTGCGCCATGAAGTTTTCATCGCCTCTCGCGGCGCGCCTGTCAGCGAGAAGACCGCTGCTGGCATCGACTCCGATGATTTCGACGCCGATTGCGACCATGTCCTGATTGAAGAGCGCCGGACCGGTAAATTAGTTTGTTGTTTTCGTCTGCTGCCGCTGAAAAATGGCGAAGAAATTGGCCGCAGTTATTCAGCGCAATATTATGAATTATCGAATTTAAAGACGTTTCCCGGGCCGATTGTCGAGATGGGCCGGTTCTGTATTCACCCCGATCATCGCGACAGCGAGGTGTTGCGCATCGCCTGGGGCGCCATGACCCGCTACGTCGACACGCGCGGCTTCGAGCTGCTGTGCGGCTGCTCCAGCTTTGAGGGCAATGACGCCCAGGCTTACGCCGACGCTTTCGCCCTGCTGAAGGACAAGCATCTCGCGCCGACTCGCTGGCTGCCGCGTCCGAAGGCGCCGAACATCTTCAAGTTCGCCAAGCTGTTGCGGTTCAAGCGCCCGGACAATCGCCAAGCGATGCGGCTGATGCCGCCGCTGCTGCGCGGTTATTTGTCGCTGGGCGGCTGGGTCAGCGACCACGCCGTGATCGACCGTGACCTGAACACCCTGCACGTGTTCACCGGGTTGGAGGTTAAGCGCGTGCCGTTGCGCAAAGTCCAATTGCTGCGTCAGGCCTGAGCGCCATGATCGAAGAAAAGCCATCCCCGTTCGGCGCCCCAAGCCCTGAAACAATCGCCTTCAACACCGCTCTGGAAGCGCTGTTGGCCGATCTTCCGCCACCGGAGGAGATCGACATCGGCGCCGCCCGCCGCCTGCGCGCCGAGGGTAAGGGGATTCTGCCGGTTGAAGGGCCGTTGCCGGAGGGGCGCTGGGAGGAGTTCGGCGCGGCGCCCGTCGGTGCGCCCGGCGAGTTTTCCGGCGGCAATGGCCGCGTCCGCGTGATCGAAGCGGCGGAGCCCTCGGGCTATTACCTGCACATCCACGGCGGCGGCTGGACGTATGGCGCGCCTGAGCATTTCGACGGCCGCAACCTCCGCCTCAGCCGCGCTTCTGGCGTCACGGTCGTGTCGGCCCAATATCGTCTCGCGCCGGAAGCCCGCTGGCCCGCGGGCGCCATCGATTGCCTCGCCGCCGCGCTCTGGACCCTGGATCAAGCCAAAGCCAAGGGCGTTCCGGCGATGATTGGCGGCGAGTCCGCCGGCGCCCATCTCACCATGGTCACCTTGCTGCGGCTGCGGGAGATGGGGCGCTTGTCCGAAGTCGCCGGCGCGGTGCTGGCCTATGGCGCCTTCGATCTGCGCGGCACGCCCTCCGTGCGCAATTGGGGCGCGCGCAATATGATCCTGTCGACACCGATCGTGGATTGGTTCGCGGGCAATCTGCTCGGGGAGGGGGGCGACCCGTCTTCACCGGCAGTCTCGCCCCTCCTGGCGGATCTGGACGGCATGCCGCCCGCGCTGCTGTTCATCGGCGATCAAGACCCGCTGCTCGACGACACCCTGTTCATGGCGCAGCGCTGGCGCGCCGCCGGATCGGAGGCGACGCTTCAGCTCTGGCCTGGCGCGGTCCACGCCTTCGACTATTTCGACGATCCAAAATTCAAGCTGCCGATCGCGCTGGAGTGTCAGCAGGCGCAAGCCGCCTATGTTCAAGAGCGGATGGCGGCGGCGCGAAGCTGAAGGCGCGCGGCCCTCATCCAGCCGTTAGCGTCACCACCGGCGGCTCCCCTTTAATCGCGGTCCCGTCCTCCCGCACCCACATCGGCACGGACGGCGTCGGCAGCTCAATGCTTTTGCCCCGCCAGACGTAGCAATGGTCGCGGCCATAGGCCAAGGCGAAGCGCTGGCCAGGGGCGGGGTTCAGCGTCGCCGAGACATCCGAGCGCCCAAGTTTTTTGAAATGCGCGATGTCCCAATCCTGGGTGACGCCCTCGCATTGGGTGCGCACCCAGCAATGCATGCCGCTGGCGATGCCGTCCGGGTTGTCGTCAAAGAAATAGCAAGTCAGATAGGTTGTCTGATAGCCGGACGCCCGCAGCGCGGCGATCAGATAGGTGTTGATGTCGATGCAGTTTCCCACCCCGCAGGCCACTTGCGGAACAGCATCGGCGCCATGATACCAACGCTCCTCATAGGGAACCGCCCCATAGTCAAACCGCTCGCTGGTGTCGGCGACAACCGCGGCGATCCCATCTAGGCCGCCGCCCGCGCGTTCCGCGATTTCACGGGCGTCCTGGGCCAGCTCGGAGGCTGCTGAGGCCAGCGGCGTGCCTTCCGGCGTAAAGGCCTGGGCGGGCAAGGCCCCAGGACCGGTGGAGAAGGTGTGCTGAAGGCGCGGCTTCGCGTCTGGAGTGGGGGGCGCCATCACTGCCGCGAGCTGCCCGGTCCGCTCCTCCGCCACGATGGCGACATCCCAGCCCTTCGGCGCCTCGAACGACGCCAGCCGTTGAAATTCGGTCTCGACCCCAAGTGGCGCAATCAACGCGGCGGCGTCATGCGCCCCCGCGCAATCCGGCGTCTCCACCGTAACTATGTTGGCTGGCATCCAGGATTTCCCCATATAATCCTATGAAACTAGGTTTATGGAGATGTTCCAATCCAATTTATATGTCAAGAGCCGCTGGCCATGGCGGTCAGGCGGCGGGCAATATTGAGTTTCTGGCTCGCAGGATGAGAGCATTTTCAGCAAAACTGTGTGCGGCTTTGCGGTTGGAAAGTGCGACAAAACAAAGAATTAGAGCCTTTTCCGTGAACTCCCGTTCACGACAAAGGCTCTAGAGATCCGCAAGCGGCGGCGGCGCCGTCACGCCCCTTGCTTGATCAAATCCCCGATCAGCACCGACTTCACCTTATCCCCGAGCACCCTCTTCGCGGCCCGCTTCAGCTCTTTGGCCAGCTCCTTGAAGGTCTCGTTCGGGTGGGCGTCGTCGTCGAAGGCGCCGGTGTGGGCGAAGGCGATCACCGTGCGCAACAGAGCGTCGCGGATCTTCGGCTCATGCGTTTCGGCCTTCTTGGCGCCGCCCTCTTTCAGTTCGAGATGCAGCTCCATGGCGACAAACGCACGGTCGCCGTTGTCCTCGATAATCGGCACGATCAGTTTGCGGCTGAGTTCGAAATACTCGACCGGCTCCGGGTCTTCCGGATCGTATTCGGCCTCATACTCGTCTTCTTCATAGTCGTCATGATCGTCATCGCCATAACCTTTGTCGTCATGGCCTTCGCTGTCACCCTTGCCATGGCCATCGCCATGGTCGCCCTGCATTTTGCCGCCCTTTTTGTCGCCGTCCATCTTGGCCATTTCTTCGGCCATCGGCTCCGGCTTCAGCATGGCGCCCATAAAGACGCCGCCGCCCAGGCCCACCAGCGCGATCACAAGCGGCACGATCAGTCTCAGCATCGAGCGTCCTCTCGTTCCTCTCGCCGGCGCGTTCCGTGTTTAGAACGGCGACACGGCGTCCAGCACTTGTTGGCCGATCCGCGGCTGTTGCAGATCGCTGATTTGCCCACGTCCGCCATAGGAGATTCGGGCGTTGGCGATCTTGTCGTAGGTGATCGTGTTCCGCCGCGAGATGTCCTCAGGCCGGATCACCCCCGCCACCTGGAGATCCCGCAACTCGAAGTTAACTCGGACTTCTTGATTACCGGTTACCAGCAGATGCCCATTCGGCAATACGTCGATCACGGTCGCGGCGACCCGGAGATCGACGCTTTCATTCCGGCTGACCGACCCCGCGCCGTTCGAGGAGCTGCTGGAGTCCAAACTTACCGCCGGGTTAAGCACATCAGCGCCCGGAAAGATCCGGTCGGCGATAGCGCCCGCGCCGAGCAGGTTGGGAATCTCCAACTCTTCCGATCCGGTGCGCGTCCGGGTGGTGGTGTTGCTGATGCTGGCCTCATCCTCGATTTCGATCAAAACCGTGACGATGTCGCCCACGGTCTGCGCCCGGCGGTCGCCGAACAGAGAGCGCGGCCCGGCGCTCCATAGCGAGGCCCCGTCGCCGCCGCGCGGGCGGCGCATGCCATAGCCCGGGATCGCGCTGGTCTGGATGGCGTTAGGGTCATAATGACCCTGTGGCGCCATCCCGGCCCCATGAGGCGCAACCCCTGGCGGCGGCGCGCCTGGGTGATCATGCGGCCGCATCAGAATGTCCTTCGGGCGCAGCCCGTGCGGCACATGCGGCAACTGCCGGCGCATCGACACCGAGCTTGGGTCGATCGGGTGCTGAGGCGTGGCCACCGGCGACATCGTCGGCGCCCGTCCGATATGATCAAACCGGTCGGAGCAGCCGGCCAGGATGGCGGCTAGGGCGGCGGCGATTATCAGCGGCGCGGCGCGCCGGGTCGAGCCGCCTGAACACAGAGTTAAATTCATTTCGTCACCACTAATTTCGGTCCGGCCACTTCGCCCGAGACGGTGCGGCGGCTGTCGAGATTCATCACCCGGATGCGCTCACCGAGCCCGCCATCCTCCAGGGCGCGGCCCTCGGTCTGGATTTGCAGGCCGCCGAGCTGAAACATCAACGTCACCAAATCATTACGCCGCACCACGCTCGGCGCGCGCAGATCGCCGGGGTTGATCGGGCGCCCGGCGTAAATCGCCACGCGCGTCTCCCGCCCCACCACCTGCTCCGGCGCCGCCACAGTTTGACCGGCGTAAGCGCCGCCAGGGCGCAACGCCAAATCGCCATGGCTGAGGACTTCCCCAGCGCGGATCGTCCGCGCCGCCGTCACCACCTGACCGGGCTTGGCGTTGGCTTGCGCGCCAGCCTCCTGGGCGGCGAAGGGCGAGATGCCCGCCGCCAGCAACGTCGCCAGCACCAGCAGCGTAGCCAGCGCGCGGCTCAGGGTGCGATCGATGGCGCGACCGGCCATGGCGCGCAGCAGAGGCGGGGAGGGGAGCGGCATCTCGGGTCTCCTTACTCGGCGGTCGAAGGTTCAGCGTCAGGCGGACCCGTCAGCGGATTTGGGTGGTGGCCGACAGCATCTGGTCGGCGGCGGTCACCACCTTAGAGTTCATCTCGTAGCCGCGCTGAGCCTCGATCAGGTCGGTGATCTCTGACACCACATCGACCGCGCTCTGCTCCAGAAACCCCTGGCGAACCTGTCCCCGGCCATCGATGCCGGGATTGCCCAGCACCGGCGCGCCCGAAGCGGCGGTCTCCTTGAACAGGTTGCCGCCGATCGCCTCCAGGCCCTTGGCGTTGGCGAACGCGGCCAGGGTGAAGGCGCCGACCAACTGCCCGTCGACCTCTCCGTCGAAATAAGCATAAACCTCGCCGTCGCCATTGATCTCGACCCGGCGCGCATCTTCTGGAATGGTGATGCCGCCGCCGACCGCGTAGCCGGCTGAGGTCACGATAAGCCCGTCGGCGCTGCGCTTCAGCGAACCGTCGCGGGTGAAGGCGGTGTCGCCGCTCGGCAGTTCAACCTCCAGGTAGCCACGCCCCTCGATCGCCAGATCAAGATCGCCGCCGGTTTCGGCCATCGCGCCTTGTTCGATCTGCATGTTCACCGACGCCATCCGCACGCCCAGTCCAAGCTGGACCCCGGTCGGCAGCACCGTGCCCGAGGTCGAGGAGATCGCACCGGCGGCCTCTTTTTGCTGGTAATGCAGATCAGCAAACTCCGCCCGCCGTGGCTGATAAGCCGTGGTGCTCATGTTGGCGATGTTGTTCGAGATCACCTCGACGCGGGTCTGCTGGGCGTCCATGCCGGTGGCGGCAATTTTAAGCGCGCGCATCGTTTGGTCTCCTTCCCGATGGTTTTACTTGAGCGTCTTCGCGGCTCCGAACCGCAAGAAAACAAGAGTGCGTTAGTTCTGGCCGCCCATCACTTGCAGGGCGCTGCGGATGCGTTCATCCTCGTCCCGCATCAGCGCCTGCCCGGCCTCATAGCCGCGCTGCACCTCGATCATGCGGGCGATCTCGATGATCGGATTGACGTTGGAGGCCTCTAGAAACCCTTGCGAGATATGCGGGTCCTCCACCGGCACGATATCGTCGCCGGGCACGTACAGCATGCCTGCCTCACGGGTCATCTTCAGCGGATCGCCCGTGACAAGCCCGACCCGGCCAATCGGCTCGCCGTCGGCGCTGACGGTGCCGTCCCGCGCGATCGTGATCTGCGCCGCTTCGGCGGGTACGAACAGCGCCGCGCCGCCGTCGCCCAGCACGGCGTGGCCGTCCGAGGTCACCAGCGTGTTTTCAACGCTGGGCTTGAACGCGCCGGCGCGGGTCAACCGCACACCGCCTGGCGTTTGCACCTGGAAGTAACCTTCGCCCTCGATCGCCAGATCGAAGGTGCCGCCGGTGGGGGTCAGTTCCCCTTGCTCCGTATCGGCGTAGCGGGCGCGGGCGGCCGCCATCGACAGGCCGTTCAACTTATCGTCGGTCTCCTTGACGTACTCCGAGAAGATCAACCCTTCGCGGCGATAGCCCGGCGTGCTGGAGTTGGCGACGTTGGCGGCGATGGTGCGCATCTCATCGAGCAGCGCGATTTGGCGGGTGACGCCGACATAGATTGAGTTGCTCATTCCGCGGTCTCCTCCGGCTCTTCGGCGGGCGAGTCCCCGACATACTCGTCAGGAACGGACGGGGTTTCTTCGCCGGCAATTTTTTTCAGCAGGTCGACATCTTCATCCAGCGCCT
>JAHQVS010000236.1 GCA_019634215.1 Paracoccaceae bacterium | reverse complement strand
GAGAGCACGAGAAATTGCGCTTCCATGGGGCGCACGGCGCGGTGGCGGGGGCTCCAGTCCGGCGCGACCGCCCGCGCCGCCTCCTGAAGCTCGGCCTGTAGCCGCGAATCCGCCAGCGCGATCCAGGGGCGCTCGACCAGATCCTCCAGCGCGAACGCTTCTTGCGCCGCTAAGGGGTCGTCTTCGCATAACAGAACGCGCATTTCCTCGGTGTAGATCGGCGCAAAGCGGATGTGGTCTTCGTCCACCGCCGAATGCTCCAAAAGGGCGGCGTCCAGGTCCCCCGCCATCAGCCGCGCCGCCAGCGCCGCATCCCCGCCGCCCTCTACATCAAGCTCCAGCCCTGATGTGGCCTTCTCCAACTCCCGAATGGGGGCGAGCAGCCGCGATTTGTCGAACACGTCGGTGACGCCGAGGCGCAGTGGGGCGCGGCGGCCGTCGCTGAGTTCACGGGCCACCGTCTGCGCCGCGTGGCTGCTTTGGTAGACTTGCTCCAGAAACGGCAACACCATCTGGCCAAGCTGGGTCAGACGGGTGTGGCTGCGCTGACGGTGGATCAACTCCCCGCCCAGCTCCTCCTCAAGCTTCTTGATCGACAGGGTCATAGACGGCTGCGAAACGCCGCACTGCTCCGCGGCGCGGGTGAAGTTCAAGGTCTGGCTAAGCGCCAGAAAATACCGGATTTGCCGCAGCTCCATCGCTCTCGCCCGTTGCAACACCCCGCGTTGAGGTTTGCCACGAAACTGACGGAGAAACCTAGAGCGATTTAAAGCGACGCAGCATCCGTTCGAGTCTCGGAAATTGCCAGCAAGAAACAAGTTAGGGCGGTTTTCCCATCCCAGGTGATCGCAAAACGCTGCCGGTGGCGACGTCAGTGGCGAAAGGCGGGAGGGTATAAAAAACGGGGGACGCAATCAGCGCCCCCCGTGCATTGCCAGCCATGTTTCGGCGAATGGCTACGCCGCGATCACCTCGGACGCGCCTTCGGTCTGGAATTTATTGACCTCGGCGAGCAACTCGTCCGCCTGGCGCCGCAGCACGTTGGCGTTGTTGGCGCTCTCCTCCGCCGCAGTAGCGTTCTGCTGCGTCAGACCGTCCAGATGCGAGGTGGTTGAGGAGATCTCCCGCGCCGCCGCCGCCTGCTGGCCGCTGGTGTCGGCGATCGAGCCAATGACCGTGCTCAGATCAACGATGGATTGGTTGATCTGATCCAATGCTGATTTGGTGCGATCCATCAACTGGACCCCATCCGACACATTGGTGGTGCTTTCACTGATGAGGTTGCGGATTTCGGCGGCGGCGTCCGCCGAGCGTTGCGCCAAGGTGCGCACCTCGGAGGCGACCACGGCGAAACCTTTGCCAGCCTCGCCAGCCCGCGCCGCCTCGACCGCCGCGTTGAGCGCCAGAAGATTGGTCTGAAAGGCGATCGAGTCGATCACGGTGACGATCTCAACCACCTTGCCGGAACTGGACTCGATGCGGCCCATGGCTTCGCGGGTCTCGCCGAGCACCTGATGACCTGCGTCAGCGCGCTGGGAGGCTGCCTCAGCGAGAAGAGCCGCTTCCTTTGCGCTTCCCGCCGACCGGTCAATCGCGCTGGACATCTCCTCCATGGTCGCGTTGACCTCCTCCAGCGCCGCCGCTTGCGATTCAGCCCGCTCCGCCAGCTTCCGGGCGCCGTCGGCGAGAGGCGCCGCCGATGTCTGCACCTGAGACGCCGCGCCGTTCACCGTGCCGATCATCCGCACCAACGCCTGCAGGTTGTCGTTGACGCAGGCCCGGGCTTTCTCGAAATCGCCCTTGAACGGCGCATCCATGCGCTTGGTGAGATTCCCATCCGCCATCGCCTCAAGCGATCGCTCCAAGGCGTCCATAAACACCTGGATGCTGTCCATCTGACGGTTAAGTCCGCGCGCGGCGAAGGAGGTGAAGCCCAGATCGTCAATACAGTGGACCCGCTGGGTGAACTCCCCGCGCTCGACGCCATCGAGCACCGACATCACCTCATTCTCCAGCGCGCGCACCTTGGTGGTGTCGTCGATCTGGACGGCGGCGCCAAGCTCTTCGCCCGCCTCGTTCGTCACCACGCTGCGGCGCACCTCAAAGATGGCGTCGCCGTGGGTCAGCTCGATAACCTTCTCGCCCTGGGTCTTCTGCAAGGTCTTACCGGCAGACTCGGCGTCCTTAATCGCCGTCATCAGGCCCGCAGCGTCGCGTCCGCCGGGGCGTTTTGGCGACCAACTATCGAAAGCAGCCGCGCGGCTATTGGCCAAATTGGAGAAGGCGGGGTTCTCAAACATGCAGTCGCCGGCGCGATCTATAATCAGGAACGGCACATGCGAAGCCGCCACGGCGGCGCGCACGCGCGCCGCATCCGCACCCTGACTGCTGATGCTGACCAGCGACCGGGCGATCTCGCCGATGGGGTCGGTGCGGTCCAGCGCCGGGATCTTAATATTGTCCTCGGCGCGCTCCATACGGACAATGGCGTCGCGCAGCTGGGTCAGGCTGGTGACCATGGCGTTGACGTAGCGCAACCCAAAAACGGCGAAGCCGACCAGGAACAGCAACAACACGCCTGCAACCTGATAGACCAACATAGAAGCGTCGCTGGCCTTGTTCTGGGCATGGGTGGTGATCGCGACCGCCAGCTCACGCTCCAGCTTGCGCAACTCGCCGAGATAGGCGGTGGAAGCGGCGAACCAATCCGGGCCGGTGACGCCCTGAACCTCTTTTGTGTTCAAGCTGTTGGCGGCGATTGCGCGTAATTCCTCAACACGCTTGGCGGCGTCGCTGGCGAGGGCCGCCTCTAGCGACGCCTGCTCCTCAGCGGTGCCGAGCGCGCGGATACGGTCGAACAGGTAAGACTGCCGCTCTTGCAAACCGTTATACCAGCTGAAGGTCTTGTCCGAGAACGCGCCTTGGCCGAAACCAACCGATCCGGCCGCGCGCTCGACGCCAGCGAACTCCTTGGCCATCAAGATGTTGGTATAGATAACCGCCTCGCGCGCCATCTCGCCAAGGCTGCCGTCCAGCATTGGGTCATCCGACAGGCTGAGCAGGGTGCGGATAGTGCCGGTGTAGAATTTCGCCAACTCGGGCACCGTCACTGACAGCGCGTCGATCTGGCCGCGCATCTCGCTCAGCTTGGCGAAGTTGGCGTTTAATCGATCCACCCGCTGGTTCAGGCGCTCCGCCACCGGCCCCTCGCCCGTAGAGCGCAGCTCCTCGGTGACCGAGGCGGCGACCTCAGCCATCACCGCATCCGTGGCCGCGCGTTGCTTCGGCAGCTTGTCGCCGAACTGCGCGCCCTTGGAGCCGACATGGCCGGCGGACATGCCCCGCTCCTTTTGCAGCTCATGGGCGAGGTTGCTCGCCTCCGTGGAGAGCTTGACGATTTTCGCCAGGGATTCCCCGCGTGATTGCTCTTGGAGCATCGAGGTGATGATCACAGCCGCCAGCGCCACCAACGCCAACACCGGCGCGAACATGGCGAAGTATATTGGCGCGGCGTTGCGTGTATCAGATGACTTGGTAGCGGGATGCGACATGATTCTGCCCAACAAATTGATTGCTCCGGCAAATTTTAGGAAAAAACCTTAAAGAAAATGTTGCAGGTTCATTTATAATTCTGGACAGATCAAATAGTGAACACGAATACATATCTAGGTTGGGCAATTTCAAATTACCTTATATTTAATAAATAATGACCAAATGGTTCACTTCATCAAACAACCGTTAGCCAAACACCATCGATCCTCGTCGCTAGACCGGCTCTGAACGCCCCGGAATTCAGCGGTTAACCTCAAGCGGCGCGTCAGTCTGACAGCGCCCCCTTGCGGCCCTTGTCGATAAACGCAAAAAAGCCCGTGACGCCTTCGCGGTCACCTTGGTTCCTGCGAAGAAATCCCACAATGACGCCGTATTGAGCACCTACACATGCTCACCCTGGCGCGGACACGACTTTGAACAGGGTTGGACAATGATCTCGATGCATATGCCGCTGTCGGCTTACACCTGCGGCTGCCCTATTTGTAACGGTGAGATCGATAAATACGCCGATTCCGAGTTGGACGATCCAATCTTTGCGGATGTGGTGGAGAGCTATGGGCTCGACCCCTCCAACCCAGAGTCAGGCGAGGTGGGAACCAACGCCGACAACGGCAAACCGATCTGGTCGGCCTATCAAAGCGCGCATTATCTGCTGCGCAATCAGAACAGCCGGATTGACCGCGACGGCGACGCCGAGGTCACCTACAGCTTTCCCGGCCAAGCGCAAGTCGGCGCCGATTTCCAGCCGCTGGACGCCCAGAGCGAAGCCTGGATGCGCAACCTGTTCGACCGCTACGCCGAGGTGTCCGGCCTGACTTTCATCGAGGTAGGCGACAACGCCGACGCCGACATCAAGCTGCGCTATCGCGAGGACGGCGGCGGCGTCTGGAACGGGCAATGGGCCACTGCCGGGCGTAGCGACTCAAGCCGGGAGCCGACACCCGGCAGTGGTCTCTATGAGCTGTGGGCGCATGAGGTCGGCCATGGTCTCGGCCTGTCACATGGCGGCGATTACAATGGCGGCGGCTTTAATTACGATGACGACGCCGATCATTGGAACGACTCTGATCAATTCACGTTTATGTCTTATTTCGGATCTGGCAATACTGGTGGTAGCGGCGGCCCGCTCTCCACTTTAGGCATCCATGATATTCTAGCGATTCAGATCGAATACGGGATTAATTGGGATACGCGTACAGACGACACCGTCTATGGATATAATCAAACCACCGGTGTTGAGAATTACGATTTAAGTTACAACGGCAGAATGTCATTCTCCATTTGGGATGGAGACGGCAATGACACGCTCGACTTGTCAGGTTCGAGCAGTGACGTTGACCTTGACCTTCGGGATGGGTCGTTCAGTTCGGTCAATGGCCGCAGCAACAATATCTCCATCGCCTATGGCGCGGTGATTGAGAACGGCGTCGGCGGTGACCGTGACGACGAGCTGCGCGGCAACGAAGTCGCCAACACCCTTTGGGGCGGCGACGGCGATGATCTGTTGATCGGCGGGGAGAACGTGCTCCCCAGCACTGAACGCGACGCCCGCGCCTTTGTCGGCGCAGCCATGAACCAAGATCCGCTCAGCGACGAGGAGTACGCCAGCGCCTTTATCTCGGATTGGCCGGGATCGAGCTTCACCGTGGAGATGATGTTCGAGGCCGACCGGATGAACCGCAACGGCGCGACGCTGATCTCTTTTGGCCGCAACGACGAGGTCGAGGTCCGCCTGAGCGACAGCAATGGCGGCGTGATCCGGGTGGCGATCGACGGCCAGAGCGCTGAGATCCCGGTCGACGTTAATGGGTTGATTGATGGGCGCGAGCATCATTTCTCGCTGACATGGGACAGCCTCACCGGTCAGACGCGAGTGTATGTCGACGGAGATCTGGCCGGCGAAACCACCCTCGCGCAAGGCGGGGCGATCCTGGCGCAAGGCAACGTGATCATTGGTCAGGAGTTGTCGCAATCGGGCCAACTGAATCTCGGCGCCCGGCGGGAGTTTGACGGCGTCATCGGCGAAATCCGGCTGTTCGACCGGGCGCTGACCGCCCAGGATGTGGAGCTTGGCGCGTTTGAGACGATTTCGCCCAACACCGGCGGGCTGCTGCATTATTGGCGAAGCGACGACGCCGGGGCTTCTTCGGGGCTGATCGATGTGGCCGGCGGCGCCGATCTGGACCTGATCAACGGCGCGACGGTGGCCGACACCCAAGAGCCGGCCGTCACCGCTCCGGACAACGACACCCTGTTTGGCGGCGACGGCGCCGACGAGGCGCGCGGCGGCTCCGGGGGGGACCGGTTGTTCGGTGAGAACGGCGACGACGAACTCTATGGCGAGAGCGGCGCCGACTTGCTGATCGGCGGCGCGGGCGACGACATGCTGGAGGGCGGCGGCGGGATCGACACCGCCCAATACGCGGGCGGCCTCGGCGACTATCGCATCCGTTCGATCGAAAACGGCGCGGCGGTGGAGGTCTCGGACTTGCGCAACGGCGCCGCCGAGGGCGTCGACACTCTGCGCGGTGTGGAGCGGATTGAATTCGAGGACGGCCTGCGCCGGATGCTCGTCGCAGGTACTGATGGCGATGATCTGTTGGCCCCCACCGACGGCGACGACCTGATCATCGGCAATGCGGGCGCTGACGAGGTGCGCTACGCGGGCGCGGTGACGGAATATCGCGTCGGTTATGACGAGGAGAGCGACGGCTTCCTGATCGCCGCCGACGGCGAAGGCGCCGACTTGGTTGTCGGGGTCGAGCGCTTTGTGTTCAACGGCTTCGCCTTTGACCGCGCCGGAATGCTGGAGGTGGTGGACCGTCAGGACGACGTCGCCCCCACCTCTCCGACGTTGGCCGGAATCGCGCCGGGGTTGGCCGAGAACAGCCAAACCGGCTTCGTGGTCGCGACGCTGTCCGCTACCGACGCGG
>JAHQVS010000235.1 GCA_019634215.1 Paracoccaceae bacterium | reverse complement strand
TGGATCGGCAACACAAAGCTTGCCGGGGTCTCTAACCCGCGATCGAACACTCGCGCGAGGCGCAGACGCTCCTCTGGATCGTCGAGCTTATTGTCAACCGGGTCGAGGTTGGGGGCGAGCTTGCGTTCGCGCATCATGAATTCGGCGGGATCTTCAAAGGCGGCCTGTGCGGCGTCGGGCTCCAGCTCCAGCGCACGCGCAAGCGCCGCCGTGAATGCGCTCGCCTCGGCGGCTCCGGCGGTCCCTTTTCCTTGTCCACCCGGTCCCGGCTCTGGTGCGATCAAAGCCGGATCGCCCCACATCGGCGTACCGTCTTTGCGCCAATACAGCGCGAACGCCCAACGGGGAAGCTGCTCGCCTGGGTACCATTTGCCCTGGCCATAGTGCAGCAGCCCGCCTGGAGCGAATTTGTTCCGCAACCGCCGGATCAGCCGGTCGGCGTAGCCGCGCTTGGTGGGGCCGACGGCGCCGGTGTTCCACTCATCGCCGTCGGGATCGGCGGCGGCGACGAAGGTCGGCTCCCCGCCCATGGTCAGCCGCACGTCGTCTTTGGCGAGGCGTTGGTCCACTGTGCGTCCGGCGGCCATGATCGCCGCCCACTGCGCGTCTGACATTGGTTTGGAGACGCGCGGACGCTCATAAAGGCGGGTCACGTTCATCTCGAAGTCGAACGTGACCTTGGATTTCTCCACCCCGCCGGAAATCGGCGCGGCGGAGCTGGGCGAGGGCGTCGCCGCCAACGGAATGTGGCCTTCTCCTGCGAACAGCCCGCTGGTGGGGTCGAGGCCGATCCAACCCGCACCGGGGGCGTAGACCTCGGTCCAGGCGTGCAAATCGGTGAAATCCTGATCCGGCCCGTCCGGCCCGCCATCGACCGAGCGTTGATCGACGGTTAGTTGGATTAGATAACCGGAAACGAAGCGCGCTGCGTATCCGAGCCGCCGCAGCAGCGCCACCAGCAGCCAGCCGCTATCCCGGCACGAGCCAATGCGCTTCTTCAGGGTCTCCTCTGGCGTCTGCACGCCAGGCTCCATCCGGATCGAATAGGAGACTTCTTCATTCACCAATTTGTTGACGTCGACGAAGAAGGTGTTGGTCTCATAGGGCTCAGGCCGCTTCAGCGTCTCCTCGACTCGGCGTGTCATCGCCTCCAGCAGCGGCCCTCCAGGGATCGGCTCCAGATAGGGCGCCAGCTCCTTTTTCAGGTCCGGCTTATAGGTGAATGGGGCGTGGTAGGCGTCCTCTTCCAGGAAGAAGTCGAACGGATTAATCGCCGCCATGTCGGCGACAAGATCGACCACCACTTCGAATTTATCGGTCTTCTCGGGAAACACCAGCCGCGCCATCCAAGCGCCGAACGGGTCCTGTTGCCAATTGATGAAATGCGCCTCCGGCGTCACCTTCATCGAATAGCTCAGGATCGGCGTGCGCGCGTGCGGGGCGGGTCGCAATCGCACGATCTGCGGCCCAAGACTCACCCGGCGGTCATAGTGATAGGTGGTGCGGTGGGTGAGCGCGGCGTGGATGGTCATGGAAGCTGTGGTCTCCAAACAAGTAAGAACGCGCCGGCGGCGGCGATACGACGGCCCGCCTTGCGCCGAAGTGACGCGAATTCCGGCAATAAATCTTAGATCGTCTATGACGTAAGCACGCCAGCCCCCAGCGCGCGATAAATTGTGTCGAATATCGGAATATGTTTCGTCAAATCCTCTGGACGGACCCTCTGTCATGTTTGACATTTGAACGACAGAGCGGCGCGCTCGGCGTCCTCCCCTGAAATCGGCGGCGGGGATTTGCGATGTTTGATGAAATGCGCTCCGAAGGCGGTATTCGACCTGCCTACGCAGGGGTTCAGCGTTGGATCGACGGCGAGGGGCTGGAGCGTTTGCGTGGGAAAAGCCGCGACGCCGAGGCGTTGTTTCGGCGCGGGGGCATCACCTTCGCGGTCTATGGCGATGGGGGCGACCCAGAGCGCTTGATCCCGTTCGATCTTATCCCGCGCGTCTTCGCGCCTGATGAGTGGGCCTTTCTGGAAAAAGGCGTGGTCCAGCGGGCGAAGGCGCTGAATGCGTTTTTAAGCGATGTGTACGGCGCGCAGGAGATCCTGAAGGCCGGTTTGATGCCGCGTGAGTTGGTGTTGGAGAACAGCGCCTTCGAATCGCGCCTAATCGGCGTGCAACCGCCAGGAGGCGTCTTCAGCCATATTGTCGGCGTTGATTTGGTGCGGCTCTCTGAGAATGAATTTTACGTTCTGGAAGACAATTGCCGCACCCCCTCAGGGGTCTCCTACATGATGGAGAACCGGGCGATTATGATGCGGCTGTTCCCGGACCTGTTTGAGGAGACACCGGTCGCTCCGGTCGAGAATTACCCCATCGATCTGCGACGCACCTTGCGCAGCGTCGCCCCACAAGGGCTGGGGGCGGCGAATGGGCCGACCATGGTGGTGCTCACCCCCGGCACTCTCAACAGCGCCTATTATGAGCATGTGTTCCTCGCCGACCAAATGGGCCTTGAGTTGGTTCAGGGCGCAGATTTGTATGTCGACGACGGCTGGCTGTGGATGCGGACCACCGGAGGGCCGCAGAGGGTTGATGTCGTGTATCGCCGGATTGACGATGATTTCATCGACCCCAGCTTCTTCCGCCCTGACTCCATGTTGGGCGTGCCTGGCTTGATCGACGTCTACCGCGCTGGCCGTGTCGCTTTGGTAAGCGCCCCAGGCTCAGGGGTGGCGGATGATAAGGCGATCTACACCTATGTCCCTGACATGGTTAAGTTTTATTTAGGTGAAGAGTCTATCCTCTCCAATGTGCCGACTTGGCGATGTGCCGAGCCGTCAGCACTGGCTTACGTGTTGGAGCGGTTGGATGAGTTGGTGGTGAAGGAAGTGCATGGGTCTGGCGGCTATGGCATGTTGATTGGGCCGAAGTCGACCGCCGCCGAACGCGAGGCTTACGCCGCGCGCCTCAAGGCTGACCCTGGCAATTTCATCGCTCAGCCGACGCTGGCGCTGTCGTCCTGTCCGACTCTGGTCGAGGACGGCGTTGCGCCCCGGCATGTTGATCTACGCCCGTTCGCCTTGGTGGGCGCGGACAAGGTGCGGTTGACGCCCGGCGGTCTCACCCGAGTGGCGCTGAGGGAGGGTTCGCTGGTGGTGAACTCCAGCCAGGGGGGCGGAGTGAAAGATACGTGGGTGCTGCGCGATGTGGGCGCGACGCCCGTCAACGCCTGACCACGTGGACAAGGGGCGCGTGAGAACGCGTTTGGATGGGAATTGACGATCGCCAAGGTGATCGTTGCGAAATAAAACCGAATCGGACAATGTCCGGCCCGGCCGCCGAGGGGAGTACTGGATATGTTGAGCCGCACCGCCGACAGCCTGTTTTGGCTCGCGCGCTACATTGAACGCGCTGAAAACACGGCCCGCTTGATTGAGATGGGGCGTTGGATGCGGACGACACCCTCCGAGGCCGCGTCAGCCAGCCCCTGGCCTTCGATCATGTCCGCCGCCGGGCTTGCGCCGAAGGAGCCCTTAACGCTCGATGATCAGCGCGCCGTGATCTTCTATCTGCTTATGGACCCGGCGAACTCCTCCAGCGTGTTCTCCTGTTTTGAACAAGCCCGCGCCAACGCTCGCGCCGCTCGGGCCGCCTTGACCGTGGAGATGTGGGAAGCGGTTAACGACGCCTGGATTGAACTGCGGGCGCTGGAGCCTGAGCGGTTGGAAAACGGCGCCTTGAGCCCGTTGCTGGAGTGGATCCGTCAACGCGGGACACTGTTGCGGGGCGCGGCAGATTCTACGGCCCTGCGCAACGACGGCTATGATTTCCTCAGCCTTGGGTTTTTCGTCGAGCGGCTCGACAACACCGCCCGTCTGATCGACGTGAAGGCGGCAGCCGCCTCGCACTCAGCCTCTACGGACGCCGCCGACGATCCCACGCTCTGGGTCGCCACTTTACGCGCGGCTGGGGTGCTGCGTGCTTACCACGCCGCCTACAAGGCCGACTATCAGCCAGAGTCGATTTTGGACTTTCTGATGTTGAACCCCTGCTGCCCCCGATCCCTGGCGCATTGCGCTGACCGTCTAAATGATCATCTGCATAGTTTGTCACGCCACTATGACCGGCGTGAGCCTTGCCATTTGGCGGCGGGGGAGTTGGCCGACCGCCTGAAGGGCGCTTCTGTGGAGGCGATCCTTGAGGAAGGGTTGCATACGTTCCTTAGTGAGTTGATCCGCCGCAACAATGTGTTGGCGATATCTATCGCCGATGCGTATTATTTTTCACCGCCTCCTCCAGCCGAACCCTCAGAGATCCAGGATGCGCCAGCGGCGGTAGAGAACCGCCAAGCCGCTGATAATATTGTTAAATCCCAAGGGCGGGCTGAAAAGATCGTGGCGGCCCGCCTCTCCGGCGCCCAGGCCATGCAGCTTGTCGCGCCAGTGGTTGCGGCTGAATAGAGCTCCAGGCCACGATCTAGGTTTGGGATCTAGGCTTGGAATGAAGGCTTGCAGGGATGGCCGTGCTAGGGTTCACTAGTCCTAGTGTCTGGACTGCCCGCCGCCCGCTGCATATTGCCGCCCGTGAGCGCCAGCTAAGCCGAAAGCGCCTTCATTGCCCATGACCTATTGCGTCGCGATCAGACTGACGACTGGATTGGTGTTGCTGGCCGACACCCGAACAAATGCTGGCGTCGACAATATCTCGAAATACCGAAAGCTGTTCACTTGGACTGAGCCGGGCGAGCGCTCAGTGGCGTTGATGACGGCAGGCAATTTGGCGATCACCCAGGCGGTGGTGTCGTTGCTTCAGGAACCAATCGACAATCCCGGCTCCAACGCGGAGAGCGTGCTCACGGCGCCGACACTGTTCCGGGTCGCCGAACTGGTGGGCGACGCCATGCGGGAGGTGCAGAGCCGTTACGGTCCAGGGCTGGCGGCGACTGGGGAGTCCGCCACATCCTCAATCGTGGTTGCGGGCCAGCGGGCCGGGGGGCAAGTCCGGCTGTTTCTCGTGTATTCCGCCGGTAACTTTATTGAGGCCACCGATGACACGTCGTTTTTTCAAATCGGTGAACATAAGTATGGCAAGCCGATCCTCGATCGGGTGATTACGCCTGACACCAGTCTGGAAGACGCCAAAACCGCCGCGTTATTGTCTATGGACAGCACCTTACGCTCCAATCTCACGGTCGGTATGCCGCTGGACTTGGCAGTGCTTCCTGCCGACAGTTTCGCCTTTTCCGAATTGCGCCGCATTGAACCGGAAGATCCGCACTTTCATGCGCTCTCTCATGCTTGGTCGGAATTGATGCGGGAAGCTTTCGTGCAAGCACGCCAGCAGGCGCAGGCTGAAATACAGAACGGACGGAAGGATGGCGGCCAGCAGATGTTAGGGTAGAGCTATCGGCGATCAGCTCACACCTAACGCTCGTATCGGTTTCTGAGCGCCCGCCGCTTCCTGATCAGCGCCCCACCGCCAGATGCGCCAGCCAACGTTTCTCCATCCCCCGCACACACAGCACGATGACCATAGTCAGCGCCATATAGAGCAGAGCGGCGGTGATGAAGCCTTCATAGGCGACGTAATATTTAGCATTCAGCGTGCGCCCGGCGCCGAGGATGTCTTGAATCGTAATCACGCTGGCGATCACGCTGCCATGCATCATGAAGATGATCTCGTTGCCGTATTGTGGCAGCGCCCGCCGCGCTGCGGAGGGCAACTCCACCAGCCAAGTGCTTTTGAAAGGCGACAGGCCAAGCGCCTTTGCGCCCTCCAACTCTCCCTTAGGCGTCGCGGCGATCGCCCCGCGCAAGATTTCCGCCGTATAGGCCCCGGTGTTGAGCGTGAACGCGAGCAATGCACACCAATAGGCCTCGCGCAGGAAAGGCCACAGCACGCTGTCTCGCACGACCTCGAATTGCGATAGGCCGTAATAGATCAAATAGGCTTGCACCAGCAGAGGCGAACCTCGGAACACATAGGCGTAAGAGCGGGCGAAGCCGCCCCAGAACCGCCAGCCCCGCGCCATCGCTAGCGCTGCTGGGATCGCGATCAACATGCCAAATATCAGGGATAGCGCCGTCAACTCTACAGTGACGCAGGCGCCGTGTGCGAACATACTCCAATGTTTCAACGCCAGCGCCGCGCCGCCATCACCCCAGTCGGCAAAGGCTGGGTCGGGGCTCGTGCGGGGGGGGCGGCCGCAGATCAGCGCCAAGACACTCTCCTCATGCTGCTCTCTCTATCTCAGGGCCGGCGCCATGGTTGGTTGGGCCGATTCAGCCGGCGCGCCCGCCTTCTTAGCGTCGGGGAGGGGGATATTGAGATGGGCGCTATAGCGGGCGTCCAACTTCCGCAGCAGCCACTGTGACAGCGCGGTGATGGCCAGGAATACGCCAATAACAGCCAGGAAGAACAGGAACGGCTCGCGAGTGGATTTCGCGGCTTTGTCGGCCAAACCCACCACATCCTCCAAACCGATCACCGATACGATGGCCGTGGACTTCACCAGCACCAGCCAGACGTTGCCGTAACCTGGGATGGCGTGGCGGATCAGTTGTGGCAGGGTCACCAGCCACAGGGTTTGCCTCGGTCTGAGGCCAAGGCTAGTCGCCGCCTCGCGCTGTCCCTTGGGGATGGCGAGGTAGGCGCCGCGAAAGGTTTCAGCGAGATAGGCGCCAAAGATGAAGCCGATGGTCGCCACTCCAGCGAGGAAGGGGCTGACATCGATGCGCTCCTGGCCGAGCGCCTCTAGCAATTGGTTCAAGAGCCGCTGACCGCCGTAATACACCAGCAGCATCATCACCAGATCCGGCACACCCCTGATCAAGGTGGTGTATGCGCTGGCGATCGCGCGGGGCGCGAGACTTTTGGAGAGTTTACCCCAGGCGCCCAGAGCGCCCAGGATGGTGGCGAGAAGCAGGGATGAGACCGCCAAGCTGATGGTCACCAACGCCCCGCTGAGCAGCAGCGGGGCGTATTCGATCAGTTTGCTCACGCGAGGCTCCTCGCATGCGCAATGTCAGGACGCTTCAAGTCAGGAGCCGCCGTAGACGTCGAAATCGAAGTATTTCTTAGCGATCTCGTCATATTCGCCGGAATCGCGGATATCGGCGATGGCTTTGGTGAAGGCGTCGCGCAGCTCCGTGTCCTCTTGCCGCACGCCGATGCCGGCGCCGTCGCCATGGTATTTGAGGATCGAGTAATCGCCGCCGAAGAAAGCATAGCCGGCGCCGTTTTCGGTTTTCAGGAAGCCGTCGTCCATCGCCACCGAGTCAGCCATGGCGGCGTCGATACGGCCAGCTTGCAGGTCGAGATAGACTTCATCCTGGGTGCCGTAGAGCTTCAGCTCAACATCCGGGAATTCGCCTTCCATGAAGTCCTGGTGGATGGTGCCGCGCTGGATGCCGACCACCTTGCCGGCCAAGCCTTCCGGGGTGTCCGTCAACCCTGCGTCCTCTGCCGCGATGAATTTCGCCGGGGTTTGATAGTATTTTTCGGAGAAGTCGATCACCTTCTTCCGCTCTTCAGTGATCGACATCGAGGCGATGATGGCGTCGCATTTCTTCTCGATCAGCGCCGGGATGATGCCGTCCCAGTCGGTTTTCGCCATCTCACAGCTCTTACCCATTGAGGCGCACATGGCGTTTGCCATGTCGATGTCGAACCCGACAATGTCGCCGTCGGCGGTGGTTTCTGAGAATGGCGGGTAGGCGCCCTCGACGCAGATGGTCAGGTCGGCGGCGTTAGCCGGGGCGTGCAGGGCGGCGGCGCTGATGAAAACAGCGGCGGCGCTCGCGAAAAGCTTCTTCATGAGGCGGCTCCGTTGAAAGATTGAGCGGTACAACGCTTCAACGAAGCTGGCCCTGGGTCAATACCTTCGTCTTGTGTCAAAGCGGGGAATTTTAATAGAGGGGACAGGTCCCTTGGGCGGGTTCTCAAATTCTCATGAGATTTGAAAAGAGAGTTGGCGCGTTAACTCTGGTGACCCACAGTTAATTGACGAAAGCCACTTCAGTTTGGCGCGACGGTGCATTTTGCCAAATGAGTGGTTTCGGGCGGCTTTGAGATGCTGGTCGAGGCGCTCGCCACCGATATGGGGTGGCTTCGGGAGCATACCGCGCTGTCTGAACGCGCAACTGAGTGGGAGTAGAATGGCGCGCCGAACGAGCTCTTGCTACGCGGCTCAGCGTTGCGCAGTGCGCCGCAGTTGTTGACGGAGCGACCCGCCTCAGCGCCAGAGCCGATGGAGTAGCTGAGAAGCTATTTGCGAGCCAGCGAGGAAGAAGAAGCGCGCCTACTTTCGGCAGGGCAGGCGCGGGCGAAGGAAATGGAAGTTGCGCGAGATGTTGCGGAGGCCGCGCGCTTACGCGAGGGTGTCGCCGCCACAAAGCTGGTGCGAAGTATTATGACTGGTTGTGGCGTATCGCTCGTGCTGTTGCTGGCGTCACTCGCCGTCGGAGGCTTCGCATTCTTCCAACGTGAGGTAGCGCATATTGAGCCTAGCAACGCATGTTGCCAGTAGAAACCAAGTCCTGATGCGGCTCGATGGCTTTTTCTATGGGTTAACGCTCGTCTGGCCATTGTCGCTGGCGGTGACAGCGGCGCCGGTCAGGGCGTTGTCGCTCTGAATGCGCTGATTGAGGCTGTCGAAAGCTTCGGTTGTGTCGCTTTGCGCCAGGGTGCGCTCGCAGCGCGGGGCGCATTGATAATGTTCCGCTTTGTCAGGCCCGCGGCGCAGCACCACCCGCCGCAGCTCAGGCTCGCGCACCACCACTTGATAATGCGCCACTTGTCGGCCCTCAGCGTCGAGAAACACGGCGTTGGTCACACCCACGGAGCGGGCGCTGAACGCGGCGGTGGTTGCGCTCACCAGATTGACGTCCGCCACCTCCGGCGCGCCGACGAGCATTGCCTCCACCCCTGTCGGCAACTGCACAACCCGCAGATGATCGAGCAGCAACACAATGCAGCGCGCCCCAACCAACCCTGGACTCATCAGACCCGCTTGTGCGCAAATTTCCGTCTCGTTCGCGAACGCGGTTGGCGCGGAATTTGCTCCTGCCACTGCGGAACGAGGGCTGTCGTCGCCTGGAGAGCCGGCCAAGGCGGTCGTAGCGATGGCGCAAACCCCTACTGTGGTGAACGTGGCGGCCAAGCGCGGGAGTGTGCGGGCGGCGGGTCGGCGGAGCGGCATGAACGGCGTTCCTTGATCAAGGGGCGCGGCCATCCGCGCGATGTTGTGAGAACGGTGACCTAACATGCTGATGAAAGTGTTAAATCCATTGGCCACAAATGACGAGTTTTCGACACGGTGCCGCCTCATCGCCGCGCCGTGAATTGACGGAGCGATGACGCTCCCGCATACAGGTGAACAAGTAATTACGGGCTGATAGGGAGAGAGGTGCGGGCATGCTTCGAGTTCGCGGATCGCGCCATTGCCAGAACGGTGGCGCGCGTATGGCGTCATTGGTGGCGATACTCGTCGGGGGGCTGTTTGCAAACCTCGCGGCGGCTGAAACATCCGAAGATTTGGTGGCGATGCGCTCTGCAAGCTTCGTCAGTGAAATTGCCTCGCAGGAAGCGGAAGCCGTGCGCGAGGCCAAGGTTATCCTGCGTCACGCTCAGCAGTCGGCGCGTCAGCGGGCGATGTTGCGCAAGCTGGCGAAACGCAAGGCTTTGCTTCATGATTCCAAGCGGTTACGCCAAATCGCGGACAGCTTAGCGATCGACGGCGCCGTGGAGGTGGCCGAGGCGACCCTTGAGGAGGCCGAGCATCCGATCGTGGTCGATCTTGGTGAGCGCAAGCTGCATTATTATGATTCGGCGGGCGTCCGGCTGACATTCCCGATCACATCGCCTCGTCCCTCTGAGGAAGAGTTTGGGGTGATGCGCGTCACCAAAAAGCGCGATCAGCCAATTTGGATTCCGACCCCAAACCAGCGTAAGCTGGACCCGACACTTCCGAAAGTTGTGCGTCCTGGGCCAGAGAATCCTCTGGGCAGCCGCGCCCTGAATTTGTCGCGCGGATACCTGCGAATCCACGGCACCAACGAGCCGGAGACCATTGGTCAGGCGGTGTCGGACGGCTGCTACCGGATGTACAACACCCATGTTGAGATGCTGTTTGACCTTGTTGACGTTGGTATGACGGTGATGGTGCGCTAACCGCGCCGGGCAGATTCTTTACGCTTTCCGGGCTCTGTCCCGTGTCAAGGCCGCTGCGTTGTCAGCGGCTTTTTTTATTGTATGCAGCGGTCGCCGCCGCCTGCCGCGTGGCGGAGCTCTCACATTACATAGACAAATTGACAATATGCCGACAGCCAGACCCGCCATTTTTGGCGGACTCCGCCCCGCGTTTTGACCGACTCCGCCACGACTCTGCGCCACCCTTTCGCGTCAAAATCCGCCCTCAAACCCCCGCCGCCCCGCCAGACGCCGCCGCCGCGCTTGACACAATGTCAAGCCGCTGAACCGGACTCTGCGCAATTGCCGAACCCGCCGCCCGGCCTTAACCTTAAGGCCGATTTCAGCACGGGTCAGGGGCGCCATGGCCGACATCTTCCTCTCCTACAAACGCGAGCGCCGCGCCGCCGTGGCGCATCTCGCCGAGGTCCTCAAGCTATACGGCTATTCCGTCTGGTATGATTACGGCCTGGAGACGGGCGGCGATTTCGGCGTGCAGATCGAGCGCGAACTCCGCACCGCCAAGGCCGCCGTGGTGCTGTGGTGCTCCCTCTCGCGAGACAGCCGCTGGGTCCGCCAGGAAGCCACCCTGGCC
>JAHQVS010000234.1 GCA_019634215.1 Paracoccaceae bacterium | reverse complement strand
GTGTGTGGAGGCGCGCCCGAATGGTCTTGACGAAACCATCACCCCGCCGGACGCCAGTGACCCCAACACACTGTTCGTTCCCTATTTCTGGCCGGATGAGCCGGATAACGTCACCAACGCCTACTTTAACAACTGGATGCCAGACGGGCCGTTTTCGTCGACAAATCTGCGCAATTCCAATCAGGACACTTTCAATTGGAGCGGGCCGCCACCGGAGTCGGACAGTGGAATCTGGGCGGGAAATCCCGTCGACGCCGGGTGGGGCTATCTCATCGACACGGAGCTGAACCGGCTGGCGAATTGGCGGAAGTATAAAACCGATGGAGATCGGGCGCGGATCATTGAACCGCGCCCCGGCGGCAAAAATTCAAGCCGGGGGCCGAACATGTCCTGCCCACCACCAATTACGCCGCTGACCGACAACGCGACCACCTTGGAGACCGCCCGGACCAAGGTCCAGGCGGATGGCGGCACCATGTCGAACATGGGCATGGTCTGGGCTTGGCGCGTGTTGTCGGATGGCGCGCCGTTCTCTCAGGCGAAACCTGCGGGGGATGCGCATAAGATTGCGGTGTTGATGTCGGACGGCAACAGCGAGTGGTCCTGGGCCAGCGGAGCGGGCTCCGACAACGCGGCGGTGCGGACCATGTACTCCAGTTACGGGTATCTGATGCCGCTGGGCGACGCCGCCCGCAGCCAATATGACGGCGACCCGGCAGCGCAAACTCAGGGCCAATTCATGGGCTCGGACGGCGCCGGAACCACATTCCTGGATGAAAAGTTGCGCCGGGTTTGCGCCAGCATGAAACAACAGAATATTGAAATCTACACTATTCTGTTCGATCAGACCGGGGGCAGTATTTCAGATCGCACGCAAGACGCCTATCGTGAATGCGCTTCTTCGGGGAATGACTTTATGTACAACCCCAACGCCTCTCACTTTTTCCAAGTCTTTACAGGCGAGGAATTGGTCAGCGCGTATAAGGCGATTGGCGAAAGCTTGAATACGGTTCGCCTGATTGAGTAACAGCTAAACGAGGTTCCGGCCGTGATGAGGGGTCTCATCGCGACCGGAGCGGCCCCGCATCGCAGTGGCGCGATTAACCGACGATCTCTGTCCCTGCAAAGAAATACGCGATCTCGATCGCGGCGTTCTCAGCGCTGTCGGACCCGTGCACGGAGTTTTCGCCGATGGAGTCGGCGAACAGCTTGCGGATGGTGCCTTCGTCCGCCTCGGCTGGGTTGGTCGCCCCCATCACTTCACGGTTTTTGGCGACGGCGCCCTCGCCTTCGAGCACCTGCGCCACCACCGGCGAGCGCGACATGAACTCGCAGAGCTCATCGTAAAAGCCGCGCTCTTTATGCACTTCGTAGAACTTGCCAGCTTGCGCCTTGGTCAGGTGCAAACGCTTCTGCGCGACGATGCGCAGCCCGGCTTCCTCAAACTTTGCGTTGATCTTACCGGTCAGATTCTTCTCTGTAGCGTCCGGCTTGATGATCGACAGGGTGCGCTCTACCGCCATGGCGTGTCTCTCCGTATCCTAAATGTCGCACGGGCGACCGCGCCGGTCGGCGGGTCGCGGCGCGCTTAGCATAAGGGCGTCCCCGGCGGAAGGGTCGAGACGCAGGTGTCGAGATGGAACCTCGATAGATAGAATTCGCACCCGGTTAGCCGCCGAAGCAGATGGCGTGAGTTGATCCGGGGACGCCTTGCATCGTAACCAATTTATGATTTCCAGAACGACATTCGAGCGGTGATATGCTTAAAACCCTGTTCTCTCGGCCGTCTCTATGGCCGACTCTTCACGACATAGGGCGCGGCGCCGGCAAGCGGGCGCTCCAAGCGCTTATCCTTTTGCTGGGCGCCGCTCTCACGGACGCCAGCCTTGCACTGGCTCCGGCTCAGGCCCAAGACCAAACTCAAGACCCCCAAGCTGCGGAAGCGGACGAGGAGGCGATCCCCGCCAGCCTGCCAAACGAGGTGAAATCCGGACCAGCGGCGAGTTGGCGGTTTCTCTCTGGCCAGGGGGTCGATGGCGCGCTGCGGTTGTCGCCAGAGGCGATCGAGCGCGTCGGCGCGCCAATCGGTCATTTCGTGTTGAATGTGGCCGATCGAGGCTTCTATCAGGGTGTATACAACATCCGTGAGGACGGGGCGTCGATCGTCGGCGTGTTCTGGCCCGACGGCGCCGCCGTGGAGGACCCGATCGCCGGGCTGATCGACATCGGGGCCGCCCCCACCGGCGAGGAGCTGGGGCCGACCGAGGCGAGGCTCACCTTCCTCAACGGAGAATTGATCGCGGGGGCGCAGGCGCAATAACCGCTTTCAAATCAGGATCAACGGCGTCTCTGGGGCGCCGTAAGCGCCGCACGCCGTCAGGGCGGGGGCGGTCAAGGAGTTTTGTGTCATGAGGTCTCAGTCTGTTCGTCCCCTCCTCGCCGCGCTGGCCGTCGCCGCGCTTGGACTGCTCACCGCCGCACCCCCCGCCTCGGCGCAGGACCCCAGCGCCGTCAGTTGCGGTCCCGACCCGGTGTGCTTGGCGCTGGTGGCGAAAAATTACGCCGATTGCGACGCTTTCCGCGAAGGGGTGCGGGTGGGGTGGTATCCGGTGTGGGCGGCGGAGCAGACCGGAGTGTGCGTCGAGGCCGACAGCGGTGAGGTGCTCTACGGCTTCACCGGCGCCACTGACGCAGGCAAGTTCGACTTCTTCGCGCTCAGCGCGACCGGCGCGATCTGCCGGGGCACCGGCCACCGCAGCGCCAAAGCCGCCAAGGATCGAAGCAATCTCGACGGCGCGGCCTCCTTCGCCTGTAGCGACGGCCGGGTCGGCTCGGCTGAGTTCGGCGCGGTCGAAGGCGCGATCGGCGGCGCCGGGCGTTTTCTGAAGGGCGAGGGCTTCACCGTCTCCGCGTTCGACATGCGCGGCGCGTCGCCCTCGCTGTTCGCGCCGTTACAGGACGCCTTGAAAAAGGCCGCTGAAAAGGCGCGGATGCGGCCGGGAGAGAAGAAGATCAGCTTCCGCCGCTGACCCACCTGGGGCGGCGAGCTGTCAAATTTCATAGAATGGCGCGAAAGACAGCCGCCACTTGCGCAGTGGTCGGCTTCGGCCCCTGGCCGGTGGCGTACATCAGGCTGACGCCGTCGATCAAACCGGCGCAGGTTTCGATCGGAACGTCCCCCCGCCCGCTTGAAATCAGCCGGAGGAAGAATTCGATTGGGCGGCGCGCGGCAGCGGTTAACTGTTCGCCGACGCCAGCGAGATCATCGCGGCGGGCGGCGGCCAGGGTCAGCTCAACCCGCGCCAGAAACAGGCGCCGTTCAGCGTCGGCGTAGGCCACGATCTCCTCCGCAACATACTCAATCGCCGCCTCCATGCCCTGTTTCGCCGCTATGTCCGCGAAACCGACCTGAAGCTCGTCGCATTCCTTCTCCAACAGCGCCGCGAGCTGCTGCGAGGCGGCGATCAGGAGCGAGATCTTCTTTGGAAAATAATAGGTGGTTGAGCCTTGCGGCAGACCAGCGGCCTGATCGACGGCGCGATGCGTCACGCCGTCCAAGCCCTGGGCCGCGAGCAGGTCGATGACCCCATTCAAAATGGCTTCTCTACGAGCCGCCTTCTCCATTGCACCACACCCACTACATATGTAGAGAAAATCACACTAATCGACTCATTTCCTACGACATAATTGGAAAACCCATGACACATAACATTACCCGCTTAAACCCACCCACAATGCCAAGCTCCGAGGCGCTGGGATATTCGCAGATCTCTATCGTTGAGCCAGGCCGCATGGCTTACGTCTCAGGGCAAGTGGCAGTTGGCCTGGATGGAGGCTCCACACCCGCAGATCTGGCCGGACAGGCCAAACTCGCCGCAGCGAACGCCAAAGCCGCGCTGGACGCGCTGGGCGCGACGCCAGAGGATATCGTGATCGCCCGTTGTTATGTGACCGATTTGACCCCTGAGCGGCTTGAGGAAGGCTTTCCGCCGCTGCTGGAGATGTTCGCCGGCGCGAAGCCTTGCGTCACCGGTGTCGGGGTCGCCGCGCTCGCCGCGCCGCACCTGCAAATTGAGATCGAGCTGACCGTCCGCCTGCCCGGTTGAGTCAGACATCAATGGGCCGCGGGATAGAGGCGATATTGCACGCCCGACCAGATGCGGTCGACGAACGCAATTTCCGGGTGGCGCGCCAGGGCGGCGGCCATAACTAAGGCGCTTGTGATTGCGCCCCACCCTGTGAGCGCTTGCTGGAGCCCGCCATGCCCGCCGCCGCCCTCCCCTTGCAAGCCGCGCCCACCGCGCGCGGATGGGCGCTCTTGCTCGCCCTCGCCCTGATTTGGGGCGCAACATTCTTTCTGGTGGAAATCGCCTTGCGGGAGACCTCGCCCTTCACCCTGGTCGCGCACCGCGTCGTCTGGGCCGCGCTGGCGCTGTGGATCTACGCCTTGGCGGCGCGGCGTCTGACCTCAATCCAGCTCACCCCCGGCCTGTGGGGGCGCTGGGCGATGATGGGGGTGCTGAACAACGCCATCCCGTTTTCCCTGATCATTTGGGGTCAGACCGAGATCGAAAGCGGTTTGGCGGCGATCCTGAACGCCATGACGGCGATTTTCGGGGCCTTGGCCGCCGCAATCTTCCTGGCGGATGAGCGTTTCACCGCTGCAAAGGCGATCGGCGCCGGGCTGGGAGTCGCCGGGGTGGGCTTGATCGTGGGGGTCGACGCCGTCTCAGGCCTGAACCCGCAAAGTCTCGGCCAACTCGCGGTGCTCGGCGCGACGGTCTCCTACGCCCTGGCCAGCGTTTGGGGGCGGCTGCAGTTGCGCGGCGTTCCGGTGGAGATCAACGCGCTGGGGATGTTGACCATGAGCGCTTTGTTGATGATCCCTCTCGCCGTGGTGATTGACGGACCGCCACGCTTGGACCTCTCCATCGCCGCCTGGGCGTCCGTCCTGAGCCTGGCGGTGATCGGGACGGCCGCGGCCTATCTGCTGTATTTCGAAATTCTGCGCATCGCCGGGGCCGCCAACACCATGTTGGTGACGCTGATGATCCCCCCGGTCGCGATCGTGCTCGGCGCTATGTTTCTCGGAGAGCGGCTCTCGCCGACGGCCTGGATCGGCTTCGGGGTGATCGCCGCTGGCCTCGCGGTGATTGACGGACGCCTCGTCCGCTGGGCGCAAGGCGCCCAAAGCCCGGCGCCACGAGAAAGATAATCTCTGGGATCGGGCGCATTCTCACAGCATATACCCGACTGAAAGAAATTAGGTGAGATAACTCGCTGCAAAACGGGACCGACACCACCGCCCCGCTTGCGGGAGCGGCGACGGCGCCTTACGCCAATGTCGCAATTCCGAGACAGTTAATGAGCCGCAAAGCGGCGAGGAGGTCGTTGAGATGTCGTTCTTGTCCGAAACCCTGGCGCGGGTGAAGCCGTCTCCGACCATCGCCGTCACCACCAAGGCGCAAGAGCTGAAGGCGGCGGGGCGAGATGTGATAGGTCTCGGCGCTGGCGAGCCGGACTTCGACACGCCTCAGCACATCAAAACTGCCGCCGAGGCTGCGATCGGCGCGGGCATGACCAAATACACCGCCGTAGACGGCATGCCGGAATTGAAGGACGCCGTGGTCCGCAAATTCAAGCGCGACAACAACCTGGATTACACCACCAAGCAAGTCTCGGTCGGCAC
>JAHQVS010000233.1 GCA_019634215.1 Paracoccaceae bacterium | reverse complement strand
GCCATGGGGTCGAGCCGCCTGGGGCGTGGGAGCGGGCTGCTGACCGCCTCCGAACAGGCCGCCAAACATCCCGCCGCCGCCGGATTGCTGCTGCTGCGCGAGTTGCGCCTCCAGCGCTTGGATTTGGGCTTGCGCTTGGTTCAGGGCGTGCTCCTGAACCACGACGGTTTGAGCCATGTAGTAGGGGGCGGCTGGCTGAGCGGCGAGGCGGTCGCGGATAAAGGCTTCTGCGTCTGCATCGCGGGCGGGGGCTTGGCCCTCCACCTGGGCGAGGCGACTGAACAGCCCATCTAGTGCGGCGCGGTCGTCAGCTTGCATGTGGGTCTTCTCCAAAATTTTTAGAGTTTAACGCCGCAGCAGACGCCTTGCGCTTCTGCGCGCGGTGTTGATGTGCGGCTGATGATGCAAGATGGGGAAGTCCGGGCGCGTTGCAATGGCGCCCAGGGGTGTCAATGCGATTTATTGACGCTGATTTTGCGAGTCACTATTTCTGCTATTCGCGGGGTTAGCCCGTGGCCTTGCGCATCCGCGCGAAACCAGCCTCCAGATCCGCAATCAAATCCTCCGCCGCCTCCAACCCGGCGTGCAGCCGCATGACCTGCCCGGCTGGCCGTCCAGAGCGGGGCCACCGGGTCGCGGTGCGCAAAGCGGGCGGATTGACGGGGATCAGAAGACTTTCGAACCCTCCCCAGGAATACCCCATCCCATAGAGCTCCAGGTGGTCCAGCAGCGCTGACAGTTGGGCGTCGTTGGAGAATTCCGGCTTCAGCACAAAGCCGAACAGCCCGGAAGCGCCTAGAAAGTCCCGCTTCCAAAGGGCGTGGCTGGGATCAAGCGGCAGCCCTGGATGCAGCACGTCGGCGACCTCTGCGCGTGACTGCAACCAGCGCGCCAGCGTTAGGCCGGTTTGCATGTGGCGCGGCAGCCGGGCCGCGATGGTGCGCAGGCCCCGCATCGCCAGATAGACGTCGTCCGGCCCGGCGCAGAGTCCCATTTCCCGCCAGCCTTTTTGCAGCAACGGATAGGCTTCGGGGGTTGCGGTGACCGTTCCCAGCACCAGATCGGAATGCCCCGCGATATATTTCGTCGCCGCCTGGATCGACACGTCGAGACCGAAATCGAACGGTTTGAAGTACAACGGCGAGGCCCAGGTGTTGTCGATCATGGTCCAGATCTTGCCGCGCCCGGTCTCAGCCGCCCGCACCGCGTCGATGATCGCGGGGATGTCCTGTATCTCGAAGGTCCAGGAGCCGGGGCTCTCCGTGTACACTACGCGGGTATTGGGGCGGATCAGGCGCGCGATGTCGCCGCCGATCAGAGGGTCGTAATACTCAGTCTCGATTCCCAACCGGCGCAGCATGCCGTCGCAGAAGGCGCGTGTTGGGCCGTAAACGCTGTCAACCATCAGCATATGGTCGCCGGTGGCGAGGTAGCACAGCAGCGGCGCTGTCACTGCCGTCAGGCCGGACTGGCAGAGCCGGGTGCGGCAGCCGGTGATCGAGCCGCCCTCAAGCGCGGCCACCGCCTCCTCGAAGGCGAAACTTCCCGGGGTTCCGTGCACCCCGTAGGTGACGCCGTCCCCTGATCTCACATGGCGGCTGGCTTTGAGCGCCGCGTAACTCGGAGAGAGAATGGTCGAGGCGTGATACACTGGAGGGTTCACGACGCCATGATTGTCTTGCGGGCGGCGTCCGGCGACGATCGCCCTGGTTTCATCTCTCATTTTACTGTGGTTCCTCAACCCGGGGCTGCCGCTTCTGAATGACGGCTTGTTTTGGATTAAAATGCAGGCAAATCAGGTGTGATTGATGATAATGTGCGCAAGTCGGACCTTTTCTGGCGCTAATTTTGGCATTTGTGGGGTTGCCTTGTATGTAGATTTGATGAAGTCTTGCCCTGCGGCGGCTTGTCAACACTCCTCCGCATGGGTCATCGTTTCCGCAAGGTGTTGCGCAGCGCCTTGACCCATAAAAGCGCAAGTTATCCCGCCATTGGCGTATTGGTCGATTGGCGGTCAGTAGGGAGAACGCTATAACATGATGTTCCGGTCTATCTTAGGGGCGGCAGTCGCCTCTTTCGTCGCCAGCACCGCTTTTGCTGGCACGCTCGATGACGTCAAAGCCAAAGGTTATGTCGATTGCGGCATTAACACTGGCTTGGTCGGCTTCGCCGCCCCGGACGCCGATGGCGAGTGGAGCGGCTTTGACGTCGCCATCTGCCAAGCTGTCGCGGCGGCGGTGTTCGGCGACGCCACCAAGGTTAAATACAAGTCTCTCACAGGCAAAACCCGCTTCACGGCGTTGGCGTCTGGTGAGGTCGATTTGCTGTCCCGCAACACGACTTGGACCTTCTCTCGCGATGTCGACCTCGGCTTCGAGTTTGTCGGCGTCAACTACTATGACGGCCAGGGCTTCATGGTTCCTAAGGAGCTTGAAGTGGGCTCCGCCAAGGATCTGGGCGGGGCCACCGTCTGCATTCAGACCGGCACCACCACCGAGCTGAACCTCGCCGACTACTTCCGCGCCAACGGCATGGAGTATGAGCCGGTTCCGATCGAGACCAACACCGAAGCGCAGCAGAAATACCTCTCCGGTGCTTGCGACGTCTACACCACCGACGCCTCTGGACTCGCCGCCACGCGCGCGTCGTTCGAGAGCCCGGGCGACCATGTCGTGCTGCCGGAAATCATCTCGAAAGAGCCGTTGGGCCCGTTGGTCCGTCATGGCGACAACCAGTGGGGCGACATCGCGCGTTGGACTCTGAACGCTTTGGTCACCGCCGAAGAGCTGGGCGTCACTGCGGCTAACGCCGACGAGATGGCCGCCAACTCCACCAACCCGGAAATCCGCCGCCTGTTGGGCGCTGAGGGCGGTCTGGGCGCAATGCTTGGCGTCAGCGACGATTTCGCGCTGAACGCCATCAAGGTGAACGGCAACTATGCTGAGATCTTCGACGCCAATATCGGCCCGGAGACCGCGATTGGCCTGCAGCGTGGGCTGAACGCGCTCTATAAGGATGGCGGCATCCTGTACAGCCCGCCGTTCCGTTGATGCGACAGTATTTGGCGCGCCCTCACGGGCGCGCCATTTCTTCGCAATTTCACGACACATCATTTTGACGCGCGGCGCTTGACGACAGCGTCGTCACCGTCGCCGTTCTCGAGCGCGAGAGGGATTGTGCATGGCGACCACCAGCGCCCCCCCGTCGGAGCCGTTTCGCCTTAGTCAGCTCATAAACGATACCCGCTACCGCGGAGCGACCATTCAGATTGTCGCGCTAATATTGTTGATGCTGACCTTCGCTTGGCTGGTCGACAACACTATTCAAAACCTGGAGGCCTTGGGGAAGGACTTCAACTTCTCCTTCCTGTGGACGTCCGCTGGCTATGACGTCAATCAGCGGCTGATCGAGTATGATAGCCAATCCTCGCACGCCCGTGCGGCGATGCTGGGGATTCTGAACACCTTGATCCTGGCTGTCGTGGGCTGCGTGACCGCCACGGTGATTGGCGTGTTCGTCGGTGTGCTGCGCTTGTCCAACAACTGGATCGTGTCTCGCTTGATGACCGTCTTCATTGAGGTCATGCGAAATGTGCCGGTGCTGATCTGGATTTTGATCGTTGTCGCCGTGGTGAATGAAAGCCTTCCCACTCCGCGATCTTTCAAGGGGGAGGAAACCGGCGCCTTCGTCTTAACCAACCGCGGCGCCTATTTCCCTGAGCCGCTGTTCACCAACAGTCTCGGAGATATAGACGTCGGCGGCCTGTTCCTGGTGTCGAACGACTTTCTTATGTTTGTCGCGGTGTTGGGGTTGTCGATCTGGGGCGCTGGGAAGATGTCCGAGTGGGCGACCAAGCGTCAGAACGAGACTGGCGTGCGCCCGCAGATCCTGCTGCCGCAACTCGCGCTCATCGTACTTCCAACCGCCATTCTGCTTTTCTCGCTTGGCTTCTATCTTGGTTACGCCGAACTGAAGGGCTTCAACTTTAAGGGCGGCACTTTTGTGCGCGACAGCTTTATCGGCCTCTGGATCGCGCTGTCGCTCTACACCGGCGCCTTTATCGCTGAGAACGTGCGCGCCGGGGTGCAGGCGGTCTCACGTGGTCAATCCGAGGCGTCGGCGGCGCTGGGGGTGACCCCGGGCCGGACCATGAGCCTGGTTGTGTTGCCGCAGGCGTTGCGGATCATCATTCCGCCCTTGATCTCGCAGTATCTGAATTTGACCAAGAACACCTCGCTCGCGATTGCGGTGGGGTACATGGACGCCACTGGCACCTTGGGCGGCATCACCCTCAATCAGACCGGCCGCGAGATGGAGTGCCTGCTGCTGTTGATGGCGTTTTACCTAGTTGTCAGCCTCAGCGTGTCGGGGGTGCTCAACTGGTACAACGAACGCGTTAAGCTGAAGGAGCGCTGAGATGAGCGAGACGCAAACCGCTCCGCCGCCGGCGTCGGCTGCCAGATCCCACGCGTTCGTGGCGAGCGGGGACATCCCCCCTTCGCCGCCGCCGGCTTCGGAAGTCGGCCCCGTGCGCTGGGTGCGGGAAAACCTGTTCAGCGGATGGGTGAACTCCATTCTGACACTCCTCTCGCTGTTGGCGATGTATGGATTGCTGAGCGCGCTGGTCCCTTGGCTGTTCTTGAACAGTGTGTGGTCGCCCGATCCGATGTCACTGAATGGCTGCCGTGAGGTGAACGCCCATGGCGCCTGTCTGGCGGTTATTAACGAGCGCTGGCTGCAGTTCGTGTTCGGCTTCTATCCGGCCGAGCAGTACTGGCGGCCGACATTAGCGTTCGGTTTGATGATCGTGGCGCTTTGGCCGGTTCTGTTCGATAGCGCGCCGCGCCCCATGCTCTGGTTGACCGCCGCCTATCCGGCGATCGGCTATTGGTTGGTGTGGGGTGGTTCGGTATGGGGCCCTGCGCTGGCTCTGGCGGCGCCAGCGGCCGGATACTTCGTCTGGCTCTATGGCGGCGTGTTGATCAACCGCATCTGGGGTGAGGATTTCGGCGCGATTATGAGCTTGGTCGCCGGCGGCTTGGCGATGGTGCTTTGGTGGATGTTCGCTGTCGTACTTTTGGACGGCGTGATCTCTGACGTCCTGCCGCTCGGGCTAGAGCCAGTGGAGAGCTCTAAGCTGGGCGGCTTCTTGCTGTCGATGATCATTGGCGCCACCGGTATTGCGGCCTCGTTGCCATTGGGGATTTTGTTGGCCCTGGGCCGGCAATCGAGCCTGTTCATCGTGAAGGCGATCTGCGTCGCTTTTATCGAGTGTATGCGCGGCGTGCCGCTGATCACCCTGCTGTTCGTGGCCTCGACGCTGTTGAACTATTTCCTGCCGCCAGGCACGGAGTTCGACGTCATCTTGCGCGTCTGCATCATGGTGACCTTCTTCGCCTCCGCCTACATGGCTGAGGTGATCCGTGGCGGCCTCGCCTCTCTGCCGAAGGGGCAATATGAGGCCGGAGACGCCATGGGGCTCGATTATTGGAAGTCGATGCGGCTGATCATTCTGCCGCAGGCGCTAAAAGTATCGATCCCAGCCATCGTCAACACCTTCATCGGACTGTTCAAGGACACCGTGCTGGTCAGCCAAATCAGCTTGTTTGACCCTCTCGGCCTGTTAAACCCGATCCGCGCCGATGCGGCATGGAACGGTATTGTCTGGGAACTGTACGGTTTTGTGGCTTTGTTCTTCTTCGTGTTCTGCTTTGGGATGTCGCGCTACTCGATGTACCTGGAGCGGAAACTGAAGACCGATCATCGTTGAATTGATAAGGAGACGCCTTCATGGATAGCGTGGAGCAGCTGTCGGCGGATCGGTCGCGGATGACCATCTCCGATGAGAAAGCCATCATCATCAGCGGAATGAATAAGTGGTACGGGTCGTTTCACGTCCTGCGCGACATCAATCTGACCGTGTTGCGTGGCGAGCGGATTGTGATTTGCGGCCCCTCTGGGTCGGGAAAATCCACCCTTATTCGCTGCATTAACCGGTTGGAGGAGCATCAGAAGGGCGACATCATCGTCGACGGCGTTGAGCTGAACTCGGACCTGCGCAATCTCGACAAGGTGCGCGCCGAGGTTGGGATGGTGTTTCAGCACTTCAATCTGTTCCCTCATCTGACCATTCTGGAGAACTGCACTCTGGCGCCGATCTGGGTGCGGAAAGTTCCGAAGAAGCAGGCGGAAGAGAGCGCCATGCATTATCTGGAGCGGGTCAAGATCCCCGAGCAGGCCGGAAAATACCCTGGTCAGCTCTCAGGTGGTCAGCAGCAGCGCGTCGCCATCGCGCGGGCATTGTGTATGAACCCTAAGATCATGCTGTTCGACGAGCCGACTTCTGCGTTGGACCCGGAAATGATTAAGGAGGTGCTCGACACGATGGTCGGGCTCGCCGAAGACGGCATGACCATGATCTGCGTCACCCATGAGATGGGCTTCGCCCGTCAGGTGGCGAACCGGGTGATCTTTATGGATCAGGGGCAGATTGTGGAACAGAATGAGCCAGAGCCGTTCTTCACCAACCCGCAGAGCGACCGGACCAAGCTGTTCCTGAGCCAGATCTTAGGTCACTGAATCGCAAGGCCGAAGCTCGGCGCGGCCTGGATAGACGGAAGTGGCGCCATCTTTGCGTGGGATAGTGCGTCCCTGTGTGGACGTTTTCTCTCTCTCGACTGTACTTCGCCGGCCCCTCGGGGCCGGCGCTTTTCGTTGCGCCGGCCTGCGCCATCGCGTCGCGCGTCGGTGAGCTGGCTGGCGAGTAGAGGTCTATATGTGAAACTGTTTCTGTCGGCTTGATCGCCGCGCTGTTGATGTGTTTCACAGCGTTGTGGCTATAGCGCCGTAGAAAGGTGCAGTTTCATGACTACAGAGATGTTTCTAAGGGCGTTCTTGGCGACATTCTTTGTCGTTTTAGCGGTGGCGTACAGCGCCAAACTCGCCGCGCAACGCTCACGAGATGGGCATGTCGAGGTGTATCGAGGAGCCGCCGGCGGCGTCCAGCGCTGGGGGCGGCGGTTGTTCGAGCTGTTTCGCGCGCTGATCCTGGCGGCTGTTGTGGCGCGTGCGCCGTTTCCGGAGATTGATGCTTGGCTCGGCCCCATGCCGGTTGTGCAGCATCCTGCGATTGGGTTGATCGGCGCGGCATTGTTGCTCTCCGGGGCTTGGGTGGTTCTGTATGCGCATAACTATATGGGCGCGCTCTGGCGCTCTGGGTCGCCGATGGCCGAGGAGGCGGCGGATCGGCCCGAAGCCTTGTTGCAGAGAGGCCCGTTTGGGCGCAGCCGGAATCCGATTTTTCTGGGCGTGCAGGCGATGCAGTTGGGGCTGTTTATGGCGCTTCCCTGCTTGTTCACCTTAATATCGCTGTTGGTTGGCGTGGTCGTGTTGCGGCGGCAAGTCGCCGTGGAGGAGCGGGATCTCACTGATCGTTTTGGCCCGTCCTACCGCGCCTATGCAGCGCGTACGCCGCGTTGGGTGTGAGCGAACTCTCAACACTTTAAGCCGGGACTTTTGCTTCGCTGTTTTGCAAATCGGCTGCGGCGCGGTAAGCCCTCGCCATGTTTGATCGCCTCGCTCTCAGCGCCTTACAGGCGCTGCCGCCGGAAACGGCGCATCGCTTCGCCCTGCGCGCCCTTCGTTTGGGCGTCGCGCCCAAGGCGCGGCCTTCTGATCCGGCCTTGGCTGTCAATCTGTGGGGGCTCCGGTTCGCGCATCCGATAGGGGTTGCGGCGGGCTTTGATAAGAACGCCGAAGCGCCGGACGCGCTGTTGGCCATGGGGGCCGCCTTTGTCGAGATCGGCGCGGTGACGCCGCGCCCTCAGGCTGGAAATCCGCGCCCCCGGTTGTTCCGCTTGGCCGAGGATCGGGCCGCCATCAACCGGATGGGATTTAACAATAGGGGTCTGGACGCCATCGCGGCCCGGCTGCGCCTTCGGCAAGGCCCGGCGGATTTCATAGGCGCCAATCTCGGGGCGAATAAGGACTCGGACGACCGCATGTCCGATTATGAGACGGTGTTGCGCGGCCTGTGGGGGCAGGTTGGCTTCTTCACCGTGAATGTCTCCTCACCGAATACCGAGAAGTTGCGCGATCTACAGGGGGCGGATGCGCTCACGGAATTGTTGACGCGTGTGGTCGCCGCCCGGGACGAGTGCGCCGAGGCGGCCAAGAAGCCTCCGGTTTTGGTTAAAATCGCGCCTGATCTCAGCGACGCCGAGATTGATGCGGTGGCGCGGATTGCGCTGGAGACCAAGTTGGATGGGATTGTCGCGACCAACACAACACTCGCCCGGCCAGATACTCTCTGTAGCCCGTTGGCGAAGGAGTCCGGGGGCCTCTCCGGCGCGCCGTTGTTTGAGCGTTCAACAGAAGTGTTGCGGTCTCTGCGTCGGGCGGTAGGCGGTCAAGTGCCGCTGATTGGCGTCGGTGGGGTCTCTACCGCAGCCGACGCCTATGTCAAAATCAAGGCTGGCGCTTCTTTGGTGCAGCTCTACACGGCTCTGGCCTATCAGGGGCCAAGCCTTCTATCGGAAATTGCGCATGACCTCGCAGCGTTGGTGCGATCAGACGGCTTTTCCTCAGTGGGAGAGGCCGTGGGCTGCGAAGCCTGATTGATGGGGCAAAAAAGATAGTTTTGTACATGCTCTCGACTCAGTCTTTTGCCGAGATCTAGGATTGGCTATTTGCGGATAACTCCGGGCGCAATATTTTGCTACCTCCGCCTGGATCAACGGGCCTCAGACTGGCTGTGAGCAGTCTTTTGGGCGTCAGACAATACTCTCTAGGCTGTTGCTGTGTTTGGCATTTTTGCGCGCGAATTCATTGTTGGGCGTTGGTTGGCGGCGCACAAAAGTTCTTGGTGATTTTGACGTATGTGTGCTGGCCAGCACATCTCTCTCGCCTGCTTTTTTATAGTTAGGGGCTGCAACACAGATATATCCGACCAGTATTCAGGAGGATTGCCCAAGACGAAGGCCCCCAGTTGCTGAGCAGCTGGGGGTGAGACCAAAGCGTTTCGCGTGTTCTGATCAAATGCGATCGGTGCATGTGTCGGCTGATCTTTTCGCCCAAGGATCGGTCGGAGCAGTGCGCGGCTGTCTCGTTTAAGGCGCCAGCATCCAGGCGTCTTGGCTTTGAGTCGTCCTTGTTGGCTATCCCCAGCCATTTAAACAGGGATCGTCGTCGCGCGCTTGCCAACGCTTGGTGAGAGTTGTTCACCAAGCGTTGGCCCTTTGGAAAGGGGCAGGGTGGCCTTGAAAGGAGACCCTGATGAACGCAGCGTTTTCTGTCCTCTTCCGAGCAGCAGATGCTGATGGTTTCCCTAACTCTGAAAACCAAGTTCGCGTTGCTTCTTTTTCGTGAGGCCGGCGGCGACGAGGGCGTGCGAGGCTTTGAGGTGTTCGCGCAGCCCGGCGTCATCCAGCCCCGGCGGAGCGTAGTGCTGTATCCAAGAAAAGCCGCGTGATGCAAGGTAGGGAGCAGGGCGGAGACCAGGACTGTCCTTCAGCGCCTCAAACGCAATTTCGGACACCTTGAAGGTGATGCGCGGCGGTGAGCCTTCGCCTTCATCCCATCCACCGATAGCGAAGACCTTGCCCCCAACCTTCCAGACGTCTGACCCACCCCATTGCACCACATGGGTGGTCGCGGGCAGAGACGCGCAGTAGGCGTTAAACTCCTCATAGGTCATCAGTTTAGGGAAGATTGCGCCGGTGGGATGGGGTTGAGCAAGGCGTTTAGCGGGAAGCGGTATTGCGCGCCGCAGAACTGGCAGTCAGCCACAATCTCGCCGGTGTCGGTCGCCATCTCCCGCAGTTCCGCCTCTGGGTATTGCGTTAGCAGCGTTTCAACCTTCTCCCCTTGGCAAGTGCAGCCGAAGTGGATGGGTTGGGGTGGGTAAACCCGTGGCTGCTCTTCATGAAACAGCCTCCAGAGCAGCGTTTCCGGCGAGACATGCGGGCCGATCAGCTCTAGATCTTCGACCGTGTCGAGCAGGATGTTGGCGCGGCCCCAATCTTCAGCGCGATCGCCCATTTCGGCGATATCCTGGGGGCTGAGCAGTCCATCCTCTCCGCTTGGTCCCTCAAGCGGCTGCGCGCCTTCACCGAACTCCGCGAGATGCTGCAGCATCACACCGCCAGCGCGCCATTGCGTGGGGCCGCCGGGCTGGGCTGACTCGCCGAAGGCCAAATGGAAGCGGGTGGCGATCTGCTCCGACTGGGCGAAGTAGGTTTCAGCGCAAGCGGCCAGTCCGCCGGAGACCAGCGGGGTCAGGCCTTGATACGGGGCCATATGCCGCCCCTGGTCGATTGTCATCGCGAACAGACCCTCGCCAATCAGGGAGTAGGGGTCCTCGATGACATCCGGCGTCGCCTTGGGGTCGAACTGGGCGTAGGCGCGCAGCCGGGCGAACTCTCCCTCTGCGGAAGGGGCGTAATAATCTGTGGCGATCAGTTTGATCGCGCTCTCACCACGCGCTTGCACAGAAAACCGTCCGCGCAGCTTCATCGCTTGCCCGATCAACGCGGTGATCAACGCCGCTTCCGCCACGAGCGCGCAGACGCTAGGCGGGTAGCGATGCTGGGCCATGATCTGGTCCAGTGTTTTGTCTAGTCGAACGACCCGGCCCCGCAAATCGAGCTGATCGAGTTGGAACGGCAGCACGGAGTCGTCGCCAGGCGGGGCCGCCTGGGGCGGCGTGTTTGTCTGATCCATTAGTGCAGATCCTCACGCCACCCCAGGGCAAGCGTTGGTTAAAGTTTGCCAAAGCACCATAAGAGAATGGCCTTCTGCGCGTGCAGCCGGTTTTCAGCCTCGTCGAAGATTACCGACTGCGGACCGTCCATGACCGACGCCGTCGCCTCTTCCTCACGGTGTGCTGGAAGGCAGTGCATGAAGATCGCGTCCGGCTTGGCGCGCGCCATCAGCGCATCGTCCACCTGATACGGGCGCAGCAGATTATGCCGCGCCTGCCGGACGCCGTCTGTGTCATTCATCGACAGCCAAGTGTCGGTGACGATGCAGTCAGCGCCCGCCGCCGCCTTGGAGGCGTCCGATGTGACGGTGATCTTAGCGCCGCGTTGTTGCGCCCGCCTCAAGATCTCGGCGTTGGGGCGCAGGCTGTCTGGGCAGGCGACCGCAAGCTCAAACCCAAAAACCGCCGCTGCTTGCACAAAAGTGGCTGCGACATTATTGCCGTCGCCGGTCCATGCGATTTTCGCTCCTTTCAGCGGGCCCTTCACTTCCTCGAAGGTCATCAAGTCAGCAAGGATCTGGCAAGGGTGTGAACGGTCGGTGAGGCCGTTGATCACCGGCACGTCGGCATTGTCGGCCAGTTCCGTTAGCTTCTGTGGGTCGAAGGTGCGCAGCATAATGGCGTCGACATAGCCGGACAGCACCCGGGCGGTGTCGGCGATGGTTTCGCCACGCCCGAGCTGCAAATCAGCGCTGTTCATCACCATCGCCGAGCCGCCTAGTTGGCGGATGGCCATGTCGAATGAGGTCCGGGTGCGGGTGGATGGCTTTTCGAACACCATCGCCAGGGTGTGCCCGGCCAGCGGCGCGTCGGCGTCGGCGGCCCCCTTGGGGAGGCCCTTCCGGGCCTCCTTGCGTGCGCGGGCGGCGTCAACGATCCGTCGCAGATCGGCGGCGGGCAGTTCGTCCAGTTCCAGAAAATGACGGGGTCCGATCAAACCAGTATCGGCGTTGCGCATGTCTAAGGCGTTCACGTCCGCGCCTCCTCCAGTTGCCGCTCCTCCGAGATTTGCGCTGCTTTTGCGCAGGCGCGTTCTAGCGCCTCCATCGCTGCGGCGATTTCGTCCGGTTGAACATTGAGCGGCGGTATCACCCGCAACACATTGTCTCCGGCGGGGATCAGCAGTAAGCGCTCATCCCGGACCGCTTGCAGCAGCTCGGCGGAGGGGCGCTTGCAGCGCAGACCCAGTAACAGCCCTTCACCGCGCACCTCCGTCAGCACTTCCGGCCAGGAGGCGGCGAGCCCCTCCAGCTTTTGGCGCAGCAGGCCCGACATGCGGGAGACATGGTCAAGGAAGCCGTCCTCAAGGACGGTCTCCAACACTTTAAGGCCGACGGCGCTGGCGAGCGGGTTGCCGCCATAGGTCGAGCCATGGGAACCGGCCAGCATGCCAGCGGCGGCGGCCTCGGTGGCGAGGCAGGCGCCAAGCGGGAAGCCGCCGCCGATGCCCTTGGCCGCGCCCATGATATCTGGCTCGATCCCCGACCATTCATGCGCGAACAGCTTGCCTGTACGGCCCATACCAGACTGAACCTCGTCCAGGATCAACAGGATTCCGTGCTGATCGCACAGATCCCTGAGGCCCTTGAGACATTGTTCAGGCACAGGACGCACGCCGCCTTCGCCTTGCACCGGCTCGATCAAGATCGCGGCGGTCTGGTCCCCGATCGCGTGGTTTAGCGCTTCGTGATCGCCGAAAGGGACATGGTCGAACCCATCCAGCATGGGGCCGAAACCGTCAGTCAGTTTCTCAGCCCCGGCCGCAGCGATGGTCGCCAGGGTGCGGCCATGGAAGGAGCCCTCGAAGGTGATGATCCGATGGCGCTCCGGGCTGCCGTGATGGCTGTGGTATTTCCGCGCGGTTTTGATCGCGCACTCCATCGCCTCGGCGCCGGAGTTGGTGAAAAACACCGTATCAGCGAAGGTTTCTTCGATCAGCCGCTCCGCCAGCGCTTCTTGCTCTGGGATGCGATAGATATTGGAGACATGCCATAATCGTCGCGCCTGCTCCGTCAACGCCTCGACGAGCGCCGGATGGGCGTGTCCCAGCGCATTCACCGCAACTCCGCTGCCGAAGTCGAGGTAGCGCTGGCCGTCTTCGTCGAACAGCCAGGGCCCTTCTCCCCGTGTGAAGGAGATAGGCGCCCGCGCGTAGGTTGGCATGACGGGCGTGATCACGAGATTGGCCTCCAATATGACCAAAGAACAACGGGCGACGCAGTGTTCGTGCGCCGCTGCGAGACAATGCAGCAGCGACCGTCAAGCGGCCGCCCGAAACAAAAACGCCCCGGGCGACATCGCGTCGGGGCGCTCGCTAAACTATCGGTATTCAGCCCCTCGGTGTCAATGAAGGCGGTCAGCTCTTTAACTTGTATCCCGTGCCAAACATCCGCCAGCAAAGCGCCCCAACGGCGAAAATGGCGACCAGGATCACGCAGGCGCCAATCCAGGGCGACGCGTCGCTCACGCCAATCGCGCCGTAACGATAACCGTCGATCAAATAGAAGAAGGGGTTGAACAGCGAAGCGGTGGCGAACGGCTCTGGCAGGCGCTCAATGGAGTAGAACGTGCCCGACAAAAAGGAGAGCGGGGTGATGATGAAATTGGTCACCGCAGCGATATGATCGAATTTTTCCGACCATATCCCCGCCGCGAGGCCGATAAGCGCCATCATTAGAGAGCCGGCGACCATGAAAAAGAGCGCCCAGAGCGGCTGAGCCAGCGGCACGCCTGCGATCGGAAACAGGACCGCCGAGGCCAACAGCGCCACAGCGATCCCCCGCGCCGCGCCCCCGCAGGCGATGGCGGCGGTCAGCTCCGAGGCGGAGAGCGGCGGCATTAAGGTATCGACGATATTTCCCTGGATCTTCGCGATCATGATTGAAGAGGAGGTATTGGCGAAGGCGTTTTGCAACACGGTCATCATCACCACCCCTGGCGCGAGGAACGTGATGAAGGCGACGCCCAGCGTCTCCCCCCGCCCTTGAGCGAGTGCGAGTGTAAAAACTGCCATAAACATGGCCGCTGTGATGACGGGTGCAACTAGGGTTTGTGTGTAAACGTTGAAAAAACGCAGCACTTCGCGGCGAAATAGTGTCCAAACGCCGATCCAATTGACGCGGCCAAAACGGCGTGCACCCATGGTCGTGCGCTGAAGCGCCATGTCGCGCGGAAGCTGCGCATTCATTTCGTTCCTTTCCAACGTTTCAACCCGGCGGTTGCGACGAGAGGCTTAGCCGTCGTCGCCGAACCGAGAAGTAGCGCGCGAGGGTTAAAACTGCTACACCCTTTGTCTCGTCAAGAGGGGCGCATTATCTCAGGCACATCGCATGTTGATGGGCTCGGATTTTGCGTAACGGCTCGAGACCGATGGAGGGGAAGCAGCCAATGGCTTGGACGGATGAACGCGTTGAGAAACTCAAGGAGTTGTGGGCGGACGGCCTCACCGCGAGTCAGATCGCGAAGGCCCTTGGCGGAGTGAGCCGCAACGCAGTTATCGGCAAAGTGCATCGCTTGGGGCTCTCAAACCGCTCCGCGGTCGCAAAACCGGCTGCTGCTGAAACGAGCGAAACTCCGGCGCCTAAGAAAACGGCTGAGCCCGTTGTTGAGGAGCCGAAGTTGGTAGAGCCGAAACAGAAACCTGTCGAAGTCGTCCCTGCTGTTGTGCAGGATGACGTTGAGCAACCCAACCCGATCGCCGCGCTGGCGGCCGAGGTGGAGCGTAGCGCGCGTAAATTGTCTCTGTTGGAGCTGAACGAACGCACCTGCAAATGGCCGATCGGCGACCCGAGCACGGATGATTTTTACTTCTGCGGTTTGGCGTGCGCGGCGGAGAAGCCGTATTGTTCGGCGCATGTGGCGGTGGCCTATCAGCCGATGTCGTCCAGGCGTGACCGGGACCGCTCCCGCAGCCGGGCAGGCGCGGCTTAATAAGACGCCAAGAGCAGCCTAGATGGGCTGGGCAGCGCAATGTCGCCGCCAGCCTAAGGCTCACGTTTCTTAAGCCGTGGCTTGGCCATCTCTGGCGTCGCGTTGAGTGGTGGCGTTCAGCGTGCCGTAGGTTTCGTCCAGAGCATAACCTGCCGCGCGCACTGTGCGGATAGGATCGTTTTCACCGCGACGGTTGAGGGCTTTACGCAGCCGCCCGACATGCACATCGACGGTCCGGGCTTCGACATATACATCGCGGCCCCACACCATATCGAGCAATTGTTCCCGGCTGTAGACGCGGCCTGGACGTTGCAGCAGGCAGTCGAGCAGGCGGAACTCCGTCGGTCCGACATGCACCTCGCGGTCACCGCGCCGGACGCGCCGCGTCTCACGATCCAAGATAATGTCTCCGAAAGTTGCGATGTCGCCGGCCAAGGTGGGCCGTGAGCGGCGCAACACCGCGCGCACCCGGGCCAATAGCTCGGTCATGGAGAACGGCTTGGTGAGATAATCGTCAGCGCCGGTGTCCAGACCGCGAATGCGATCTTCTTCCTCGCCCCGCGCGGTCAGCATGATGACCGGGGTGTCGCGGGTGTCGGATCGGGCGCGGACCTGACGGCAGATCTCGATCCCTGAGACATGCGGCAACATCCAATCCAACAACAGAAGGTCGGGCTTTTCATCCTTGAGGGTGTCAAGCGCCTCTTCGCCATTTCGGCATATCGTCACATCAAAGCCAGCGTGTGACAAGTTATACTCAAGAAGAGCGATCAACGCTTCGTCGTCTTCGGTAACTAATATGCGAGCCGCCATGCCGTGATCTCCATGTTATCGCTCATGTCGGGTCGTATTCCGTTGCCGGATGCGCATCAGGCAATGGAAACAACGGGTCGCCCTTCGGGCGTTCATCAGCAAGGGGTTGACCAATTACAACGTAATACGTCATTTCCGCAATAAAGGTGGTGTGATCACCAACTCTTTCCAGGTTTTTGGCAATAAAGAGGAGTTGAGCGCCATGACTTACCAGCTTCGGATCTTGAGTCATTTGAGATATTAAGCTGCGAAATAGGCTATTATAAAGTTCATCTATTTCGATATCTCGACGCCAGAGCGCGACCGAGGCGGCGGTGTCGCGGCCGCCATAGGCGTCGAGCGCGTCGGTCAATTGGCCTTGAGCCAACTGCCCCATCCGCAGAATGCCTGCGTCAATCTGGCGGCGATCGTCCGGAGCGAGCGCGCTTATACGGCGGGCGATGTTTTTGGCCAGATCGCCGATCCGCTCCAACGTGGAGGCGATTTTCAGGACGGCGATGGTCTCGCGCAGGTCTTGGGCCATGGGGTGGCGCAGGGCGAGGGTGCGAACGGCCAGCTCTTCAAGCTCGGTCTCGCGGCGGTCAAGCTTCACATCATCTTCGATCACCTGCCGGGCGAGCGGCATGTCTCGCCGCTGAACCGCGTTCATCGCTGATGCGAGTTGCTCCTCAGCCAAGCCCCCCATCTCGGACAACCGCGATCGTAGCGCTGAAAGATCAGTGTCAAAGGCGCTGGCGGCGTGCTGCGCCATGGTGATGGGCTCCGATCAATACGAGGACAAGGGACGGCCTGATTTCGTCAGGCCTTTGCTCTCGCTTTGTATGTTTCCACCAGCGGCGATCAGCGTAGGCGGGGCTGATCGCCGATGGCTCCAAGGCAGGCGCATCGCCGCGCCGGTGGCGCGCGTCAAGCGGATCTCAGCCGAACCGGCCGGTGATGTAATCCTGGGTCCGTTCGTCCGAAGGGTTGGTGAAGATCTTCGAGGTGTCGTCGTATTCGACCAGGATGCCCAAGTGGAAGAAGGCGGTTTTCTGGCTGACGCGGGCCGCCTGTTGCATCGAGTGCGTCACGATCACGATCGAATAGTTCTGCCGAAGCTCGTCAATCAGCTCTTCGATCTTCGCCGTGGCGATCGGGTCAAGCGCCGACGCCGGCTCGTCCATCAACAGTACTTCAGGGGCGGTGGCGATTGCCCGGGCGATGCAGAGGCGCTGCTGTTGGCCGCCGGAGAGGCCGGTGCCCGGCTGGTCAAGGCGGTCCTTGACCTCGTCCCACATCGCCGCGCGGCGCAGGGCGCTTTCGACCGCCTCGTCCAGATCGGCTTTGTTGTTCACCAAGCCGTGGATGCGCGGGCCGTAGGCGACGTTGTCGTAGATCGATTTCGGGAAGGGGTTTGGTTTCTGGAACACCATTCCAACCCGGGCGCGGAGCTGCACCGGGTCGACGTCGCGGTCGTAGATGTTGCCGCCGTCCAAATCGATGGAGCCGGTCACGCGGCAAATGTCGATGGTGTCGTTCATGCGGTTCAGGCAGCGCAGGAACGTCGACTTGCCGCAGCCCGATGGGCCGATGAAGGCGGTGACGGTGCGGTCTTGAAGCTCGACCGACACATTCTTAATCGCGTGGGCGTCGCCGTAATACACATCGACGTCGCTGGCGATCATCTTGTTCGGGCGCGCCTCGGTGGCGGCTGAGGCGGTCGGGGTAGGCGTTGCGACGGTGACGGGCGCCTCGGTCTGTGACTCGCTCATCGAATTATCCTTTCAAAACAGGCAAGACGCTTCGATTACCAGCGCCGCTCGAACCGTTTGCGAAGAAACACCGCACAAGCGTTCATCGCCACCAAGAAGAGCAATAGCACGACAATCGCGAGCGAAGTTTTCAACTCGAACAGGTTCTCGGGATAGTCGGACCAGAAGTAAACCAGCGCCGGCATCACCGTGGTGGGGTCGCTGACCCCGCCCGCGACTTCGGCGAAGAAGCCGACCATGCCGACCATCAGCAGCGGCGCGGTCTCGCCTAAAGCTTGGGCCATGCCGATGATGGTGCCGGTCATAATGCCGGGCATCGCCAGCGGCAACACATGGTGGAAGGTGGTTTGCACCTTGGAGGCGCCGAGCCCCAACGCCGCCGCGCGAATGGACGGCGGCACAGCGCGGACCGAAGCGCGGCCAGCGATGATAATGGTGGGCAGCGTCATCAACGCCAGCACGATGCCGCCGACGAAGGCTGCGGAGCGATACTCCTTGAACCAGCCGCCGATCTCGACGCCGCCGAAGATCGGGATCTCGAACCCCGAGAGCAGCAGCAGCAGGCCGAATAAGCCGAAGATGATCGAGGGGATCGCCGCCAGGTTGTTGATGTTGACTTCGATAAAGTCGGTGAAGGCGTTCTTCGGAGCGAACTCCTCCAGGTAGATCGCGGCCATCACCCCGACTGGGAAGGCGATCGAGAAGGTGACAAGCATGGTCCAGAAGCTGCCGACCAAGCCGCCCCAGACGCCCGCCAGCTCCGCCTCGCGGCTGTCGCCGTTGCTCATGAAGGAGAAATTCGCATTGGAGGAGATCAAATCCCGCTCCTTCAGCGACTCTAGATAGATCAGTTGGACGTCGCTGAGTTTGCGCCCCGCCTCGGGCGTTTCGAACACGCCCAAGCGCCATTCGCTCGGGTTGGCTTCCGCCTCGGAGGAGAGAGGGCGCATCACCACGCCGGTCGCTTCGGAGTTGGAGAGCTTGGTGAGTTTGACCACCCCGTCATTGATGAAGACGAAGAAACTTGGGAGCTGCGGGCTCAATATCTCATCGCCGCCAGCCTGCTCCGCGCGTTGTTTGAGGTCTGCAGCCTCATCGGCGAGCCGCTGTTTTTGCGCCTTGAAGCGCGTCACTTGGCTTTCCAGCTCCTCGCGGGTCTCAGCCTCAAGGCTGTCGTCCTGCAAGCGCGCCTCAAACACGTCGACGCCGTTTTGCTGACGCGCGGCCTCGCGTTCCAGGCGCTCGGCACGGAGGATGAGCGCTTGTTTAACCATGCTCAAAGCGTCGACGAAGTCGTTGGCGGCGTCCGACAGTTTGATTTCGCCTTCGGACCCGATTGGGGTGAGGATGCCGCTGGGCTGGCGGAAGCTCAGTTCACCGAATGCGCCCTTGAAATAGAGTTGGGCGTCGTCGGAGAGCAGCGCCTCATAGCTGGTGACGGTGTCGCCCCCTTTCAGCTCGCCGTCATAGACGCGCTGAAACAGGGTGTCGATGTTGCCGCCGGACAGCAGGTTATAGGTGTCCTCCTGATCCTTCTCTAACACTTGGCCGAAGGTTCCGAACAAGCTGGCCTGGAGGGCGTCGGAGACATCCTTGCGGAACACGCGGCGGACGATGGTCTCCTCAACCATCAGCCCCTGTTCGATCAGGGGCCGTTCATAGGGTTTTACCGCCGTCTCTCGGTTAAATGCGGCTGCTGGCAGGGAGACGTCGATCTTGGCGGTGTACTCCTTCAGCCCGAGGATGGCGTTGGACCCAATGGTCCACACCAGCGTCGCCAACGCCAGGATCGCCACCGCGATCGCCAGGGCGCCGAAGAATTTGAACCGCGACTCGGAGGCGTGGCGCTTGCGCAAAAAGCGCTTTGCAGCATCCGAGCTGTGGTAGTCGGAGAGAGCCTTCATATCGACCATGGCCGTGTCCTTCCTATCCCTCGGGGCTTCCGATTAATCGTACAGCTCGCGGTATTTGCGCACGATGCGCAGCGCGACGATGTTGAGGATCAGCGTGACTGTGAACAGCGCGAAGCCGAGGGTGAAGGCGGGGCCGGCGGCGAGCTGGGCTTCGGTGTCGCCGACGATGAGCTGGACGATTTGCACCGTCACGGTGGTCATGGTCTCCAGCGGGTTCCAGGTCAGGTTTGGCCCCTGACCCGCCGCCATCACCACGATCATGGTCTCGCCGATCGCGCGGGAGACGCCGAGGATCACCGCCGAGATGATGCCGGGCAGGGCCGCCGGCAGGATCACGTTGCGGATGGTCTCGGCTTTGGTGGCGCCAAGGCCGTAGGAGCCGTCGCGCAGAGATTGCGGCACCGCGTTGATGACGTCGTCCGAGAGCGACGAGATGAAGGGGATGATCATGATCCCCATCACGATCCCGGCGGCGAGCGCGCTTTGGCCAGAGACCGTCAGGCCGATCGCTTCTCCTGCCTCCCGGATGAACGGCGCCACCGTGATCGCGGCGAAGAAGCCGTAGACCACGGTCGGGATGCCGGCCAGGATTTCCAGCATCGGCTTGGCCCAGGCGCGCACGCGCGGGCTGGCGTAATCCGAGAGGTAGATCGCCGCCATCAGGCCGACCGGCACCGCCACCAGCATCGCGATCACGGTGATCATCATGGTGCCGGCGAGGATTGGCAGCCAGCCAATCGTGTCTGGCGAGATGAAACCCTCACGGGCGTGGGCCAACGGCGCCCAGTTCGTCCCGAACAGGAAGTTGCCGACCTTCCACTCCATCTTGTCCATGAACAGCAGAGTTTCGCCAATCAGCGACAGTACGATGCCGAGAGTGGTGAAGATCGCCACCGCCGCCGCCACGAACAGCAGTGTGCGCACCAGACGCTCGCTGCGGTTTCTGGCCCGGAAGGCCGGCGTAATCTGAAAGAAGGTCAGGGCGGCGGCGAGCAGCGCACCGCCAATCGCTAGTATGGAGACGCCGTATTGCCGGGTTTCGGCCATCTCGGAGTAGATCTTGGCCGCATCCAGGCGCAGCGCGTCCTCGGTGCTGGTGACGCGGCCCTCCGCGATCGCCTTGGCGTCGTTGACGATCAGCTCTTGCTGGATCACGGCGAGGTCGTCGGGGGCTTTGGCGCTCACATACGCCGACATTTCACTGTCGATATAGGTGCTGGAGGCGACTGAGCCGATCAGCAACAAGGCGATCCCGATCAGCAACGTCCACATAGCGCAGAACAGGCCGTGGTACGAAGGACGCGAGTGCAGATTCCGCAGGACGCCCCCCGCTGTCCCAACCGCTCGCGTACGTGCGAAAACATAAATGACGACGGTGAGAACCAGGATCGCCAGTGCGGCGGCGCTAATCATCGCATGCCCTCGGTCTTGGTCACGGCGGCGGTTGATCGCGCCATGGAAGGTTCAGCATAAAAGAAAGTCAGGGTCTTGCTGAGGCTGACAGAGCGCCCCGCCGGAAGCGGGGCGCTCGACGCGGCCCTTTTGAAGGGGCCGCGCCTTGGTCGGAGCCTTACTCGAAGGCGCCTTTGGTCAAGGTGTCGTCGTCCATTTCCGTCAGCGACAGAACAGTCGCGGCGTTGGTGCCGTGATTGTCAGCCGGCAGCGGGATCAGGCCTTTGGAAGCCAGGTAGCCGCCGCTTCCCGAAGCGCCTTCGGACACAAACTCACCAACATAGCCCATGATGCCAGGAACGATGCCGACATGCGCTTTCTTGATGTAGAAGTACATCGAACGCGACACTGGGTACTCGCCCGACGCGATGTTGTCGAAAGTCGGCTCGACGCCGTTGATCAGCGCGCCTTTCATCTTGTCCGAGTTCTGGTCAAGGAAGGAGTAGCCGAAGACGCCGACCGCATCCGGGTTGGCTTCGAGCTTCGAGACGATCAGGTTGTCGTTCTCGCCCGACTCGACATATGCGCCGTCTTCACGGATTTCGATCTCATCGCAAGAGCCGCCAGCTTCCTCGCAGCCCTCTTCCATGACGAGCTCTTCGAACGCGTCGCGGGTGCCGGAGGACGGCGGCGGGCCGAGGACTTCGATCTTCACCGCCGGCAGGGACGGATCGACGTCGGACCAGTTGGTCGCGGTCGAACCTTTGTGCAGCGCGGTGTAGAGCTGGCCGAGGGTCAGGTCCAGGTTCGGAGACGACTTGGCGTTGGCGACGACGATGCCGTCAAAGCCGACGACGCTTTCGACAACAGCGGTCACGCCGTTCTCGTTGCAGAGTTTCCACTCTTTGGTCTTCATCCGGCGAGAAGCGTTGGTGATGTCCGGGTGCTCAGTGCCGACGCCGGCGCAGAACAGCTTCAGGCCGCCGCCCGAACCAGTGGACTCGACCACAGGGGTTTTCTCGCCCGAGGTCTTGCCGAACTGCTCAGCAGCCGCAGTAGCGAACGGGAAAACAGTCGAGGAGCCGACGATGCGGATCTGGTCGCGGGCCGACGCAGCGCCGGCGAAGGCCACGGCCGCCGCCGCGATGGCGATGCCGAAATGGGTCATCTTCACGGTAATTCTCCAATCTCTCTCAGGCAGTACGAGTTTGGAGCGTCCATGTCACAGTGCGTCCCCCCAAACCCGCTGCGCGGAACCTAGGGGTGGCTGACGAAGACTTCGTGACGGTAATATTACAGTTTAATTTCAGATTAGAGTAAGGTCGAGCGAATATATGATATTTGTATATATATAAATAAGGGTATTATGTGGTGTTTCCGTTACGTTTCTGCGGAGCCCTCAGATATGACGGCCTGCTTTTGTTGCGGCGAAGCGTCAACTGAGTGGTTGTTGCGAGGGGAATCCACCAATGGCAGCCAGACGGTGAATCGGCTGCCGCGACCAAGTTCGCTGTCGACCGTTAACTCACCACGATGGCGGGCGGCGATGTGCTTTACAATCGCGAGGCCGAGACCGGTGCCGCCCTTGTTGCGGCTTATGGCTGTATCGACCCGATAGAAGCGTTCCGTTAAACGCGGCAGATGTTCTTTGGGGATGCCGGGGCCTTGGTCCTGGACTGCCAGGCCGATCCAGTTCGGGCGCTCAGGGTCCGTGAGCGCCTTGACCGTGATCGGGGCGTCGCCGCCGTATTTGAAGGCGTTGTTCAGCAAATTGGCGAACAGTTGCGTCAATTCACGATGATCGCCGCGCACCACCGTTCGTGGGGGCAGGGGGGCGATGGTCAGAGCGTCGGCGCGTTCAGGCGGGGTTGTGAGCGCCGCCGCGTCGTCGAGCGGGGCGTTAAGAGCGATCAGATCGCGCGGCGGGACATGCTCGTTCAGCTCGATCCGGTTCAGCGACATCAAATCCTCGACCAAGCGCCGCATTCGATCGGTTTGCTGCGCCATGATCTTTAAAAAGCGCTCCTGCGCGGCGGGGTCGTCGCGGGCGGAGATCTGCAATGTCTCAATCACGCCGGAGATGGAGGCCAGGGGCGTCCTCAGCTCGTGGCTGGCGTTGGCGACGAAATCCCGGTGCAGCTGTTCGGCGCGGCGGATGCGCGTGTTGTCCTCGAAGGTGATGAGCGCCCGCGTATATGGGTGGCTCTTGGACAACGGCGTGACCGTCGCCGCCATATGGCGCTCTTGTCCCCGGCGCACCGAAAATTCCAGCTTTGACGACACACCGTCCTCAAGGGCGCGGGCGACGGCGTCGACCAAGCCGGGCGCGCGCAGGGTGGCGGAGTAGTGACGCCCGGCGAGCGCCACCCCGAGATCCTCCTCAGCGGCGTTGTTGGTGAACACCACCTCGCCGCGGCTATCGAGCAGCACCAACCCTTGCGGTAAACGTTTGAGGATCTCCCGGGATTGGCCGAGCGAATGGTCGGTGAGGGGGAGTGGTGAGGCGGGGACGGGCGGACGCCGCTCAGGCCGTGCGCTGGGTCCGGTGGCGGCGCGCGAGGATGGCGCGGCCAAGGGCATGATCGACGCCGCCGCGGCGCCGGCCAACACCCCACAAGCCACGCCCAGCGCCAGGGTTGCCGATTTGGGGTCGGTTGTGGCGAAGAGGGCGACCACCAAGGAGGCCACGGCCGCCGGAGTCGCCAAGCGCAGCGCGCGCGCCAAGGGCGTCAATCGAGCCAAACCGGACGCCATGTTTGACGGCCTGCTGGTCGCCTTGCCTGACTCTGCAGGGTGACGGGGGTTGAGCGGTGAGGGCGGCGTGTTGGATGAGCGCATGATCAATCAGGTCGAATGAGATGAGAAAGGAGGAGTCGACCTCCCCGGAGCTGTCCCCCCGACGCGAGCGTCATGCCCAGGTCTCGCCCAGGTCTCGTTCAGGCCTCGTTCAGGTATCTTGCTCGGGTATCATGATTGCGGTGGAGGTGACAGAGCGCTTGAAAGCCACTGTATCCGGTCCGAGACAGCTGTGAGGCGGGGCGGCGGAAAAAGTAGCGTGACTGGACCTTTGCGGGCCGCACCTCTATGCTTGAAGCGGAGTTCCGGGCCGAAAGTGTCCACTAAACAAACCTGTACCCCTGGGTGCGTCGTTTGATGAGATGTCTCGACACATGATCAAATACACGTTGAAGTGCGAGGCGCGCCATCGTTTCGAGGCTTGGTTTCCGAACAGCGACGCGTACCCGGTTCAGCGGGACCGGGGATTGATCAGTTGCCCGGAATGCGGGTCGATCACCGTCGAGAAGGCGTTAATGACCCCCGGCGTGGTCACCAACGCCGCCGCGCCGGAGGCTCCGGCGGCGACGCCCCAGGTTCAGGAGACGCCGCCCCTGCCCCCGCCAGCGCTGCCCGCCGTTGTGGAGCCATCAGGGATGACAACGCCTGATGCGCGCATGAGGGTGATGGCGCAGCGTTTGCGGGCGATGAGGGCCTATGTCGAGGCCACCTCCGATTATGTCGGCGGCGATTTCGCGGACGAGGCTCGGCGTATTCATGACGGCGACGCCGACGCCCGCTCGATCTACGGCGAGGTTACCCCCGACGAAGCGGAGGCTTTGTTGGAGGAGGGTGTTCCCTGCGCCCCGATCCCCTGGATTGAGAAGCACGATGATTCTTAAGGATGATTGTTGGTCAGGGGCGGCCGCGTTGATCAGGACCCAGCGTAAGCCTATGTGCGCCAAGGGCTCTCCTACATAGCGGCGCCGGCGTCTGGACCTTTGGCGCCGGCTGACTTAAGACGTCGCGACTTGAATTCAGGCGGCGTACCATGACCTCGACGATTGTATCTCCCAGCCCTGATGACGGCGGACAAGGGCGGCGTCCGCGCTTGGTGATGAAGTTTGGCGGCACTTCTGTGGCCGATCTCGACCGGATTCGCGGGGCGGCCGAGAAGGTCGCCGCTGAAGCGGCGCGCGGGTATGACGTCGCTGTCATTGTATCGGCGATGGCGGGCGAGACCAATAAGTTGGTCGACTATGTCCGTGATATATCAACGCTCTATGACGCCCGGGAATATGACGCCGTGGTCGCAGCCGGCGAGCAGGTGACCTCCGGCCTGATGGCGTTGACGCTTCAGCAGCTCGGCGTGCCAGCGCGATCATGGCAGGGGTGGCAGATTCCGATCCGCACCGTCGGGCCGCATGGCGCCGCCCGGATTGACCGGATCGATACCGAGGCGTTGGAGCAGAAATTCGGTGAACAGCTGCACGCCGTGGTCTCGGGGTTTCAGGGGCTTGGCCCGGACAACCGTATCGCCACGCTAGGGCGCGGCGGCTCGGACACTTCTGCAGTGGCGTTAGCGGCGGCGATCGGGGCGGAGCGGTGCGACATCTACACGGATGTTGACGGCGTCTACACCACCGACCCGCGCATCGAGAGCCGGGCCCGCAAGATCCACAACATCTCCTTTGATGAGATGTTGGAATTGGCCTCGCTGGGGGCCAAGGTGCTCCAGACCCGCGCCGTCGGGCTGGCGAAGAACCATAAGGTCCGGCTGCAGGTGCTCTCGACCTTCGAGGACCGTATTGGCAGCGAGTGGCCGGGCACGCTGGTGTGCGATGAAGACGAGATTCAGCAAAAGATCCTGGAGGGCGAGATGGAGAGCCAGGTAGTGAGCGGAGTCGCCTTCTCACGCGACGAGGCGAAAATCACCCTGCAACGTGTGGATGATCGGCCAGGCGTGGCAGCCGCGATTTTCGGGCCCTTGGCGCGTGCGGGGGTGAATGTCGACATGATCGTGCAGAACATCTCGGCCGGCACCCGCACTGACATGACTTTCACCGTCACCTTGGCGGATTTCGACCGCGCCATCAGCGCGATGGAAGCCGCGCGCGAGGACATTGGCTATGAGAATCTGGTGAAGGACGACAACGTCTCCAAGGTCTCAGTGGTCGGCGTCGGCATGCGCAGTCACACCGGCGTGGCGCAGAAGATGTTCCAGGCTCTGGCGGATGATGGGGTCAATATTCAGGTGATCACCACCTCCGAGATCAAGGTCAGCGTCTTGGTGGAGCGCAAATATATGGAGTTGGCGGTGCAAGCGCTGCACGCCGCCTTCCAACTTGAGCGTGCCCCCCGGGCCGAAACGGCCTAAGAGGGGTTTCGCCTCCCTCGGCGGAGCGGGTGTCTTATGTTGTGCGCTGTGCGCGGATTTGGCGTACTATAGCGAACGGGCCGAGCGTGGCGGAGTGTCACGGAAGCGACGCCGTCAAAGCGCTGTCGGCATCATCAAGGATGGCGTGAGCGTTTGAGGTGAAGCGGGAGCCGGCGCGACCTCTCGACAGGGTTTCAGGCGCTTCATCCGGAGCCGACGGATATGACGATCAGAAGTCCCAGCGCGAGTCGCGGCGGTGTCAGGCCGCGTGTTCTGCTGCGCCGAATCCGCGAGGCGCTGGCGCGTCCTGGAGACGGGCAGGCGCGTCTGGACGGAATCGTGCGGCTGATTGCGGTCAATATGGTGGCCGAGGTCTGCTCGATTTATCTGCTGAATGATGACGTAACTTTGCAGTTGTGCGCCACTGAGGGTTTGAACCCAAACTCGGTTCATGTCGCCCGCCTCGCGTTGGGCGAGGGGCTGGTCGGGCGCATTGCTCAGACTGGCGAGCTGATCAACACCGACGACGCGCCGAACACGCCTGGTTTCCAGTTCATTCCTGGGATCGGCGAGGAGATCTATCAGTCCTTTCTTGGCGCGGCTATTCGCCGACAGGGCCACACGCTGGGCGTGCTGGTGGTGCAGAACAAGGCGGCGCGCCTCTATGACGAGGAGGAGGTCGATGCGCTGGAGTTGATCGCCACCGTCATTGCCGAGATGGCGGACTCCGGCGCACTGTCGGGGAGCGGGCGTCGGACTTTGATCGACGTGCGCCGAGGGCCTAAGCTGCTGGAGGGATCGGCGGCGGCGGAAGGCGTCGCCATGGGGCGCGTCGCGCTGCATGAACCGAAAATCATTCTACCCAACCCAATCGCGGACGACATTGACGCCGAGATGAAGCGGTTGCGTGGGGCGATGGCGGCGCTGCGCGGCGAGGTGGATCGTTTGATCGATGGCCACGCGCCCTCTGCGGGT
>JAHQVS010000232.1 GCA_019634215.1 Paracoccaceae bacterium | reverse complement strand
GTCGATGGTGGGCTGCTTGAAGGCGGCCTCCTCCTCGGCGCTCCAGTTGCCGCCCTTGCGCTCGATGCCGTCGCGGCGGACGGTCGCCAGCACGCCCGCCGCTTGCTCGCCGCCCATCACCGAGATGCGGCTGTTTGGCCAGCTCCAGAGGAAGCGCGGCTGATAGGCGCGCCCGGCCATGCCGTAATTGCCGGCGCCGAAGCTGCCGCCGACCAGCATCGTTACGTTCGGCACTGACGTAGTGGCGACGGCGGTGACCAGTTTGGCGCCGTGCTTGGCGATGCCCTCGGCCTCATATTTGCGGCCGACCATGAAGCCGGTGATGTTTTGCAGGAAAATCAGCGGAATGCGCCGCTGTGAGCACAGCTCGACGAAATGGGCGCCCTTCACCGCGCTCTCGGAGAACAGCACGCCGTTATTGGCCAGAATGCCGACCGGCATCCCGTGGATATGGGCGAAGCCGCAGACCAGGGTAGTTCCGTAACGCGGCTTGAAGGCGTCGAAGCGGGAGCCGTCGACGGTGCGGGCGATCACCTCGCGGATGTCGTAGGGGGTGCGCAGGTCCGCTGGGACGACGCCAAGAATCTCCTCGGGATCGTAGAGCGGCGGCTCGGGGTCGCGCCAGTCAATTTCGGCGCGTTTGACCCGATTGAGATTGGCCACCGCCCGCCGCGCCAGGGCGAGGGCGTGGGCGTCGTCCTCGGCGAGATGATCGGCGACGCCGGAGAGCCGGGTGTGAACGTCGCCGCCGCCGAGATCCTCGGCGGAAACCTCCTCGCCCGTCGCCGCCTTCACCAGCGGCGGACCCGCGAGAAAGATCGTGCCTTGGTTCTTAACGATGATGGTCTCGTCCGACATCGCCGGGACATAGGCGCCGCCAGCGGTGCAGGAGCCCATGACAACAGCGATCTGGGCGATGCCGTCGGCCGACATCCGGGCCTGATTGTAGAAGATGCGGCCGAAATGGTCGCGGTCGGGGAACACCTCGTCCTGGTTGGGCAGGTTGGCGCCGCCGCTGTCGACCAGATAGACGCAAGGCAGGCGGTTCTCGGCGGCGATCTCCTGGGCGCGGAGATGTTTTTTTACCGTCATCGGGTAATAGGTGCCGCCCTTCACGGTGGCGTCGTTGCAGACCACCATCACCTCGCGGCCGGAGACGCGGCCGATCCCGGCGATCGCCCCCGCCGCCGGGGCGGCGCCGTCATAGAGCCCGTGGGCGGCTGTCGCGCCAATCTCCAAGAAGGGCGAGCCAGGGTCAAGCAAGCGCGCCACCCGGTCACGGGGCAGGATCTTGCCGCGCGACAGATGCCGCTCCCGCGCCGCCTCCCCGCCTCCGGCCATGGCGGCGTCGACGGCGGCCCGGACCTCGGCCAACGCCGCCTCCATCGCCGCGCGGTTGGCGCGGAAGCTGTCCGAGCGGGGGGAGACGGCGGATTGGATGACGCTCATGCGGGCCTCTTTTGCAGATCAGCGGGTATAGAGGTCGCATGCGCATGCTGCGGGCCTCAAGCGGAATATCGACCGGGGCCGCACCCACCTTTCCCTCCCGCCCCAGCTGAGATAGCTTTGCGCAAAACATCCCAGGGAGGCCCCCAATGCTCGACGCGCCGCGCGCCTCAGTGATCGACAAGCTTCGCAACATGCTCGGCGAGCGGCTCTCCACCGGCGACTCGGTGCGGGATCAACACGCCCATGATCAGGCGCATTTCGACCCGGTGCGGCCGGACGCCGTGGCGTTTCCCGACGGCGCTGAGGAGGTGGCCGAGATTCTGAAGCTCTGCGCCGGGGCGCGCTGCCCGATCGTGCCGTTCGGGGTCGGCTCGTCGCTGGAGGGGCATGTGGTGCCGACCTCGGGCGGGGTGACGCTGGACATGTCGCGGATGAACCGGGTGCTGGCGGTGCATGAGGCGGATCTTGACGCCGTGGTGCAGCCGGGGGTGACGCGCAAACAGCTGAATGAGGAGCTGCGGGCGACCGGGCTGATGTTCACCGTCGATCCCGGCGCCGACGCCAGCCTGGGCGGGATGGCGGCGACGCGGGCCTCCGGCACCAACGCGGTGCGCTACGGCACGATGCGGGAGAATGTGCTGGCGCTGGAGGTTGCGCTAGCGGACGGGCGGTTGATCCGCACCGGGACACGGGCGCGCAAATCCTCCGCCGGTTATGATCTGACGCGGCTGTTCGTCGGGTCGGAGGGCACGTTGGGGGTGATCACCGAGCTGACCTTGCGGCTGTATGGGCAGCCGGAGGCGATCTCGGCGGCAACATGCGCGTTCGAGAGCGTCGAGGGCGCAGTCGACGCGGTGATCCTGGCGATCCAATCGGGGTTGCCGGTGGCGCGGATCGAGCTGCTCGACGAGATGCAGATCCGGGGGATGAACATCTACAACCCGGAGATGAACCTGCCGGAGAAGCCGCATCTGTTCCTGGAGTTCCACGGCAGCGAGACCGGCGTCGCGGAGCAGACTGAACGGTTCGGCGAGATCGCGGCGGATTATGGCGGCTCAGGTTTCGAATGGGCGACCAAGACCGAGGACCGCACCCGGCTCTGGACCGCGCGGCACAACGCCTATTACGCCGCCAAGGCGCTGCGGCCAGGGGCGAAGGCGTTCGTCACTGACGTCTGCGTGCCGATCTCGGAGCTGGCGGGCTGCATCGCCGGGACCAAGGCGGACATCGCGGCGTCGGGCCTGCTGGCCCCGATCGTCGGCCATGTCGGCGACGGCAATTTCCACCTCACCATCCTGATCGCCCCGGACAGCCCCGAGGAGATGGCGGCGGCGCAGACGCTGGCGGGCAAGATCAACGATCGCTCCCTGGCGGCGGGCGGCACCGTCACCGGCGAGCATGGGGTCGGGATCGGCAAGCGAAAGTATATGGTCGCCGAACATGGCGACGCTTATGCGGTGATGGGGGATGTGAAGCAGACGTTTGATCCGCTGAATATTTTGAACCCGGGGAAAGTGGTGACGTTGAATTAGGGGAAAGGGGCTTCATTCTCCTTGTGTTGGGCAGTTTTATGACTGCCCCAAGGGCCCCTGATCTGATCTAGATACTTAATATCGCTCTTAATTCCATAGTATCCACAACGCCTGCGCTAATAAAAACCAGTGCCATTTCGAATATTATTATAATTAAATCAATATTATTGCTGATCAGGTGCCAGTGGCGACACAGCCGGAAACCAAACTCGTTGCCGCTGAACACACTTCAAGACGAAGCGAGAGTTATATCACGAAATCATCGGACGTCAGCTCATCGACCTCGACATTGCGCAGGATCACGGTCTCGCCGCCATGATCGGCGAGGTCGATCTTGACGCCGCCGGCGCCGGCCGTCTGCATCTGGAGCTGGTCGAACGACCCGATGTCGTAGAAGGACAGGTCGATCTTGTCGGCCCCCTGCTGGAAGTCGGCGATCAGGTCGACGCCTTGTGCGCCCTCCAGTTTGAAAGTGTCGGCGCCGTCGCCGCCGGTCAGGCGGTCGACGCCGTCGCCGCCGATCAGGTAGTCGTCGCCGAAATGGCCGATCAGCACATCGTCGCCCTGGCCGCCATAGAGCATGTCGTCGCCGCGATCGCCGACCAAGCGATCATCGCCTTCGTCGCCATAGAGCATGTCATTGTCCGCGCCGCCGCGCAGCACATCCGAACCAGAGCCGCCATGGATGGTGTCGTCGCCCCGGTCGCCGGACAGCACGATGTCGTCGCCGTCCTGGCCGTAGACAATGTCGTCGCCCGCGCCGCCGCGAATGATGTCGGCGCCGACGCCGCCATAGGCCTCGTCATTCCCGGCGTCGGCGCGGAGGGTGTCGTCGCCGGCGTCCCCGTCCAGCCAATCCGGGCCTTGGCCGCCCTGGATCAGATTGTCCAACGCGTCCCCAACCACACGGTTGAACGACGGCGTATCGTCATCCGGCAGCGGCGTCGGTTCTGGTTCTGGCGATGGCGTTGGTTCTGGTTGCGGCAGCGGTACGGGTTCCGGCTCCGGTTCAGGGAGATCGCCGATTTCAGCCAGATCGGCCACTTCGATATTGTTTTCCTCCACCAGCCCGACGGCGTTGATGTTGGAGGTTCCGTAGCGGTAGTCCGGGCCAAAGACATTGTTTGTGATGGTCACCTCGGAGGGCGCGCCGTGCCCCCGATCCTTGTCATCAACGACCAAGGTGTAGTTGCCGCCATTCATGATATTGCCGTCAATGACGACGTCTGTAATTTCATTATTGTTGGTGGTCATGAAAATGGCGGCGTTGGTTTTGTAGGGAGCGGGGTCGGTGATCGGCATGTCGAAGTAATTGTCGCGAATGGTGAAATTCGACCCGCTCACCACCTGGACGCCGTCCGCATGCGCGCCTTCACCCCTGCCGAGATGATGTATCCAGTTGTTCTCAATGACGGCGTCGCGAATGGGCTTGATGCCGTCGCCTTCGGTGTCGTGAATGTTGTTGAACGACGCCGTGAACCCCGCGCCGTAGATGGCCGCGCTTTTCGCGTGCATCAGCTCGCTGTGTTCGATCACCGTCCCGGAATAGCCATCGACAATCTGAATGCTGTAGTGGCTGGAGAAACCGCTATCGACGACGACGTTGCGGATGGTGACATTGTCAGCCTCGACTTTGATCCGCCCCTGCACAATGACGTTTTCCAAAACTAAGCCGTCTTCCGTGATGGTGAGGCTGTCGACGACAGTCATATCAGACGTATCGGTCGGGCCGGCGAGTTCGGGCAGCGACAAGACGAATTCCGGCATGGCTAAACTCCCCCGCTCTCATCCATATTCAACCGCCGCCATGTTTTAATCACCCTGGCGCGGCGGAACATCCGGCTTTGAGTGACGCTGTCGCTCCGCCTGCTGATAACGGGCGCACTTCTACAGCGACAGATCAATGAATCCGCTCTGGCGCTCAATCTGGGTATTTGTGGGGCCGCCGTGTTTTCTACGAATGGTTCAAGGTGTTCGCTGTAGTTTGAGAGCAATATTCTACTCTAGAATGGGGCCGCAGAGCGGGCCACCTCAACGCTTCCATGCCAACGTCGACGGCGGACGTTTACGGAGCCATCACCAGCGGCGGCGCAGATTGCTCGCCTGCAGAAGGCGGCGCCCACTTCAATCGTGGTTGGGCGGGATGAGTGAGGGCGCCATTTACTCAAACCACGCTGTTGGCGCATGCGTAGGCTACAACCAATTGGTTGTAGCCTACGGATTCACGAAACTCACCCAGGCTACGTTCAAACCACCCGGAGCATCTAGCCCAACAGTCCCACCTCCTCCCTTCAGTGTATCTCCGACGACTCCGCCATCGCGCGCTTCAGCGCCTCGATATCAAACCCTTCCGCACGCGCCGCCTCCAGGATCGGGGCCTCGCGGCGGGCGGCCAGCACCACGGCTTGAGGGAGTTTCGCCACGGCCTCCTTGGGAACCACGACGGCGCCATGGCGATCGGCGTGGAGGATGTCGCCGTGTTCGGCGCGCATGCCGTGGACTTCCACAGGCTGGCCAAAATCGACCACATGCACCCAGGCGTGGCTAGGGCCGACCAGTCCGCCGAGGATCTGAAAACCTGGCGCTAGCTCAGCGATGTCGCGAAATGAGCCGTTGGTGACGGCGCCGGTGCAGCCCAGGCCTTTGTGCACCGCCGAATTGACCTCGCCCCAAAAGGCGCCGACTCCAGGCTGGGGGTCGAGATCCTGGATGACGACGACGGACGGGGTCGGACCGGAAGCGATGTATTCATAATATTGGGTGCGCTGGGCGCGCACCTCATCCGGGCTGGCCTGCGGAGCCAGGGTGGCGCGGATGCGGGCGGTGCGAACATGTCCGACCACCGGCCGCAGCGCCGGATGGGCGACGGCGAAGGGACGGATGCTGAAACCGGTCGAGCGGCGGTCAGGCGCGATCAGCTCAAGGGCGTTGCAGATAGTGGGGGTGTCGTAGGCGGCAAGGGCATCAATCTGGGCATCAATCTGGGCGGCGATCTGCTCGGGGATGGCGGCGGCGTCGGTCATGCTGGGGCGTCCCTGTCGGATGCGGGGGAAGTCGATGGTTTGGTTAATGGGACCGAAATTTTCGTCTGGAAGCAATCCTCAACTGCGCGCCGGGCTTGCGCCGGACGGCGGGTTTGGCTTGGATCGCGGGCAGCCCACGGCGCGCTCGCTTCCCCTACCCTGCGCCAAGACAGGAGAAACGCCCGATGATTACTTATTTGAAGTGCGGCAAATCCGAGAGCGAACGCGCCGAGGACGACGCCAAAGTGCGCCAGACCGTCGAGGGCCTCCTTGCCGACATCGAGAATCGCGGTGATGCGGCCGTGCGGGAACTGAGCCGGAAATTCGACAATTATGCGCCAGAGCGCTTCCGCCTCTCCGACTCAGAAATCGAGGTGGCGATGGCGCGGGTGGCGCCGCGCGACCTGGAGGACATCAAATTTGCGCAAGCCCAGATCCGCCGTTTCGCCGAGGCGCAGCGCGCCTCGATGCTGGATATCGAGGTGGAGACCGAACCGGGGGTGATCCTGGGGCACAAAAACATACCAGTGCAGTCGGTAGGGTGCTACGTGCCCGGCGGCAAGTTTCCGATGGTGGCCTCGGCGCACATGTCGGTGCTGACGGCGTCGGTGGCCGGGGTGCCGCGCATCATCGCCTCGGCGCCGCCGGTGGACGGAGCGCCGCATCCGGCGATCGTGGCGGCGATGCATCTGGGCGGGGCGCATGAGATCTATGTGCTCGGCGGGGTGCAAGCGGTGGGGGCGATGGCGCTCGGGACCGAGAGCATCGAGCCAGCGCACATGCTGGTGGGGCCTGGCAACGCCTATGTTGCCGAGGCTAAGCGGCAATTGTTCGGGCGGGTCGGGATCGACCTGTTCGCCGGGCCGACGGAAACGATGGTGATCGCGGATGAGACCGTCGACGCAGAGATCTGCGCTACCGACCTGCTCGGGCAAGCCGAGCACGGCTACAACTCGCCCGCAGCGCTGGTGACCAACTCACGAAAATTGGCCGAGGAGACGCTGGCGCAGATCGAGCGGCTGCTAATGATCCTGCCCACCGCCGAGACCGCCGCCGCCTCCTGGCGCGACTATGGCGAGGTGATCCTGTGCGAAAGCTATGATGAGATGTTGCAAGTCGCGGATGAGATCGCCTCCGAGCATGTCCAGGTGATGACCGACCGCGATGACTGGTTTCTGGAAAACATGACCTGCTACGGGGCGCTGTTCCTCGGCCCGCGCACCAATGTGGCCAACGGCGATAAGGCGATTGGCACCAACCACACCCTGCCCACCCGCAAGGCCGGGCGCTACACCGGCGGGCTGTGGGTCGGCAAATTCCTGAAAACGCACAGTTACCAGAAGATATTGACCGACGAAGCGGCGGCGCGGATGGGAGAGGTATGCTCTCGGCTGTGCATGTTGGAGGGGTTTGTCGGCCACGCAGAACAGGCCAATGTGCGGGTGCGGCGCTATGGGGGGCGCAATATTCCCTATGGCTCGGCGGCGGAGTGAGAGCATACGCCTTAGCAGTTGAAACAATTCCACGACAAAAGTATGGATAAGATTGGCAGGCCAGCATAAAAAAGATTGCGCCTGGGGAAAACGTCGCGAAAATGGTTAACCAATGAATGTCATTGAAAAACCTATTACCGGAGAAAACCGCTTCCTTACCCGCGTTCTCTTTGATCATGAGGACGTAAAGAGCGGTAATTATTGGGCTGAGCTGCGCGTCTTTTTAGCTGTCGCCAAATCGAAATCCTTCAATCGGGCGGCTGATATGTTGAAAACATCAGCCGCCACGGTATCGCGCCGCGTTCACCGGCTCCAGGATCTCCTCAAGACGGAATTGCTCATTTCCGGGCCGACCGGCGTTCAATTGACCCCGGAAGGCGTCGATTTGGCGGTTTTGCTCACGCGTCTTGACGGCATGCTCAATGACATCACCAAGAATCTCGGCGATCCCGACCAGGATGCATACGGCGAAGTCGGCTTGGCGATGACGGAAGGCTTGGCGACATGCTATTTGTCCGGATTTTTGCGACAACTCGGCGACGCGCACCCCGGCATTTCAATCACCGTGAAAACCCCACGTAACGCCAATGACCTGCGCATGAATTCGGCGGATATGATGTTGGGCTTCGCCCCAGACGAGGGATCAGATGTGGTGTGCCGCCAGCTGGGCACGGTGCACTTCGTTCCTGTCGCGTCGGCAGATTATTTGCTGCGGTATGGCTACCCAACGGCCCATAACCTGAAAGACCACCTCATTATACAGTCTCCGCTATACTCGCCCAACAACGCCTTCTGGAACTCTTGGACAGAGACCGTCAGGCCCTGTCGCGCGCGCTGCTCGGCGGAATCCTCCACGGCGCTGTTCGGTATGATCAGGAGCGGATTGGGCATCGGCCTGCTTGCAAATGTGGTGACGGTTGATCCAAATCTGGTACATCTTGATCTGGGCGTTCACATCGAGATGCCGATTTATGGCGTCGCTTTTACCGAAACGGTCGGTGAGGGGCCCAATAAGATTGTCTTCAAGCAGTTGTGTGAGCACTACTCAGAAAAAAATCCATGGTTACAACGAAGGCTGACTTTTGGCCATCAGCCTTCGGTGTTTGACGAGAGTTTCCGCGCTACTTTTAATCTTTGCCCAACCGAAGTTTCCCTAGTTTAGCCAGCGACGAAATTTGATCTGCATAACTGATATAGACGGCAGCGCTCGCACGCAGTTCTTTGGCCGTGCTTTCAGAGACGAAATCATCTCCGAGTAGAGCAGCTTCGATCACTTGGCATTGAATGCGTGTGACTTCCTTTAAGTGATCATGGAGAAAGCACACGATCAGCGGTGTCGGCGTGCCTTCCGGGGGGGTCTGGTCAGTCATTAGGCGACCTCTCGCTCAGCTATTGGCGAGGGTTGGTGCCAATGGCCCTCGATACGGTGAATCATTTGAATAGGCGATTGGCTTGTGATCGGTTCAGCAGCGGCGATCGCGTCATGCTCAAGTTCAATAACCTCTTCGCCATAGCCGCTGAATTCGGCGCGCCGGCCTTCGACCTGCCGCCACCCATGACGCCGCACCCACAGGCGGGTGTACAGGGGCGAGGAATGGGTCAAAATTCTGGTGTAGCCTTTTCGCCCGACATGTTCGTAGGCGAACTCCGCCATGCGGCGCATGATGCGGTCGTTCCTGTAGGAGGCCCGGATGGCTGTGCGCTCAAACTGGGCGAAATCCTGGAACCAGCGTATCCGCATTGATCCGATCGGCTCGCCGTCGCACTTCATCAGAACATGGGTGCACTGGAAATCGTTGCCGTCATTCATGACGTCCGAGCGCAATCCATGCTCCTCAAGGAAAGCAATCGCTCGGACTGTAAAGACATGCATCAGGTCTTCTAGCGACGTGACGACCGAAACCGTGATTTGGTTATCCGTAAACGCCACTCGGTTCATTCCATCCTTTGGCATTTTGCACCCCTTCATCTGCTCGTTGGAAAAAGGGTTGGACGAATACCTCGGTTTGCGGAACACTCATGTTGAACAGAGGGGTCGTCAAAAATGCAAAAGCCTGGCTCGCCTTCAGGGCAAAATGCAGATGCTGAGACGATCAGACGGTTAGCGGCGCTGGTGGCGCGGGAAGTTGAGGCGATTGGTCCCAATGCGACGATGCCAGAAATGCTCCGCTCGATTAAAGAAGCTGCTCGGCGGGAAGAAATTGATTTGAGCGAAAACGCCGGGATATTGCCAGACTTGATGGCCGGGCGACGCTTGAACTGAAGCGGGAGACTTGTTTGTTGGTGTATTGGTCTGATTCATCGGCGACGGGTATTGCACTGTGACGGAACGGGAGACGGCTGAATCGACAATCACCGCTGACCCGGTAGTCGAGCGTTTGCAGAAGCGATTGAAAGCGCTGATGGTCGCTGAGGGTATAAAGGCCGCGCCCCTTGCGCGCGCGGCGGAATTGAACGAGGTCGCGGTACGCGATATTCTGCGGGGGCGCTCTAAAAACCCCGGCATTGTGACCTTAGCAAAGATCGCGAGCGTTCTGCGCGTGCCAACCAATGATCTCTTCGAAGATCAGCCACCCTTGCGGGTGTGCGGGCTGGTCAATGAATTAAGCGAGATCGAACGCGGCGATGAAGTGGAAATCCTCCCTCGATTGCCGACAAGCACATTCTCGATCTCACTGCTGAATGAGAGAACCGAACTTTTCCGGGTCGCGACCGACCGCCTCGAACCATTCGCCTTCGAGGGGGATGTTTTGGTCAGTGAAAATATTGCGATCCCCCCTGAAAATTTGCTGGGCCGACCAGGAATTGTGCAGATCTCGCAAAAGGCTTACGTGAATATACCAGTCTTTTTCAAATCATCTGATAAAATTGTGCTGCAATCCATCGATGGCCGATCACGCAACATCGAACGCCTGCAAGATGCTTTCGTACGATCAATTTCAGCAGTGCTGCCTGCTGGCTGAAAACTGCTGAGACAGGTTCGGAGGGCATGCAGGGCAACCGTTGAATATAGCCCTGAGACTTACTGAAACGATCCACAGGCCATAACCGATGAGAAGCCGTTTCGTGCCCGCGAACATGCCCTTCATGGGGGCGCGTACTGAGCTTTCCTTTGAAGAGGCCGATGCGGTGATCTTTGGCGCACCGCATGGAACGCCCTACAAGGGCATTCCGAATGATGCTTTCGGGGCCGCTCCGGACGCACTTCGTGGCGCACTGAAGGATGATTTTGAGCTGGTCGAGCATTGGGACTTTGACCTGGACGGCCCCTTGTTTGCCGACACTGATTTTAAGCTCGTGGATGGCGGAAATCTTGACACGGCGCCGCAGGACGGGGGCGGCAACCGCGCCAAAATCGCAGAAGCGACGGCGCGGATTGTGGAATCGGGCGCTATACCGCTGATGATCGGCGG
>JAHQVS010000231.1 GCA_019634215.1 Paracoccaceae bacterium | reverse complement strand
GCCAAAAATCTGATACTGTTATTGAATATCGTCCCCCTGCGTCCGATGTGAGGGCAGAGCAGTGCGGAGATATTTTATGCGTTTATCCTCTTACATACTCGCGGCCACATCGGCGGCGGCGCTATCTGTCCAGCCGGTTCAGGCCCAGCAAGCCCTAAAGGACGTGACCTATGTCACAGAAGGGTTGATCGCTGTGGGCATCGCCTATGAGCTGTCCGAGGTGTGTGATGATATCGATGCGCGTTTGTTGCGCGGGATTGGATACCTGAATCAGCTGAAAAGCCATGCAAAGGGACTTGGGTTCTCGAATGCTGAAATCGACGCCTATACTGACGACAAGGCTGAACAAAATCGGCTTGAGGCCATAGCGCGCGCCCGGCTAAAGGCTATGGGCGCGACCCCGGGGGATGAGGCATCACACTGCGCTGTTGGACGGTCTGAAATCGCCAAGCAAACCACGATTGGGTATCTATTGCGTTAACGCAACTAATCCTGAGTTTTTAATTCAGGCTTTGGGGCGAATTCGTCGCAATTTCTGCTGTCAAATCATTGCCTTTCGTCTGGTATCGCCCGGTTCCATCCGCTAGAACCCCTCGCAAGCGAACCCCGTAGCCGGGGCTGTTCGTATGGGATCAGAAAAGGCGTGCCATGTCCGACCTGAAAAAAATCGTCATTGATGGGAACGAGATTGAGGTCGATGGGGCGATGACCCTTATTCAGGCCTGTGAAGAAGCAGGGATCGAAATTCCCCGCTTTTGCTATCATGAACGTCTGACGATTGCCGGTAACTGCCGTATGTGTCTGGTTGAGGTTGTGGGCGGTCCGCCCAAGCCAGCGGCCTCTTGTGCGATGCAGGTCCGTGACCTGCGCCCTGGTCCGGAAGGCCAGCCGCCAGTTGTAAAGACCAATTCCCCGATGGTCAAAAAGGCCCGCGAGGGCGTGATGGAATTCCTGCTAATCAATCACCCGCTCGATTGCCCAATCTGCGATCAGGGCGGCGAGTGTGATCTGCAGGATCAGGCGATGGCCTATGGCGTCGACATGAGCCGCTTCAAGGAAAACAAGCGCTCGATGGACGAGATCCATCTCGGCCCGCTGATCAAAACTCATATGACGCGCTGCATTCAGTGCACCCGTTGTGTCCGCTTTGCGACCGAGATCGCCGGCGTGCCGGAGATGGGCTGTACCGGGCGCGGCGAGGACGCCGAGATCATCTCCTATCTCAATCAGGCGCTGACGTCGGAATTGCAGGGCAATGTGATTGATCTCTGCCCGGTCGGCGCACTGACCAGCCGCCCTTACGCCTTCACCGCCCGTCCCTGGGAGCTGCGCAAGACCGAGACCATCGACGTGATGGACGGCCTTGGCGCCAACATCCGGGTCGACGCGCGGGGGCGTGAGGTGATGCGGATCATGCCGCGCGAGCATGCTGATGTGAATGAGGAGTGGATCTCCGACAAATCGCGGTTCGTATGGGACGGGTTGCGGCGTCAGCGGCTCGACAAACCCTACGTGCGCGGCGCGGATGGGAAGCTGAAACCCGCGAGCTGGGAGGCCGCCTTCGCCGCCATCGCGGAGAAAGCCAAAGCCACCGCGCCGGAGAAAATCGGCGCGATCTCTGGTGATCTGGCGACGGTTGAGGCGATGTTCGCGTTGAAGCAGTTGATGACGTCGCTTGGGGTGAAGAACCTCGATTGCCGTCAGTCCAGTGCGGCGCTGCCGCCGACCAATCCGTCGGCGTGGCTGTTCAATTCAGGCGTCGCCGGTGTGGATCAGGCCGATGTGATCCTGCTGATTGGCACCAATCCGCGCAAAGAAAGCCCGGTTCTGAACGCCCGTCTGCGCCGCGCATGGTTGAACGGCGCCCAAATCGGGCTGATCGGCGAGCAAGCCGACCTCACCTATGACTATGCGCTGCTCGGCTCCGGCCCAAGCGCCTTCAATGGCTTTGACCAAACCGAGTTCTTCAAGGCGCTGCAAGCTGCGGAACGTCCGTTGGTGATTGTGGGCGAAGGCGCGGCGGCGCGGCCGGACGGCGCATCGGTGCTGGGCACTGCGATGCAGCTCGCCGAGGTGGTCGGCGCGGTCAAGGAGGGGTGGGCAGGCTTTTCGATGTTGCACCCCACTGCCGCCCGTGTCGGCGGCATGGCGGTCGGTTTCGTCCCGCACCAGAACGATGACGGCGCTTTGTCCGACACCCCCACGGGCCGTGACACGCTAGCCATTCTCGACGGCGCTAAGAACGGCGTGATTGAGATGGTCTATCTTCTCGGCGCCGACGAAATCGATATGACGAAGCTGGATAAGGCATTCGTTGTTTATCAAGGCAGCCACGGCGATGCTGGCGCCATGGCCGCCGACGTGATCCTGCCGGGCGCGGCCTATACTGAGGAGTCGGGGCTGTTTGTGAACACCGAAGGCCGCCCGCAACTCGCAGCGGCGGCCACCACGCCGCCGGGCGACGCTCGCGAGAATTGGGCGATCCTGCGGGCCCTTTCAGGCGCACTCGGAAAACCGCTGCCCTACAACTCGTTGCAAGCTTTGCGCGCGGCGTTGTGGGCGGCTCATGGCGACTTGGCGACGCTCGGCGTCCCGATGACGGCGGAATGGCGGCCGTTGCCTGCTGGAGAAATGATTCCGGCGCTGTTCGCTTCCCCCGTGGATGATTTCTATTTCACCAACCCCATCGCGCGGGCCAGCGAGACCATGGCCGAGCTTTCCAAGCTCGCCGCTGCGCGCCATACGCCGATGGCTGCGGAGTGACGGTTATGAGCAAAGCGGTCAAAGCGGTTGCGGCGTTGATTGTGATGGCGGTGGGCGTGGCCGGTTGCGCCAGCCGCGGGGCGACGGACTCGCAGCAGATCGGGTCATGGAAAGGCGGCGACGTTTTTCCGATCACCACGGACTTGCCAGAGGATCGCAGCCAGGCGGTGGATTGGTCTCGATGCGCTGCGGCGCGCTTTGGCGCCATCAAGGGCTATGAGAAGTTTTCCGAGGCCCGGCTCTCCTGGGATGGCCCAAAAGGGGAGACACGCTCGCCTTTTGTCATCGTTGATGATGTCGAGCCCGCCTTCGTGGTCTCGCCATATGCCTTTTTTGGCCCTGAGGGCGCTGAGACAGGCGAGAGCGTGAGCGTCTCGAAACAACTCGCCGACTGCGAGAAAGGTTGACCAGATGACCGAACCGACCTTCCTCTCTGAATACCTCCTCCCCGGCGGCTGGATATTGCTGCAATGCCTGCTGGTGTTGGTGCCGGTGTTGGTGAGCCTCGCCTTTCTGTTGTACATGGACAGGAAGGTCTGGGCGGCGGTGCAGCTGCGGCGCGGACCTAACGTGGTCGGCCCGTTCGGTCTCCTGCAAAGCTTCGCTGATTTCGGCAAGTTCGTGCTGAAGGAGATTGTGATCCCGGCGGGCGCCGACAAGGTGGTGTTTCTTCTGGCGCCATTTATCGCCTTCGTGCTGGCGGTGATCGCCTGGGCGGCGATCCCATTCGCGGATGGATGGGTGGTCGCCGATTTGAATGTCGGCATCCTCTATATTTTGGCGATGTCCTCGCTCGGCGTGCTCGGGGTGATCCTTGGCGGTTGGGCCTCGAACTCAAAATACCCGTTCCTCGGCGGCCTGCGCTCGGCGGCGCAGATGGTGTCTTATGAGGTGTCGATCGGCTTTATTCTGATCTCGGTGTTGCTGACGGTCGGGTCGCTCAACCTTTCTGATGTGGTGCGGGCGCAGGACGGCAAGCTTTGGATTTTCAGTTGGTACTGGTTTTGGCATTTGCCAATGTTCGTGCTGTTCTTCATCTCAGCCCTAGCGGAGACCAACCGCCCGCCGTTCGATCTGCCGGAGGCGGAGTCTGAGTTGGTGGCGGGGTATCAGGTGGAATACAGCTCCACCCCTTACCTGCTGTTCATGATCGGCGAATATATGAACATCGTGCTGATGTGCGCGATGACATCCATCCTGTTCCTCGGTGGCTGGCTCAGCCCAATCCCTGGTTTGCCGGACGGGCTGTTCTGGATGGTGATCAAGATCGTCCTAGTATTCTTTATGTTCGCGATGGTGAAGGCGATCGTGCCGCGTTACCGCTACGATCAGTTGATGCGCTTGGGCTGGAAGGTGTTCTTGCCGTTTTCGCTCGCTTGGGTGGTGTTCACGGCGGCAGTGATGAAACTGGGTGGGATCGACCCCTGGACCGCGACCGAGGCTGGTAAAGCGGCCCTGGCGGCGCGCAGCGGGTCTTGAGTTAGCAGAGAGAGCAAAACTGATGGCGACGGCGACAAAGTTCCGCATGGACAAGGCGATCCGCTACTTCCTGCTGCTTGACTTCATCAAGGGCTTCTCACTCGGTATGAAATACTTTTTCAAGCCGAAGGCGACGCTGAACTACCCGTTTGAGAAAGGGCCGCTCAGCCCGCGTTTTCGCGGCGAGCACGCCCTGCGGCGCTACGCCAACGGTGAAGAGCGCTGCATCGCTTGCAAACTGTGCGAGGCGGTCTGCCCGGCTCAGGCCATCACCATCGAGGCCGCCGTGCGCGATGACGGCAGCCGCCGCACCACGCGCTATGACATCGACATGACCAAATGCATCTATTGCGGCTTCTGCCAGGAAGCCTGCCCGGTGGATGCGATCGTCGAAGGTCCGAATTTTGAGTTCGCCACCGAGACCCGCGAAGAGCTGTTCTACAACAAGGACAAGTTGCTGGAGAACGGCGAGCGGTGGGAGCGTGAAATCGCCCGCAATCTGGAGCTGGACGCGCCCTATCGTTGAGGGGGTGGGCGGGCGCTATACCAAGCCGCAATGAGTGGAGCTCTTAGCGGCTTGGCCAAGCGCGCCAGCGCTTATGCGCTTTAAGCCTGCGTTGCGCCTGAACGCATAGGTTCTCATCAATGAGAACCGGTATCATGACCCCGCTAATTCCTGCTCCGCCGCTTCCAGCTTCTCGAGCGCCGCCTCCCAGAGCGCTTCCGCTCGAGAAAGGCCGTTGAGAATCTCGCCCAGCTTCTTATTCGCGGTTTCGATCTTGGCGGGATCTTGCTCATAGAGGGTCGGATCGGCGAGCCTTTCTTCGATCAGCGCCCGCATCTCCTCAAGTTTTTCGACTCGTTTCTCGCACGCCGTCGCCTCGGCGCGCAGCGGGGCGAGGTCCTTGCGGGCCTCCGCCGCCGACCGCCGCGCCGCGCGTTTAACGCTGTCGACCGCCGCCTTTTCCGATGCCCGCCCGCCACCGCCGCGTTGCGATAGCAGCAACCGGCGGTAGTCCGCCATGTCGCCCTCAAACGGCGCCACTTGGCCGTCCGCGACCAGCCACAGCCGATCGGCCACACTCTCCACCAGATGCGGGTCGTGGCTGACTAGGATCACGGCGCCGCCATAGCCCGCCAGCGCCTGTGACAGCGCGTCCCGGCTTTCGATGTCGAGGTGGTTGGTCGGCTCGTCAAGGATCACCAGATGCGGCGCCTCCAGGGTGGCGAGGGCGAACAGCAACCGCGCCTTTTGGCCGCCTGAGAGTTTCTCAACGGGGTTGTCGACCACCTCCGGCGGCAGCCCGGCGGCGACCAGACGGCTGCGCAGCTTCGTTGGCAGCTCCTCAGGGCGGTGGCGGGTAAGATGCTGTAGAGGGGTTTCGCCCTCCACCAGCTCGTCGAGCTGATGCTGGGCGAAATAACCGATCCGCAGCTTGCCATGCGCCTGCACATCGCCGCCCAGCGCCTCCAGCCGGCCGGCGATTAGCTTCGACAGGGTGGATTTGCCCTGCCCGTTAGCCCCAAGCAGCGCGATGCGATCGTCCTGGTCGATGCGGAACGACAGCCCGTTCAGGATCGGGGTTCCGTCATAGCCGACGGCGGCGTCTTCGGCGCGCACCAGCGGCGGGCTCAACTCCTCGGGCTCGGGAAAGGTGAACGGCGCCACCGACCGCTCGACCACGGCGGCGATCGGCTCCATCCGCTCCAACATCTTCAGCCGCGCCTGTGCTTGCTTCGCCTTCGAGGCCTTATAGCGGAAACGATCGACGAAGCTTTGGATATGGGCGCGGGCGGCGTCCTGCTTCTTCTTCATCGCCGCCTGTTGCATCAGCTTGGCGCGGCGCTGGGCGTCGAATTGGTCATAGGGCACAGCGTAGTAGGTTAATTTGGTGTCTTGCAGGTGCAGGATGCCGCCGACGGCGGTGTTGAGCAGGCCGCGATCGTGGCTGATCACCAAGCAGGTGCGGGGGTAGCGAGCCAGGAAGCTCTCCAGCCACACCGTTCCCTCCAGATCGAGATAGTTGGTCGGCTCGTCAAGCAGCAGCAGATCGGGCTGCGAGAACAGCACCGCCGCCAGCGCCACCCGCATCCGCCAGCCGCCGGAAAACTCGGCGCAGGCCCGGTTTTGAGCGGGGGCGTCGAAGCCGAGGCCGGAGAGGATCGAAGCGGCGCGGGCCTCGGCCGAATGGGCGTCGATATCGGCCAAGCGGGTTTGCAGCTCAGCGATCCGGTTCGGGTCTTCGGCGGTCTCCGCTTCCGTGAGCAGCGCGGCGCGCTCCAGATCTGCGGCGAGCACGGTGTCGAGCAGGCTGTCATTGGTGGCGGGCGCCTCCTGCGCCACGCCGCCGATGCGCGCGCCGCGCGCGGTCTCGACCTCCCCCCGTTCCGGCGACATCTCGCCGCGAATCAGACGGAATAAAGTGGTCTTTCCCGTGCCGTTGCGACCGACGACGCCGACGCGGTGGCCGTCCGGGATGGTGACGGAGGCGCCACTGAGCAGCGGCCGGCCTTCGATAGCGTAATGGAGGTCTCTTAAAATCAGCATGGCGAGGGCGCTGGAGCGGTCCGATTTGAGGATGAGGTGATTGGTTAAGGGCGGGACGGTCGTTGAATCAACAGGCGGCGGCGATTCGCGCGTGAGTGTCGCGTCAGGCGTTTCGTCGACATGGCGAAGTCTTTATACAAAAGCAATGAAGGCTTTTCAGAGAGGTTTCGCCGCCCTGGCTTTGGCCTGGGTCGTGGCGGGGTGCGCCGCAACGCTGCAGGAAGACGTCGAGTCCTCGCAACAGGACCTCGCAGGAGCTTTGCAAAGCGCATTATCGAAGTTGCGTGTCGATCGCGACGAGTTTGATCCGGCGCGTTGTCGCGGCGGCGCGCCGGAGGCGTTCGCGGCAGTGATTGACGGTCAACGCTATGAAGCGCCGTTGTCGCTGTTCCTTTCCGCCCGCGCCGATCCGCGCCGGGCCCCATCGGTCAGCGACAGCGCCGGATGCCCGGAAGCGCCGTTACAGGCCGCTGCGTTAACGGTGGCTCTGTCTGAGGATCTCCAGGAGGCGTCGGCGACGATTCTGGCAATCGGTGTCGAGGAGGCGCTGCGGCGGCGCACGGCGCTGGTTCGGCGGTTGACGGCGGTGCTGGACGATCAGACGGTGTGCCGCCCACAGCGGATGCCGGGCCTCTGGCGCTGTGGAATCGCGCTCTCGTCCGACCCGGATGAGAAGCGCCAAGCGGCGCAGCCCCAGCTTCGCAACAGCTATGTATTGGTGCTCGCCCGCGCGGACGCGCCCAGTTTAGCGGGAACGCTGTTCGCCGCCCGCTGCATCGTCACGCCGGAGGAGCGTCGCTGCGATATTATGGACAGCCTGCATGACGGTGCGGTGTTGCTGATCGATTTTGATCCGGACCGTATCAGCCCGGCGCGTCTCATCGAGTTGCATGGAGCGGCGGTAAATTTGGCGCAATATCTCCGGAAGAACCCTGATATTTGACACGGCGCCATCAACAGGGGCTTCAATTTGTAGGGTGTAAACGCCGCCGGTGCGGCGTTTACAACAACGAGGCCTGAGGTTGGTCAGTTGCTCGGCAACTCTGACTGACTCAACACTGACGCCCACACTTTACCCGCGCAATTGAAGTAGGGCACGGTCTGCTTCTCATTTTCGACCACGCCCTTACTCAGCATTTTTGCGGCCGCCTCACGCGCGAAATAGCTAGGCAGTTTTTCGATTTCGATCGTCTTGGTGTCCTTGTTATCGCCGAACATCCGGGGCGACCCTGGGCCATATATCGCCTCCTCAGGGGTGACATTGTCCCAGCTCGCGTCAAAATCGGCGATGCAAACGCCTTCGCCGTCGATTGCGATCGCCAAGGCGTCCACCGGGGCGTAGCCGCCGGCGGCGCCGTCGCTGAACACATAAACCACCATCGGCGCGCCGTTTTCGTGAGTCACGACGTCGACATAGATGTTGTCGCTCACGCCGTCTTGGGCGGTCGCCGCAGTGGCGGTGGCGAACATCATCGAGGCGGCGGCGATGGCGCGGAGTGACTTGCGGGGCATAGGGCCCTCCTCTGCTGCGAATGTACTGCGAGAAGCCACTTAGCCGGTATTTGTGTCGACTGAAAGAAGCCCGCCGCGCTCAAGGGCTTTCAAGTGGCGCCGGGAACAAATCCACAGCACAGAATACGTATGCAGCGTCGCGCACTCACATACCCTCTTTGCCGCGTTTTATCGCTGCAACGCCGGTGCGGCTGATCTCCAACAGGCCGAGAGGGCCCATTAACTCAATAAATGCGTCGATTTTGTCCGGCCCGCCGGTGACCTCGAACACGAAGCTTTCCAGGGTTGCGTCGACCACACGGGCGCGGAAGGCGTCCTTCAGGCGGAGCGCCTCCACCCGTTGCTCGCCCTTGGAGGCAATCTTGATTAACGCCAATTCGCGCTCAACGGAGGGGCCTTCGATGGTGAGGTCGGTGACGCGGTGGACCGGCACCAGGCGGTCGAGTTGCGCTTTTATCTGCTGCAACACCATCGGCGTGCCCGAGGTGACGATGGTGATGCGGGAGAGGTGGTCGTTATGGTCGATTTCGGCGACGGTGAGGCTCTCGATATTATAGCCGCGCCCGGAGAACAGCCCGATCACCCGCGCCAACACGCCCGCCTCATTGTCAACCGTCACTGCGAGAGTGCGTCGCTCGATCACTTCGCTGTCGAAGGCGGCGGACATGTCATATGCGCTTTTACGTAATTTTTTATCTTCTGAGGGCGGTGGGGTCATGACGATTCTCGGCGTTAGGAAAAGAAAGAGAGCGTTACTCGCTCCGTTCGAAATAACGGCGCTCAAGCGCGTTAGAGTCGGTCGCCGTCAATGCGGCTTTCGCGCGGGCGGCGCAGTCAAGTAGGATAGCGTCGAGGGCTTCAGGGGCGCTGGGCGCGAGGGCGTCGCCGGCTTCGTCAGTCTCGACGCAGTCCTTGGTGGTGAAGGCTGTCAGGCCGTCAATATCCACGCGGATCAACAGTAAGTCGAGCGGGAGAATCTGCGGACCGAAAATCTCGAAATCGGTGAGGGGACCGATGGAGAGCACACGGCGCGCTTGCGCCGCCGCCCAGCTTACGCCGGGATCGTCGCTCAAACTTTTATCGGAGAGCGTCCGCGTGGTGAAAAGGACTTCATCTCGATAGGGCAGGCCCTCGGCGACCGATCGCACGGCCTCTACCGCGCCCCACTCCCGTTGCGACATCGTGTGATCGCTGGAGGGGCCTCGCAAGGCGCCCATGAAGCGGCGACAGGCCGCTTGGCTTTGAGGGTCGTTTTCCTCATCACAGAAGCCCGCCTCAGACTGTGCGCATTCGGCGCGGTCGTCGGCGTTTTCCAGCCCTGAACAATCCCCCGTGAACGCACGCATGGTCGTGAGGGTGTCTGGATCGAGCGAGGCCGGCGCGCCGATCATTCGATAGACCCCCCAAGCCTCTTCTCGTATTTCGAACGCCGCCGCTTCCTGCGTGCGAGCGTCATCGGCGTCGTTTGGGGCGGCGTAGACTCCAGGCAGGCCCATGATCGCAGCCCGTCGTTCCGGCCCAAAGACTGGCGCGTCGGTGTGCGCGAAGCAGCCCGTCAGCGAACCGGCCATGGCGGCGGTCGCCGCCACCATGGCTGAGCGCAACAACGGCGGCGCGACGGCCATCACACCAGCGCCGCGCCCTTGGCGTCGATCACGCCTTGGGTCTCGGCGTCACCGAGCAGCATCTCGTTATGCGCCTTGCCCGACGGGATCATCGGGAAGCAGTTTTCATGCTTCTCGACCACGCAATCGAAGATTACCGGGCGATCGACTGAGATCATGTCGCGAATAGCATCGTCGAGCTGATCCGGG
>JAHQVS010000230.1 GCA_019634215.1 Paracoccaceae bacterium | reverse complement strand
CGTCCTGTACCCACCACACGCCCTCATCATAACCGGGCAAGATGGTCGGATCTCCCTTCGCCGCCACCCGCACCGAGCCGGTGGGGGTTAAGTCACCCTCTAACCGCTCCGCCGCCATAGCCGCCGCCTCCGGCGTCTTGGCGGTCAAGTCCAGGGGGGCGGCTCTGAGTTGCCCGGCGGCGATTAACGCCGCATCGGCCTGCCCATAATCCTCCACCAACCGGCTCCAAAGCCATTCCGGCGTATTGGCCCGCACCGCTTCGTCAGAAATAGCATCAGATGGCTCCGGCCACCCTTCCCGCGTCAATCCGCGCAAAACCGCGTTGACCAATCCGGAAAAGCGCGGCTCTCGCTGCTTCGCCGCCTCGACAGCCGAATCAATCGCGGCATGCGGCGGCGCACCCAAGAATTGCAACTCCGCCACTGCGAGGCGCAGGATCTGCCTGACAATCGACGCCGCCTCAGGCAATGGCCGTTCCAGCCGAGGGGCCAAAACCGCGTCAATCTCTCCGAGGCGGCGAAACGCCGTCAGCAATAGCAAACGCGCAAAGCCGCGATCGCGCCGCTCCAATGCTAGAAACTGATCGCCGCGCCGCTGCAGCGCTTCATCCAGAAACCGACGCTGGGACAAAACGCAATCAAACACCTCCAGAGCGAGGCGGCGGGCGGGGGTGGTCATATAGCGGGCGCGCTCCTAATTAGGGGGCAGATACAACAGACGCGCCCCGCACCAATCCTGGTGAGGGCGAAAGCGAATGAGGGATCAGCCCATGGCACCCCATACCGACCCAAAAGCCGATGAGAAACAAGCCCGTCTCAAAGCCGCCGCCGAGCGCGCGCTGGCGGAAGCCGAGGCCCGGCGTATTGCGGAAACGGCCCAAGAGCAGCCGACAGAACTCGGCGGACGCAACGGCCCCAACCCAACCCGCTATGGCGATTGGGAGAAGAAGGGCGTCGCCGTCGATTTTTCGTAGGACCAGCGAATATTCTTAAAACAATTCGATACAGCCAATTTTTGAGCCGTTAACAAATAACTAATGAATCATTTTTTGATCAGCAAGTCATGCTGAGGATTCCACAATATCACGGCCTATTTTTCCAATTATACCACGTTCAGTGATCGGACCGGGCGAAATAAGAATGCGGCACTTCTCGCTTTTTCCGTGATCATCGCCACCCTAATTGTGCATCTAGACGCAAAATTATTTGGCGTTTAGACCCCCATACAAAGCGCTCCGCTCTCTCTCGCCGACTTCAGGGCACAGGACATTGCCGGGCTTGAGCGCTAGCGCCTTTGGTCTTCGGCTACATCGCGAATTTTCTCCAAACACCATCAAGTGGAGATGTGCAGAATCTACAGCTACCGGCCTCTCCCGGCGCAGGCCTTGTTCTCGCTCCGCTGCTGCTGCTCGCCAATTTAGCGATGAGATCCAGCAAACCCATTTGAAGCGGCGTTTCCGGCTCTCGCATACGCTGGCGCTCCCAGAAAGCGTTCAGAAATCCTCACTCAAGGAAAACCCTCCAGACAGGGCGAATCCGTCATGTTTCGGTTAACTTCGGCGCGGCATCATCACAAAGCGATCGGTTTGGCGTGAAGCCCTACCGAAAACGGCGGAAAATACGTACATCGCCGTGAGTCTTGGCCAGTCGCCGATCGACGGCCTATCCGGGAAACAGATGATGACCGCGCTAACCCAAAACGAAATCTTCGAAGCCTCATCCTTTCTCCAGGGCGCCAACGCCGCTTTTGTTGAACAGATGTACGCCCGGTACGCCGCCGATCCGACCTCGGTGGAGCCAGCTTGGGCTGAGTTCTTTCAACAGCTCGGAGACGCCCCTGATAATGTGGCGGCGGAGGCGGAGGGCGCCCCTTGGCGAGACCCGCAAGCCCTGCGTAACGGCGGCGGGGAACTGGTCTCGGCTCTGGCGGGTGATTTCGGCGATGCGCCCACCCAAGATCAAATCGAAGCCAAGCTGCGCGCCAAGGCCGCCGAGGGCGGCGTCGCCATTTCCGACGCCCAGGCGCGCGCCGCCACACTCGACAGCATCCGCGCTCTGATGATCATCCGCGCCTATCGTATTCGCGGCCATCTGGTCGCCGACCTCGACCCGCTGGGCATGCGTGACGACACCCCGCATCCGGAGTTACAGCCCACCACCTACGGCTTCACCGAAGCCGACATGGACCGCCCGATCTTCATCGACAACGTCCTCGGCCTGCAAACCGCATCACTGCGTGAGATCATCAGGCTGCTGAAACGGACCTATTGCGGCACCTTCGCGCTGCAATACATGCACATCTCCGATCCTCAGCAATCCGCTTGGCTGAAGGAGCGGATCGAGGGCTATGACAAAGAGATCCGCTTCACCCAAGAAGGCCGGAAGGCTATCCTGAACAAGCTGGTAGAGGCCGAGGGCTTCGAGAAGTTTCTTCACGTCAAATATATGGGCACCAAGCGTTTCGGGATCGACGGCGGCGAGACTCTTATCCCGGCGATGGAGCAAATCATCAAACGCGGCGGCGCCCTTGGCGCCAAAGATGTCGTCATCGGTATGCCGCACCGGGGCCGGCTCAATGTGCTCGCCAACGTGATGCGCAAGCCCTACCGCGCGATCTTCCATGAGTTCCAAGGCGGCTCATTCAAGCCGGAAGATATCGGCGGTTCAGGCGACGTGAAATACCACCTAGGCGCCTCGTCGGACCGCGATTTTGGCGGCAACATCGTGCATTTGTCGCTGACCGCCAACCCGTCACACCTTGAGGCTGTCAACCCAGTGGTGCTCGGCAAGGCGCGGGCGAAGCAGGAGCAATACGGCTCAACCCCGGACGATCGCACTTCGGTGATCCCAGTGCTGCTGCATGGCGACGCCGCCTTTGCAGGCCAAGGCGTGGTCACGGAATCACTCGGCCTCTCCGGCCTGCGCGGCCACCGCACCGGCGGCGCGATCCATATCATCGTCAATAACCAGATCGGCTTTACGACAGCTCCGCACAACTCGCGGTCCTCGCCATACCCGTCCGACGTGGCGCTGATGGTGGAGGCGCCGATCTTCCACGTGAACGGCGATGATCCAGAGGCGGTTGTGCACGCTGCAAAAGTGGCGACCGAATATCGTCAGCTGTTCCAGAAGGACGTCGTGATCGACATCTTCTGCTACCGGCGCTTTGGGCATAACGAAGGCGATGAGCCGATGTTCACCCAACCGCAGATGTACAAGCGGATCAAAACCCAGAAGTCGACCTTGCAACGATATAGTGAGCGTCTGGTCGCCGACGGGCTGATCTCGGAAGGCGAGGTCGAAGAGTCCAAGACCGCGTTCCAAGCACAGATGGCCGATGAGTTCGAGGCTGGCCGTGAATGGCGCCCGAACCGCGCGGATTGGTTGGATGGCCGCTGGTCTGGCTTGGAAAAGGGCGGTGAAAACTACCAGCGCGGCGACACCGGCGTGGCCTCTGAACACCTCAAAGAGCTGGGTCAGGTCCTCACCACTCCGCCAGCGGAGTTCAATCTGCACCGCACTCTCGGGCGCCAGCTTGAGCAGAAAAAGGCGATGTTCGACACCGGCAAGGGCTTCGATTGGGCCACCGCCGAGGCGCTCGCTTTCGGCTCGCTGATCCAAGAGGGCTACAAAGTCCGCCTTTCAGGCCAGGACTCGACACGCGGCACCTTCTCCCAACGGCACTCAGCCTTCGTTGATCAAGTCACCGAGGACCGATATTACCCGCTGCAAAACATCGAGCGCCATAACAACCGCTTTGATGTCATCGACTCCATGCTCTCCGAGTTCGCCGTGCTCGGCTACGAATACGGGTTCTCGCTGTCTGAGCCGAATGCGTTGGTGTTGTGGGAGGCGCAATTCGGCGACTTCGTGAACGGCGCGCAGATCATGATTGATCAGTTCATCTCCAGCGGCGAGCGCAAATGGCTGCGCATGTCCGGCTTGGTGATGCTGCTGCCACATGGCTTCGAGGGCCAGGGGCCAGAGCACTCTTCCGCACGGATCGAACGGTTCCTGCAAAGCTCGGCGGATGACAACTGGGTGGTCGCCAACTGCACCACCCCGGCGAACTATTTCCACATCCTGCGCCGCCAGCTGCATCGCAGCTTCCGCAAGCCCCTGATCCTGTTCACGCCGAAGTCTCTGCTGCGTCACAAGAAATGTGTCTCAACCCTGGAAGAGCTTGGCACCGGCTCCAGCTTCCACCGTGTTCTCTGGGATGACGCCGAGAGCGGCCAGTCCGATCTCAAACTGAAGCCCGACGCCGAGATCAAGCGCGTGGTGATGTGCTCAGGCAAGGTCTACTTCGATCTGCTGGAAGAGCGCGACGCGCGCGGGCTGGAAGACGTGTATCTGATGCGTCTTGAACAGTATTACCCCTTCCCTGAGTTCCCGCTGAAAAGCGAACTGCAACGCTTTAAGAACGCGGAAATGGTGTGGTGCCAAGAAGAGCCCCAAAACCAGGGCGCATGGTTCTTCGTCGAGCCCAATATCGAGACGGTGCTGAACGATATCGGCGCGAAACATAAGCGCGCTCGTTACGCCGGACGGTCGGCGTCGGCGTCGCCCGCCACCGGTCTTGCGTCACAGCATAAGGAAGAGCAAACCGCCCTGGTGAATGACGCCTTAACCGTTTGACAGAATGCAAAACCACGCGTGCGCCGCGCCATGAGGCAGCAGGCGCGCGCCTCGAAGGAGATGAAGATCCATGAGCACTGAGATCCGGGTTCCGACCCTGGGAGAATCGGTTACCGAGGCGACAATCGCTACTTGGTTCAAGAAACCGGGCGACTCCGTCGCCATTGATGAGATGCTGTGTGAGCTGGAGACTGACAAGGTGACGGTGGAAGTGCCGTCCCCGGTCGCGGGTGTCTTAAAAGAGATTGTCGCGCAAGAGGGCGACACGGTCGAGGTCAACGCGCTGTTGGCCAATGTTGAAGCCGGCGCTGCAGCGGCCGCCGCACCAGCCCAACCCGCAGCGAGCAATGGCGCGCCAGCCCCTGCGGCAGCAGCACCCGTCGCAGCCGCTCCAGCGCCCGCCGCGCGCACGGATGTGGAGAACGCGCCCTCCGCTAATAAGATGATGGCCGAGCACGGCCTATCAGCCGCTCAAGTCACCGGCACCGGTCGCGACGGGCGGGTCATGAAGGGCGACGTGCTGGCCGCACTGTCCAACGGCGCGGCTCCAGCGGCTGAAGCCAAGCCTGCTCCGCGCGCGCAAGCGGTCCAAGAGGACTCGGTGCGCGAAAAGCGGGTGCGGATGACCCGCCTGCGCCAAACCATCGCCCGCCGTCTGAAGGACGCGCAAAACACCGCCGCGATGCTCACCACCTATAACGAGGTGGATATGTCGGCGGTCATGGGCCTGCGTTCGGAATACAAGGATGATTTCCTGAAGCGCCATGGCGTTAAGCTCGGCTTCATGGGTTTTTTCGTGAAGGCGTGTGTCAGCGCGCTGAAAGAGATCCCCGCCGTCAACGCCGAAATCGACGGCGACGAGCTGGTCTATAAAAATTATTACCACCTCGGCGTCGCCGTCGGCACGCCGAACGGCCTTGTGGTGCCAGTGATCCGCGACGCCGACTATATGGGCTTCGCCGACATCGAGAAGAAAATCGGCGACCTTGGCGTCCGCGCGCGCGACGGCAAGCTGTCGATGTCTGAGCTGCAAGGCGGGACATTCACCATCTCCAACGGCGGCGTCTACGGCTCGCTTATGTCTTCACCGATCCTGAACCCGCCGCAATCCGGCATCCTGGGCATGCATAAGATCCAGGAGCGCCCAGTGGCGATCAACGGCAAGGTCGAGATCCGCCCGATGATGTATCTGGCGCTGTCCTATGACCACCGAGTCATTGACGGCAAAGAGGCGGTCACCTTCTTGGTGCGCGTCAAAGACGCCATCGAAGACCCGCGCCGGCTGTTGATGGATCTGTGAGCAACCTGGGGGCATTCGCTCCCGGCTTCCTGACAGCGGCTCTGAAACGGACAGGCCACGGCGGATTAAACCGCAGCCTGTCCAAACAACCGGGACAGCCGTTAGTTACCGAGGATCTACCGCCATGCCGGTCGAAGTCGAAGTCCTCGCTTATGCCGTCCTCTTGGCGGTCGCACAGCTTTTCCTCTTCGCCATTCCCGCCAACCTGACCATCGGATCGCGCTATCTCGCCGGGCCGAGGGACGGCGGCGTCAAGCTTGAGGGCGTCCCAGCCCGGCTGCAGCGCGCCTTTCTCAACCATATTGAAGGGTTGGTGCTGTTTATGGCGGCTGTCGTGGTGGTGACCTTAGGTGACGCCTCCAGCAACCGAACTGAAACGGCGGCTTGGGTGTATCTTACGGCGCGGATTGTCTATGTGCCGCTGTACGCGGCGGGAACGCCCTATGTGCGCTCTCTGGTATGGGCCACCGGCTTCATCGCCACCTTGTCGATGGTCGTGGTTGCGCTCGGCGAGCCTTAACAGCAGCGGAGAAGCGGATTGGAGCGGGTCGAACACTATTTTCTGGAGCTGGGCCCGCCGGCTTTGACCCCCGCCACCGGCTGGATCGCGGCGTCCGCTATTTTAGCGGCGTTGTATTTCTCCGGGCTTCGCTTAGAGGCGCTCGCCAGAATCGACCCAACGATCGCACCGCAACTGGCGGTGGCCGCGCTATGCGGATTTGCTGAGGCGGCCCTGCGGCTGCGGCATGCCGCAGCCGCGCCGCTGATCGCTATCTTATGCATGGCTTGCGCATGGCAAGCGACAGAATACAGAAGCGCGGCCGAGGGAATATCGTCAGGGGAAAGCCTAGAGACGCTCGGCTTCCTCGTTGCGCTGTTCACGATTTTGGCCGGCGCCGTTGTATGCGGTCTCGCATTTCGCCTGTTGGCGACCGGCGCACTGCGCGGTCTGGACAAAGATTGACGACGGAACGCTCACCGCTGCGCGGCGGGCGATACCGTGACTGAGAAAGGATGATCAGAATGACGGCTTATGATGTGGTGGTGATCGGCGGCGGCCCTGGGGGCTATGTCTGCGCGATCCGGGCGGCGCAGTTGGGGTTGAAAACCGCCTGCGTCGAGGGGCGCGGCAAGCTGGGCGGCACCTGCCTCAATGTCGGCTGCATCCCCTCCAAGGCGATGCTTCACTCGTCAGAGATGGTGCATGAAGCCGAAGGCAATTTCGCCGAAATGGGCATCGAGGCCAAAGATGTCTCGGTGAACATGGGCAAGATGCAGGCCTACAAGCAGAGCGTTGTTGATAGCAACACCTCCGGCATCGAGTTTTTGTTTAAGAAAAACAAGGTCGACTACATCAAAGGCTGGGGCCGCATCGCTGGCGCAGGCAAAGTGGAGGTCTCCAGCGACGACAATGGCGGCGGCCAAACCCTAGAGGCGAAAAATATCGTTATCGCCACTGGCTCCGAACCCTCGGCTTTGCCGTTCGCAGAGATTGATCAGAAGCAAGTGGTCGACAGCACCGGCGCGTTGGAGATCCCAACCGTGCCCGGCCATCTGGTGGTGATTGGCGCTGGTGTAATCGGGCTGGAGCTGGGCTCAGTGTGGAAGCGGCTCGGCGCTAAGGTGACGGTGCTGGAGTATCTCGACCATATCACCCCAGGCATGGACGCCGAGGTTTCCAAGCAGTTCCAGAAAATTCTCACCAAGCAGGGCCTGAAATTCACCCTCGGCGCCGCCGTTCAGTCGGTAAAAAAGGGCAACAAGGTCAAGGTCGGCTACAAGCTGCTCAAGGACGAGAGTGAGCATGAGATCAACGCCGACGTCGTTTTGGTGGCGACCGGACGGCGGCCCTATACGAACGGACTTGGCTTGGCGGAAGCTGGCGTCGAGACCACCGAGCGCGGCCAAGTGAAAACCGATGGCCATTGGCGCACCAACGTACCGGGCATTTGGGCTGTCGGCGACGTGATCGATGGGCCGATGCTCGCGCATAAGGCCGAAGAAGAGGGCGTCGCGGTGGCGGAATCCATCGCCGGACAGCGCGGCCATGTGAACTACGGCGTCATCCCTTCCGTGATCTACACCTCGCCGGAAGTGGCGACCGTGGGTGAGACCGAAGAGCAGCTGAAGGCGCGCGGGCAGGCCTATAAGGTCGGCAAGTTCCCATTCATGGGCAATGGCCGCGCCAAGGCGCATTTCGCCTCAGACGGCTTTGTGAAAGTGCTCGCCGATAAGGACACCGACCGCGTGCTCGGCGTTCATGTGATCGGCCCCTACGCTGGCGATCTGATCCACGAATACTGCGTCGCGATGGAGTTCGGCGCGTCAGCCGAAGACGTCGCCCGCACCTGTCACGCCCACCCAACCTTCTCCGAGGCGATGCGGGAGGCGGCGATGGCGGCCAGCTTCGGCAAGGCGATCCACGCCTGAGGCGGGCCCAATAGACGCGGGGCGCGGCTGTTCGAAGCCGCGCCTCGGCGATTTAGTGGGCGGCCTAGAGCCTTTTCCATGAACTCCTGTTCACTCCAAACACTCTAATTCCATGTTTTGTCGCGTTTTCGAACCGAGAAACCGCGTACTCTTTTGCTGAAAATGCTCTAGCCAGCCAGGCGGCGCTCTTCACGCCTTTGAGCGAAGGCTGCGCTGATGGCGTTAACTTCTTCCACCAATCTTCTGTTTTCCCACCAGAATTGATTGCCGACTTGCTGAAAGCTGATCACTTTCGGCTGTAGATCGCGAAAGCTGACAAACTCGGCGAATTGGCCGTTGGCGCGATGAATCGTCACCACGCCCCGCTCAAATCGCGCCAGGGTCAGACCAGCAAAGCGCGCGGCCTCATAGGTCGCATGCGTGGTGCGCGGCCGCGAACGGCCTTCTCGGCGCACTTCCCAAACGTCGCCATTCGGGGCGACATGCAATTTCTTCTTCACCGAAAACACGGCGGCCTCCTTCACGTCGTGCGAATGTTTGATCATCTCAACGCGTCAGAGCATTTTCGGCGGGCTTCATGCGCCTTGAATGCTCTAACTGTTGTTGTTCTACCGATTACCTCGATCAAACGACGTGCGTTTAAGAGAGGCTAGCGTGAGCGCTTGAGCGCTTTTCGCGATAATCATTGGCGAAACCGGCAAACAACAGAAACTACTATGTTCAATAGGCACAGCTATGGTTAAAATTTAGTAAATAGATTTGAAAGAGTCACAGATTCCGGTTTTAAATCTCAAAACACAGACGATCTGCCATCAGAACTTCATGGTTTTTAGAAGGATTTAACAAAGAGTATTTCAGTTCTTTTCTGGCTCACTGGCCCCGCCTGCACGTGGATGCGTCTGGCGATAACTCTCTAGCAATCGAGCCTGATCGACCCCGGAATAGATTTGTGTGGTGCTCAGCGATGCGTGGCCAAGCAACTCCTGAATGGCGCGCAGGTCCCCCCCCGCCGCCAGCAAATGGGTCGCGAAGGAGTGGCGCAGCGCATGTGGGGTGGCGCTGTCCGGCAGGCCAAGACGTGCTCGAGCGTCCCGCATTGTGCGGCGCAACTGTTCCGGCCGAAGCGGCCCGCCCTTCACGCCTCTGAACAGCACATGCTCCGGCGCAACAGGCCACGGCAACGCTTCCAGATACGCGTCTACAGCGGTCCGGGCCACCGGCAACACCGGCAAATCACGTGGTTTGCCGCCCTTGCCAACCACCCTTAGCCGCTCCCCCAGAGGCGTGTCGGCGCATTTCAAAGACAAAGCCTCGGAAATCCGCATGCCGCATCCGTACATAAGGGTTAGGGCGGCGGCGTCGCGCAGGCCCACCCAGGCGGGCGGTTCGGCCCCCGCAGGGCTTGTCCGCGCTGTCGCCAACACCGCCGCCGCCGCCTCAGGCGCGAGCGGGCGTGGCAGACGGGCGCGCCGGTTCGGCCCACGAATGGAGAGCGCCGGAGTGGGGTCGACGCCATAGACGATCTCCAGCCAACGATGGAAGTTGCGCACCGCCGCCAGGGCGCGCTTCACGCTCGTCGGTTGTAACCCACGCTTACGCAGCGCCGCCATCCAAGCCCGAATGTCGGCGGCGCGGACGAGAGCCATGGCCACCGGATTGAAACGGGGCAGAGCCTCCCGAGAGCCTGCTCCAGGCTCCTGTATCGCGAACAAGCTTTCGCCGATATGAGAGATCAAAAAGCCCAGATAATCGCCCACATCGGCACAGTACGCGTCCAGGGTCTCAGGCGATAAGTTGCGCACGTCGCGCAAGCCGCGCAACCAGGCCTCCAACACCTCGGCGGCGGGGTGCGTGGCGGCGGCAAGCCGCAGCAGGGAAGGTGGTTCTTCGGCGCTCACCCGCGCAGCGCCATCCAGTCCCGCATTGCGCGCTCGACCACGCCGCCGAGAAAATGTAACAGCACATCGCCCTGCTCAGGGTGAAATCGCTCCGGGTCGGCGGCTCCAAAAGCGAGCGCGCCCGGTAAAATCGCGGGACCGAACTCCAAGCGCACCAGGGCGACAGACCCGAACTCCTCCGCCTGGACGCCGAACAAGCGCCCATCCAACCCACAACGCCGCCGCAGCACAACTGTTCCCCCTGGCGCTGCGCTAGGCTGTGGCGCGCTGGGAGGGGGGGCCAACAGGTCCAACTCGGCGCGCGACACCACAGCCACCCCATCGCCCAACGCCGCACCGTCTGGCGCTTCCACCGCCAAGCATAGCCGGACGGCGTCGACCTCCAGGATCGAGACGAAATCGCGTGACACCACGCCAAGAAAGTCTTCAAAACTCGCCGCATCCAGCACCGCCAGCGCGGCGCTATGAACCTGTGTCATTCCGGCGAGATTATCAACTGCAGCCTCCACCACGTCACGATGAGAAGCGTTGAGCTGTGTGAGGCGTTGCTCCAGGCGCTGAATCAGCGCGCCGCGCAAATCCACCACATTGCGATCCGCCGTCTCAACTGGCGTGATCAGCGCCTTCATCAGCTCCGGGTCGGTCAGCACCACATCCGGATCAGCCAAAATCGCCGCACGAGCGGATTCCGGCAACCGCTTGAGCGCATCAGCGGGCGACGAGGCGCCGTCGGCGACAGGGCCAATCGGCGCCGATCCGCTCATGCGCCGCTCTTCAAAATGGTTTGACCGGTCGCCGCCCAATCCTTCAGAAACGCCTCTAGGCCCTTGTCGGTCAGCGGATGATCAGCCAATTTCTTCAGGGTCGACGGCGGGATGGTGGCGACGTCGGCGCCGATCTTGGCGCACTCCATCACATGGCCGACATGGCGCACCGAGGCCGCTAAAATCTCGGTGTCGAACTCGTAATTGTCGTAGATTTCGCGAATGTCCGAAATCAGCTCCAACCCATCGAGGCCGATGTCGTCGAGCCGCCCAACAAACGGTGAAATAAACGCCGCCCCGGCCTTCGCCGCCAACAGCGCCTGGTTAGCGGTGAAACAGAGCGTGACGTTCACCATCCGCCCTTCGTCCGCCAACGCGCGGCACGCCTTCAGGCCATCCCAGGTCAACGGCACTTTCACCGCAACGTTCGGAGCGATCTCACACAAGCGTTTGCCTTCGCGCAGCATGCCCTCGGCATCCGTCGCGGCGACCTCCGCACTGACGGGTCCCGGCACGATTTCGCAGATCTCGGCGATAACTTGGAGAAAGTCCCGTCCCGATTTCGCGATCAAAGACGGGTTAGTGGTGACGCCGTCGACCATGCCTGTCGGCGCCAAGTCTTGGATCTCTGCGGTGTCCGCAGTGTCGATGAAGAACTTCATATCGCTCCGTCCGAGGCGATCGCGCCGCGCCACACGCCAAGGGGCGTTTGCAGCGGCCGGCTCGCGTCTCTGCTGCATTTCTCCCGTCGACAACGATCTGGGTCGACGCTTGCACGATATCGCAACCCAGGCGTCAGCGCCACCGCGCGTAAGGCGGCTGGCGTGACTGATAACGCCGATTTATTTGGCGCGCCGCTCGGCGCCGCCGACGGAGACGAAGTGGTGTCGGTGGTTCCGGCGGCGCCAACTCCAGGACCATATGATTATCTCGTGGGCGGGGCCGGCGATCTGGCGGCGGGCGATTTGGTCGTGGTCCCGCTTGGCGGGCGGGACGTCATCGGCGTGGTGTGGGGTCCTGGAACCAGCGAGGTGCCGCGCCAAAAGCTGAAACGGGTGGCGACCCGGCTGGACCTACCGCGCCTGACTGAAGAAACACGAACCTTTCTTGCGCGCGCCGCCGACTACACCATGACCCCACTCGGTGAAATGGCGCGGCTGGCGACCAGAGCGCCTCAGCTCGCCGAACCGGCTCCGACCCGCCGGGTGCTGAAGGCGGGCTCCCTGGAATTGGCCAGCGCGACACGCTCCCGCGCCAAGGCGCTGGAGACGTTCCAACATTTGGCGGCGGCGTCTCACGCTGATCTGTCTGACTTCACCGTGGCGCCCTCCGATCTAGCAAAAGCGGCGGAGGTCGGCAGCTCAGTGGTGGCGGCGCTGATAGAAGCTGGGGCGCTGCGCGAGGCCGAGGCGCCGCGCGACGCACCCTATCCTCGTCTTGACCCGGACCGGGCGCGCTCGGCGCTTTCAGAGGCGCAAGTGGCGGCGGCGGCTGATTTGGCGGCGGCGGTGGCGGCGCGAGCCTTCAAACCCACGCTGCTACATGGCGTCACCGGCTCGGGTAAGACCGAGGCCTACCTGGAGGCGGTGGCGGAGTGCATTCGCCGGAGCCGTCAGGCATTGGTGCTTTTGCCGGAAATTGCTCTGACGGATCAGTTTCTCACCCGGTTGCACGCCCGTTTCGGCGCACGCCCGGCGGAATGGCACTCAGCCGCAAGCGGAGTGGAGCGGCGGCGCTGCTGGCGCGCTGTCGCCGCCGGCGCGGCGCAGGTGGTGGTTGGCGCGCGTTCAGCGCTGTTTCTGCCGTTCCGCGATCTTGGGCTTATCGTTGTCGATGAGGAGCATGACGGCGGTTACAAGCAGGAGGAAGGCGCAATCTACAACGCCCGCGACATGGCGGTGTTGCGCGCCTCGCTCTGCAAGGCGGCTGTGGTGCTCGCCTCGGCGACGCCCTCGCTTGAGAGTTGGGCCAACGCCGAGCGCGGAAAGTATCAAAAAGTATCGCTGCCCGAACGGTTCGGGGCCGCTGTCGAGCCGGAAATCGCCGCCATTGACATTCGTCAGGACAAACCGGAGCGCAATTGTTGGATCGCGCCAAGTCTTCAGCGCGCCGTAGCGGAGACCATCGCCAGGGGCGAGCAAGCGCTGTTGTTCCTTAACCGCCGGGGCTATGCGCCTTTGACGTTGTGCCGAAAATGCGGCGCGCGGTCAGGATGCCCCCATTGCGACACATGGCTGGTCAGCCACCGCTTCACTGGCAAGCTGGTGTGCCATGTATGCGGCCATGAGGAGAGCGAGGCCCCCGCCTGCAAGCAATGTGGGGCGGATGAGCTGGCGGCCTGCGGCCCCGGTGTGGAACGCTTGGCGGAGGAGGCGCAAACGCTGTTCCCGGAGGCGCGTCTGGCGATGCTCTCCAGCGACATGGCGACGTCAGCCGCCGTATTGCGGGAGCAAATCACCACCATCGCGCAAGGCGACGCTGATCTCATCATCGGCACGCAGATCGTCGCCAAAGGGCATAATTTCCCAAAACTGACACTGGTCGGGGTGGTCGACGCCGATCTTGGCCTCCAAGGCGGTGACTTCCGCGCTGCGGAACGCACCTTTCAACTGTTGCGGCAAGTGGCGGGGCGGGCGGGGCGGGCGGACAAGCCTGGGCGAGCGCTGTTGCAAACGGTTGGGCCGGATCAACCCGTGATGCGCAAGCTGATTGACGGTGATGAAATCGGCTTTCTCACCCATGAAGCAGAGGCGCGCGAACGCGAGGGGGTGCCCCCGTTCGGACGCTATCTGGCGGTGATCTTTAGCGGTCCCGACGACGCCAAGGTGTGGGCGGTGGCGCAAGCTTTCGCCCGCGCCGCCGACCCGATGCGGGCGATCGGCGCCCAGGTGCTCGGCCCTGCGCCGGCGCCGATCGGTCGCATTCGTGGCAAAGCCCGGGTGCGAATGTTGGTTCGCGCCGCACGGGGCGCGCCAATTCAACAGGCGGCGAGGGCATGGGGCGACGCCGTCAAGGCGCGGCAGGGAGTGCGTGTGGTGTTCGACGTCGATCCGATGAGTTTTTTGTAAAATTCCTTATGTAAATTAAACTCATAGATGGCATGGACATACCGATAGCCATCCGCTCGTGCTGGACATGCCCGTTTGCCGAACACGGCCCAGATAGTCAGCAACAGGGATGCAAAAGGGATCAGATGCAAAAGCCGCTCGGGCCGCGCCGAGGGCCCTTTTGTCCATACCGCCCCGACCAGAACAATGGTTGGAGGCGCCCATGCAGGTCCTGAGATGGTAGTTCTCGCGAGCACCAAGCTGCGGGTCAAACTCGAATAGCGGATACAAAACTCCACCATGGCTCAGAAGCGCCGTCAGACACTCCGGCGATTAGCCAAACTGACCCAACCCTAAGCCTGGCAAGAGTTTAGTTAGCTGAGGGCGCAAGCAGTCGAGCGCCAGCTGATTTTAGCGCCTTAAACCGCCGTCTCACCTAGGTTGAAACGAATCACTGTCCTTGAATCGCCGCCTTCGTCACCGCTGAGTATATTGCAACGCCAAAAACACTGTGCTACCGACCCGCTCGACCCGAGGGGGGCGGCCTTCAGGCAACTCAATTAAAAAGCGATCTGCGTTTTTTAGTACGCCCAGCCTCACAGCATGCCCGCGCGTTCGTCGTGGGCGTTTCGAAAGCGGGAGATGGCGGTGTCGCAAAGCTCAGGCTTGGTTTCAGGCGTCTCGGGCCGATATGCGTCCGCTCTTTTCGAGCTCGCCGAAGAAGGCGGAAACTTTGACGCGATTGCGTCTGATGTCACATTGGTCCGAGAGGCGTTGGAGGCCAGCCCAGAGCTGTTGAGCGCGATCTCGAACCCGTCGATCTCACGAGCTGAAATGGGAGGCGTGGTCGCCTCATTAGCCGCACGGGCCGGGCTGGGCGATGTCGCCACGAAATTCCTAGGGCTGATGGCCGCCAAACGACGCCTAAAGGCGCTGCCGAGCGCCTTGGAAGGATTTGAGCTTCTCGCCGCCGATAAGCGCGGCGAGGCCACAGTGGAAGTGGTTTCAGCGACGGCGCTATCCGAAATGCAGACCCAAACGCTCTCAACCAAGCTTGAGCATGCTGTTGGACGCAAAATTCACATTAAAACTGACGTCGATCCTGAGTTGATCGGCGGATTGATCGTTAAAATCGGCAGCAAAATGATCGACGCCTCCGTGCGCTCGAAGCTGTCGGCGCTTCAACATGCGATGAAAGAGGCCGGCTGATGAGCATCCAAGCCGCGGAAATTTCCGCGATCCTCAAGGAGCAGATCCAGAATTTCGGCCAGGAGGCCGAGGTCTCTGAAATCGGGCGAGTGCTGTCGGTGGGCGACGGCATCGCACGTGTTTACGGCCTTGATGGCGTGCAGGCCGGTGAAATGGTCGAGTTCCCTGGCAATGTCATGGGGATGGCGCTGAACCTAGAGATCGACAATGTCGGCATCGTTATTTTCGGCGACGACCGCGCCATTAAAGAAGGCGACACCGTCAAACGAACGCAGTCGATCGTGGACGTTCCGGTTGGCAAGGGCCTGTTGGGTCGTGTGGTCGACGCTCTGGGCAACCCGATCGACGGCAAAGGGCCGATCGACGCCACCGAGCGCCGCCGCGCCGATCTGAAGGCGCCAGGCATCATTCCGCGCAAATCCGTGCATGAGCCGATGGCGACCGGTCTAAAGGCCATCGACGCACTGATCCCAATCGGCCGGGGCCAGCGCGAGCTGATCATTGGCGCCCGGCAGCCCGGCAAAACCGCCGTCGCCCTTGACGCCATCCTGAACCAGAAAAGCTACAACGACGCTGCTGGCGGCGACGAGCATAAGCGGCTGTATTGCGTCTATGTCGCCGTGGGTCAGAAGCGCTCAACCGTGGCGCAGTTGGTGAAGAAGCTCGAAGAGACTGGCGCGATGGAATACTCCATCGTGATCGCCGCCACCGCCTCCGAGCCGGCGCCGCTGCAATATCTCGCCCCGTACTCAGGTTGCGCCATTGCGGAATATTTCCGCGACAACGGCATGCACGCCCTGACCATCTATGACGATCTGTCGAAGCAGGCGGTGTCCTATCGTCAGATGTCGCTGTTGCTGCGCCGTCCGCCAGGCCGTGAAGCGTATCCTGG
>JAHQVS010000229.1 GCA_019634215.1 Paracoccaceae bacterium | reverse complement strand
GTTCCTGGGCCACGTCCTGTAAGGCGATCGCCACGCCCGAGGAGGAGGAGCCGGAGAACATCACCACATTCTCGGAGTCGATCAGACGCCGCGCTCCCTCGACGGCGGCCGCGGGGTTGGTGCGGGTGTCGGCCACCACATACTCCACCTTGCGCCCGAGCACGCCGGGGTTGCGCCACGCCAATGGCCGCATGGTGATCAGCATCCCGCCATCGCCGCGCCCATTGAGGTGCTCGACCGCCAAACGGAACCCCCGTAGCGCATCCGCCCCTTCTTCCGAGTAGGGTCCGGTCAGCGGCACAGTGAACCCGAACTTCACGGTCGGCCCGGTTGGCTCGTTACGATATCGCGCTTGCGCCTTGGTGGACAGCAGCGTGGGCGTTGCGAACGCTCCGGCGGCGACTGCGGACTGCGCCAAGAATTTCCGTCTTGTGCTGTGGTTGCTCATCCCTGCGCCCCTCTCAAGAATACAACGTGGCGATATTAAACCCGGATTATTTCCTCATGACCCTGTTGCCAGCCAGTTTCAACAAAGCCCGGACATGACCGCCACGCTAATGTAACCACCCTGATCAGATCTCGCCAAGTGCTCGCCATATTGCAACGCTGTTAGGTAGGTGTGTTAGATTTTCATTGGCCCCTTGCCGCAGGCGGTCGAGTCTTCACACCCTGTCTCGGCAAGAGCAATCAGCCAACTGTCAGCGTCAGATCTGCGACCCAAGATCTTTGGTTCACAATGAGAAACTTCAGGAGCGGCAAACGCTGAATGTTTGCGGGATCTCTACCAAATCTTACCCTAACCCTATTCCCAACCCCACAATTCACCAGCTGTTCGCGGCCTGACGCTCGAATTATGGCTCACGTGGAGACCTTCCAGCAGGCCCAAAACCCGCCTTGATATTTCCGACTAAATCAGTCAGATTTAACGCACCCAGTGATCCGTCCGCGCGGAGAGCCAGGCGTCCACAGGCTGTCACGCCAGCCACCGCCGGCTCAATCTACTGGAACGTTTCATGGAACTGGATATCCTCGGGTTAGCAACCCTGCACCGCATCGCCTCCCGATTTGGCGACGGCTTGAAGCCGGAACTGTTGGCGTTCTTTGAAGCGCCGCCGAAAGTGGATCAGCGGTCAAATATCATCGACGGCGCTGCGATGTTCTTGGCGCAGCGAGCCCCCAGAACGCCCGCCGGACCCGTCACCATCCTAGCTGATCACCGCCGGGCGGGAGGGGTGCGGTCATGACTCCGACACGATCCACCGCCCACCGTCATCAATGCGGCCGCGAGACCACGTTGGATGACCCCACCCACCTCGACGACGCGGAACTAGCGGCGCTCGATATTCTCAGGTTCTTCTTCGTCAGCTATTCAGAACCGCAAAGCCAGGGCTGGCGGATCGCCTTCACCTACGCCACCGCCTGTTTTGGCCGCGACCAAGGCGTCCGTGCCGCCTATGTGTTGATGGAGTTGGTTGAGACGATAAGCCGGAGTCGCCGAAGCCTTTTCACCTTCTCAAATCCGCGCTGCCAGACATGCCGCCTGCGCTTGAGTGAGCCCGAGCGGCAGCTGATGCACGCTCTGTCGGCCTGCCGCGCGGGGGATTTGCCCCAAGCCCGACGTAAAGCAATGATGCTTAGCGAGGGCGCGCCGGTCGAGCGGCTGGTGGCGGCTTTGGTGCTGGTGGCGCGGGAGATTGACGCCCCCAAGACGAGCGATACCATCGACGGGGCCATGCCCCCCCGGGCCAGCAGTTCACTCAACTAATCCGCCACAGTGCTCAAAGGGAGCTTGCAGCATGTTCGTCGCCATGAATCGTTTTAAAGTCGTCCGAGGTCAGGAGGAAGCATTCGAGGAGGTCTGGCGCAACCGGGATTCCCGCCTCGCCCAAGTGCCTGGCTTTAAGACCTTTCATCTGCTGAAAGGCGCCTCAAACGACGAACATACGCTCTACGCCTCCCACACTATCTGGGGGACCCGCGCAGCGTTTGAGGATTGGACCAAGTCAGAGCATTTCCGCGCGGCGCATAAGGACGCCGGGCAGAACAAGCCGCTGTATCTCGGCCCACCGGAGTTTGAGGGATTCGAAGCGGTGCTGGAGGGCTAACTTCCTCACCGGGGCCAACGCGCCTCAAGCCGCGTGGCGGCGGCGAGGAAATTCGGACGGAGGAGAGGCCGCCCCTCCGCTCCGCCGCCGCTCTCCACCTCAATTTCGACCCCGTAGACACGGCGCAGCAGATCCGGCGTCAGCACCTCACCAGGGGCGCCCGCCGTCACCAATTCGCCTGCGCACAACAACGCGATCCGGTCCGCGAACGCGGCGGCGAGGTTGAGGTCATGCAGAACAACCACCACGGCGGCGCCGTCTCGCGCGCAGGCGCGGGCGATCGACAGGGTCTCGGCCTGATGCGCCAGATCGAGGCTGGCGGTCGGCTCGTCCAGCAGCAACGCCCCAGCCCCCACGCTCATCCGGCCGGCAAGATGCTGGGCTAACACACGCGCCAGATGCGCCCGCGCCCGTTCACCACCGGAGAGGGCCAGGACTGAGGACGCGGCCATCTGCGTCACCCCGGCCAAGCTCATGGCCTGCGCCGTGATCTTGGAAAGATCCGCCACCAGCTCATAAGGCGCGACTTCCGCGCCAAGCGCCACCAGTTCCACTACTGTAAACTCGACAGAAAGACTGGGGGACTGCTCCAACACCGCACGGCGCCGCGCCAACTCTCCCGGCGACAGCCCCTCCATAAGCGCGCCCGCCAAGAACGCCGCCCCCACGCTCGGCGTGATATCGCCAGACAGCACCCCCAGCAGCGAGGATTTTCCCGCGCCATTTGGGCCGCAAAGCGCGAGCAATTCCCCCCCTCGCGCAATGAGGGAGACGTCATGCAATATGCGTCTGCCCCGGCGTGATAAACCGACGCCGAGCGCCTCAAGCAACCCCACCTCCCCGCGCACGCCGCATCAGCAGCCAGAGGAAGAACGGTCCCCCGATCAAGCTGGTCGCCAATCCGATCGGCGGCTCAGCTGGAGGGATGATCAGGCGCACGAATAGATCTGATGACAGCGCCAAGGAAGCCCCCATCAACGCGGACAGAGGCACAATCACCCGGTGGCTTGGCCCAGCCAGCAGACGCGCCAAGTGCGGTCCAACCAGACCGATAAACCCAATCGGCCCGGCTACCGCCGTCCCGGCGCCAACCGCCAGCGCCGAAAGCGCCCCCACGCGCCATTTCACGCGCTCAACATCAACACCACTATGGAAAGCGGCGCGTTCGCCGATTTGGAACAGATCCAACGCCCGCGTCAGGCGCAAAACGCCCATCAGCGCCAGCAAGATCGCCGCACATGCCAACAGCGTCGCGGTCCAGTCCGCGCCGCCAAGGTTGCCCATACTCCAAAAGGTGAGGTCGCGAAGCTGCTGATCATCGCTGACATAGGTCAGCCCGCCGATCACCGCCGCCGCGATGGCGTTGACCGCGACCCCCGCCAGTAAGAGAGTCGCCACCGAGAGGCCCCGCCCTTGCCCGTCGCGGGCGAGTTGAAAGATCAGCAACGTCACCAATCCTGCGCCAAGAAAGGCTGCAATCGGCAACAGATAAGGCCTCAAAAGAACGAAGACCGCCCCTTCATCCAATCCGCTCAGAAGATGTTCGCCCAAGACGATCACGGTCACCGCACCAACCGCCGCGCCCGCCGTCACACCGACAAGCCCCGGGTCGGCCAAGGGATTGCGGAACACCCCCTGCAAGGCGCAACCTGACAACGCCAGGCCGGCGCCAACGACCGCCCCCAGCAGCACTCTCGGCAGCCGGATTTGCAACAAGATCGCCGAAGCCCCACGATCGCTTGGCGGCGCGCCGGACAGAGCTTCCCCCAATGCGGTCACCATCTGCTCCAGTGATAACGTCACCGGTCCCAGCAAGACGCCCAGTAGCGCCAACGCCGCCGTTGCGACCACAGCAAGCGCGATCCACGAGCCGGATCGCACCCGCGCCCGGGGCGCCGCAATGGCGCCGTCCATCAGTTCGCCTCCAAACGCCCCGTCAACTCGGGCAGTTTGAAGTCGACATGCAGCAGCGACGCCAACTCCGCAACCGCCTGTGGGGTCCGTGGACCGAAGCCCAGCAGCAACATCCCGTCCATGATCAATACACGGTCCGTCTCAACCGCCGGGGTCGCCACCAGTTCAGGGCGCGCTTTGATCGCCTCCAAACCGCCTAAGGCCTTGGCGGCATGGGCGGGCGCAATAATCACCTCAGGCGCCGCGGCGATCGCAATTTCAGCCGACAGCGGTTTGTAGCCCTCAAAGCCGGAGACAGCATTTGCGCCCCCCGACAATGTAATCATGGCGTCGGCGCTGGTGCCCCCACCCGCCGCCATCAGCGCACCGCCACGCACCGACAAGATAAACATCGCCCGCACCGGTTGATCCAACTGGGAGACAGCGGCACGCACCAATCCCATGTCAGCTTGAATACGCTGCGCCAAGGCGTCGGCCATAGCCTCTCGTCCCAAGGCGTCGCCGACAAAGGCGATTTTTTCCAAGACACCCTCCGGGGAGGGATTGTCTGGTCCGATGGCGATGGCGACGCCTGCCGCTCGCAACTGCGCCAAGGCGGCATCTGGCCCAGCGTCGGCGGCGGCCAAAACCAGATCCGGCTCCAACGACAACACCCCTTCTGCCGAAAGCCGCCGCATATAGCCGACCGTCTCCAGCGCTGCCGCCTCAGGTGGGAAATTACTGGTGGTGTCGACTCCGACGACTTGGCGCCCAGCTCCGAGCGCATAGACAATCTCGGTAAGGTCGCCGCCAATCACCACAAGACGAGCCGGATCAAGAGGCGCCGCCGAGGCTGGCAGGGCATTTAGCAGCGCAACCGATAGGACGGCGCAGAATGTGAGACAGCAGCGCAACCCCATTACATCCCCTCTCTCTGATCATCTGAGAATACGAAATCGGCAAGCAGCGCGCGCCAGTCGCCGCGCTCGGAAGCGCCCGCCTTGCGTTCACCGAAGAACTGACAAACCTGCACGCCGTTGGCGTCGTAAAGTTCAAGTGAGGTGACCATCCCATACTGGGTGGGTTTGCGCACCACCCAGGACTCGGCGATATGGTCCTCGCGCAGATGAAGATTGAAACCTGGGTCCAGCACGTTGAGCCATGGCCCCATGGTCTTGATGCTGGCCACTGGGCCGGTGTGGATCTGAATGCAGCCGGGGTTGCCAACAAAACACATGATCGGCGCGCCTGTCTGAGCTGCTCCGTTGAGCAGCCGTGACACTGCGCCTGCGGCGACCGGCTCGGCAAGGCGGCGGCCCAAGCATTTGGGGTCGGACATATCGCCAACCAACCGGAACGCCTGACGCCGTTCAACGCCGTACTGCTTCAGCATCATAAAG
>JAHQVS010000228.1 GCA_019634215.1 Paracoccaceae bacterium | reverse complement strand
GTCCTCGCCACTAACGCCCAACTGGTGGATCGCGCAGTCGAGATCCTGACGCGCCTCGGCGCCAAAGTCATCGGCCCCTCAGAGGTGCGGGAAAGGCTGAAGCTCACAAAACGCGCCCCGGCGGCATGATCTAGCACACCACCAACATTGACCATGACCAGCACAGCGGCGCCCCGGTCCGAGCAAGACAGATCAGAGCAAAACGCCAAGATCCTTGGCTCACTGCTCTCTATTCAACTTTTCTGGTTGTTGGTCACGTCCTACTGGCTGATTGACGACTTTGGCTTTCTTGTTGGATTGTTGATCATCTTGCCTCCAACGGTGTTCTTCATAATAGCCCCAATGGCTTATGACTATTTCTGGATCGCCCTACCCGGCATGGCAATCGGCGGCGCCGCTATATTCGCCGCCCAAAGTTTCACCAATCGCCCCTGGTTCGGCTTCCTCTCAGGCTTGCTCCACCAGACTATCTTCCTGGTCGCCGCCCTCGCGGCGACAGAGCTGATCAGCTTTACCGCCATGCGCCTCAGCGCTCACAGTCAGCAACTCATGATCACGCACCGAATTCCTGCGATCGTCTCAATAGATGACCTTCCAAAGAAGTATCGGTATCGCCACGCCACCGCACAACTAAATGAGTTAAAATACACTTGGAGCTACCACCAGATGCGGTTCGTCCCAGTAGAGGACGACAGCTAATGCCCTCAAGCCCCCTCTGGCATAAACGGCAAATCCGTATCCTCCGGCTTCGCTCCCACTGCTGTCAGCATCGCATGGATCTGACCGCGATGATGGGTCTGGTGGTTGAAGAAATGCGTGACCAGCAGAGCGCAAGGCTTGGTAATCTCCCGTCCCGTCGCCCCGGAAAACCATGTCAGATCGCCCGCCAGCCACTCCGCGTCACCACCAGCGGCCCAGGCCATTATCGCCATATCGGTCGCCGCCCGCTCTTTCTTGAACGCCTCCCAATCCGAGAACAACTCCGCCGAACCAGGAATGCCCCCCACCGGTTTCGGCATGCCAGCAAAGCGGCTCATCCACATCCGGTCCCCCCACAGCACATGACTGAAGGTGCCCTGGATCGACCCAAAAAACGCCCCTCGCGCGGCGCAACGCTCTTCTTCAGACAAGATTTCGGCAGCTTGAATCAAACTGTCATTCTGCCAGTGGTTATACCGCGCCATCAGGCGCACATAATCCGACGTGATCATGCTTTGATCCTTCCTGCACCCGGCCTCAAGCGGAGATCCGCCCGATGAAAACCGTCAAATTCACCCAAATGAAGGATGGCGACACCGAAGACTACGCCTTCCTCGAACAACACGAAATCGCTTACGCCGCCAAAACCGGCGAGCGCCTGCTGACGGCGATGCGCGACCTCGACGCCAGCCTCTCCGGCTATCAGGTGACGCGCCTCGGACACTCCGTCCAAAGCGCCACTCGCGCCTGGCGTGACGGCGCGGACACCGACTGGGTGGTCTCAGCCCTGCTGCATGATATCGGCGACATCTACGCCCCCTACAACCATGACGAATACGCCGCCGCGATCTTACGCCCCTTCGTCCGCGAGCAATGCGCCTGGACGGTCGAGGTGCACGGCGATTTCCAAAAGCTCTACTACGCTGACAAAACCGGCGGCGACCCGAAGAGCCGGGACAAATACGCCGGCCACCCCTATTTCGCCGACTGCGCCGAGTTCTGCGAACGCTGGGACCAATCCAGCTTCGACCCAGCCTATCCGTCGCTGCCGCTGGAGTTCTTTGCACCGATGGTGGACGAGGTGTTCGCTCGGCAAGCCTACGACCCGGCGATGATCCGCGCGGGGGAGCGGGCGCCCTTAACAAACTCGAAATTCGCTGCAGACCGCATTTAATGATCAGTAAATAGACCAGGATAACTTTATGGGCGTATTTCTACTCGGGCTGTTTCTGAGCTTCGTGCTTCCTTCATTAATATACTTACTCACAGTGACAGCAGCACTCGCCAAATTTCTACGGAAAAGGTGGGTTTTATGGCTGACCACGCTTTTCGCGACATTGATTGTCGGCATCACCTACTACATGCAAGTAAAGGTGAAACAAGCTTGGCAAGAGCAGTGCCTCTACCGAGGCTGTAGCGGAATTTCTGATGCTGCTCCGGCAATGTTCGAGAGTTTGTTTTACATGTCGATTGCCGCCCTAATAATCGGCACACTCATTCGATACGCGATCTCAACATACTCTTGGCCCAGATGGACTATCTTACCAGGCGCGATCGCAGCGAACGGCTTTTTATTGCTGAGTATACTTAAGGTCAATCTCCGGCCGATAGCCGCATAAACACATATGTCACCGATAAACCCAGGAAACTTAGGTCTAAAAAAGGGTTGGAGGGGTAAATGCTGGTAAAACAAGCCGCCTGTGTCGGCGGCGGCGTCATCGGTGGCGGCTGGATCGCCCGCTTGGTTCTGAACGGCGTCAACGTCGCCGTATTCGACCCCGACCCAGAAGCCGAGCGAAAGATCTCCGAGGTGATGGCCAACGCTGAGCGCGCCTTCGCCAAGCTCACCCTTGCTCCTCGCCCGCCCAAAGGCCAATGGCGCCTCGCCAGCTCCATCGCCGAGGCGGTCGACGGCGCAGAGCTGATCATTGAGAGCGTCCCCGAACGGCTGGAGCTTAAGCACCAAGTCTACCGAGAAATCGAAGCCGCCGCCACGCCTGACGCCCTAATCGCATCCTCCACATCTGGCTACAAGCCCAGCGACCTGCAACAAGGTGCTACTCACCCCGGTCGCATCCTGGTCGCCCACCCGTTCAACCCGGTCTATCTCCTGCCCCTGGTGGAGATTATCGGCGGCCCCAACGCCGCTGCCTCTGCGATCGAACACGCCATGACGCTTTACGCCGATCTCGGTATGAAGCCGCTAAATGTCCGTCAGGAAATTGACGCCTTCATCGCCGACCGTTTCCTGGAGGCGGTCTGGCGCGAGGCGCTCTGGCTGATCAAGGATGGCGTCGCCACCACCGAAGAGATCGACGACGCCATCCGCTACGGCTTCGGCCTGCGTTGGGCGCAGATGGGCCTGTTCGACACCTACCGCGTAGCCGGCGGCGAAGCTGGCATGAAGCACTTCTTCGCTCAGTTCGGCCCCTGTCTGTCCTTGCCATGGACCAAATTGATGGACGTCCCAGAACTTACCGACGAGTTGGTCGACAGCATCGCCAGTCAGTCCGACGCCCAATCCGGCCGCTACTCGATCCGAGAGCTGGAGCATATTCGCGACGATAATCTCGTCGCCATCATCCAAGCCCTTCGCGGGAATGACTGGGGTGCGGGCGCCACCCTCAAAGCCTACGAAGAACAACTCTACACTCGAGCCCACGCCGCCCAAACCCAAACACCCACCGCCCAAGAGGACTTATCAAAGCCGTTGCTCGCACTGGAGACCAGCGTTCAACCCGACTGGGTCGACTACAACAACCACATGACCGAGAGCCGCTATCTCCAGGTGTTCGGCGACTGCTCTGACGCCCTATTCCGCCGCCTCGGCATCGACGCCAGCTACCACGCGCGCGGCCTCAGCTATTACACCGTCGAAACCCACATCATGCATGTCGACGAAGTTGCCGGGCTGGAGCCAATCTACGCCACCACTCAACTGCTCAGCGCCGATGAAAAGCGCATCCACGTCTTCCATCGCATCCACCATGGCCGAGACCACCGACTGCTCGCCAGCGCCGAACAGATGCTGCTGCATGTCGACACCAAGGCGCAAAAAGCCTGCCCCGCTGACCCCCCAATCCTCGCAGCGCTGGAGCCGATCAAAACCGCCCACGCCGAGCTGCCAAAACCAGAGGCCGCTGGGCGCCATGTAGGCGAACGAAAATAACAGGAGGAGACCATCATGGCCCAACGCGTCTTGATCACCGCCGGCGCCTCCGGCATCGGTCGAGCCATGGCGGAGGCCTTCGCCGCCTCCGGCGCGCAAGTCTGGATCACCGACACCGACGCAGCCGCTCTCGCCGCCTGCCCCGCCGACTGGCGTCGCGACCAGATAGACGCCTCGGATGAAGCCGCTACATCTGATCTGTACGCCCGCCTCAATGCCGACTGGGGCGGGCTCGACGCGCTCTGCGCCAACGCCGGAATCGCTGGCCCAACCGCATTGATCGAGGATGTCGCTCTAACAGAGTTCCAGCGCTGTCTCGCCGTCAACCTTGAAGGCGCTTTCCTGGCGGCAAAATACGGCGCGCCCATGATGAAGCGCCAGCGAAGCGGCGCAATTATCTTCACCTCATCAACGGCTGGCTTGAAAGGCTTCCCGAGACGCGCGCCTTACGCCTCAGCGAAATGGGCGATTATCGGCCTGATGAAGACCGTGGCCATGGAGCTGGGCCCCTATAACATCCGCGCCAACGCCATCTGCCCCGGCTCGGTTGAAGGCCCGCGTATCGACGGCGTGATCGAACGCGAAGCAGCGTCAAAGGGCGTCCCCCCCGAGACGTTGCGCAAAGCCTATGAAGGCGCCTACTCGATGCGTTGCTTCGTCAAGGCTGAGGACATCGCCGCCATGGCCCTCTACCTCGCCTCCCCCGCCGCCGCCCGCCTCAGCGGCCAAGCGATCGCAGTTGACGGGCATACAGAAATCCCAGATCCAAGGGTATAATACCAGCACGCCAGCATTGCTCAACGGCTGTAGCCAAGCTTCAAAAGAAACACGCCCCGCGTGCGGCAAACGCAAGCAGGGCATGATTTTCACTCCAACAGGTGTCGCCGTCCGCTTTGGCGACGTCCTGTCGCGTCAGTCAAACAACGATGGAATATTCACATCCGGCAACCCGTCGCCCACCTCACTGAGGCCGCTCAGCAGCCCACCGTCGCTGGCGCTTGCTGGCGCGCCTTGCTTGCCGCCAACCTCCGCCGGCAACTGCGCCAGGGTGATGCTACATTCCTCGCGAATGGTCGACAGCTTACTCTGCGAGCATAGCTCGGCGGTGGCGGTCACCTGATCCTTCTGACCCAAAGCGCCGTACGCCCCGATCTTCACCGGATAGAACAGTTCCGGGCCATAATGGCCTGAGCCGGTTTCAATCGTCCGCAGCGCCGTTTTGGCCTGACCGATGCTCAACTCCTTACCCGCCTTATCGGCGTACCCGGAAATTGAGAACACGCTGCCGTCACGCACCTTCCCATAAGCGCCCAAGGCTCCGCGAAGATCACCCTTGCCGGCAAGGATTTTGGCTTGCACCTCTCGGGGATATGGGTCGCCGGACACGCTGCCTTGCAGTCCCTTGGCGATCTCGGTTTGCGCACCGTCGAACTGGCTCTGCGACATCAACCCATAAGCCTTCTGAACGGCGTCGTAGCGCGTCCATAGCGTCTTGAAGTTCGCCGCTTGCAAGTTTTTCGCCAGGCGATCTTCCTGAGAACTGCTGCGCGCACCACGATGTTCGCGCCGAACATAAGCGTTGATGTTCTCCAAACGCTCATCCGGATCGAGGTGACCACGCTGCGCCCAGGTTTTGACGTCCTTCCACAACGCCGAGCCAATGCGCGTCCCAAGCTCGATGCCAACGCTCTCCAGATTGTTGACAGATGGGTCGGCGGCTAACGCCGCCTCCAAATCATCGGTCTGCGAAGAGAGTTGATCCACGAACAACTCACGCTCGCGATAGGCTTCTTTCAAGATCTTCAAGCCGCCGGTGGCGCCATTGCGGCTGTACCCGGCCGCCACCAGCATATCGAGACCGAGCAGATCCGCCTCGTCCTCCTGCCGCCGCGACCAAGCTGAGCCAATCAAGTCTGAGGCCAGGAAGTTATAGGCCTCATTGGCGATCACCGCCTTCTGCACTGTGCCGGTCTTGTTGACGTCATCGGTGGTGCTGATGAATGAGCTGGTGTTTTTGTCGAACTTGGTGTGCCGGAAGGTTGAGGCCAGCATAGCGGTTTTCACCGCCGTCGCCCCGATTTCTTTCTGTTGGTCGCCCAAATCGATCCGCTCGAAGTGATTTAAGATGATGTGCGCGGCCTCATGCGACAACAGCGCAGCGATTTCATCTTCAGTCTTCGATTCGTTGAAGGTCCCAAGATGGATGAAAATGTCATTCTCGCCGGTTGCGAAACCACCATAAAACGGATCGCTGACGATATGAACTGCGATCGCGGGCGGCTCGACCGGAGACACCGCGAGCAGCTTGGCGAGAATATCCTCAGCATAAGCGCGCAGTTTTGGCGCGTAAACCTGCCGCCCTGCCGGATCAATCGGAGCACTTTCGCCCCTAGTTTTCCCGAAAGACAGCGTCTTGGGCGGCCGGTTTGGTGATGGCTTAACCGGATAAGTCCCAATTCTTCCGGGGTCACCCGCGACAGTGTGTAGAAGCTGTCCTTCAAAACACTCATATGTGTCACTGAAGGGATTAACGCACTCAATCCCAGCAGCGCCGATGAGGCTGGTGTTGGCGCCAGAGGACGATGCGCCCTCACCATCGCTTGACGTTGTTACACAGGACGCGAGCCCAAAGGCCGCCGCCACAAACACTCCTAAACGAGCAAAAACAGCTGCTTCTCTCATAACTCAACTTCCCCCTTGCAGCGCCCCCTTGCCCAGACCCCCTCTGGTTGGCCGCTTAAAATAATATCCCAATAAAAGGAGTGAACGCTCCGCTTAGTTGCAACCGCCATGCCCCATTGAAGACGATGAATTCTGCGACCCATAGGCGGCAACGTCGGTGCAGTCCGTCTTCACTTCACGGCCCTTGGAAGCAGTCACGTCTATGTCCTCCACCCAGATGCCCATTTCCGGCACGAAATACTGGCCAGGGCCCATGTTCATGAGCTTCTTGTTCATCAAAGTGGCGCCGGGAATTTCACGCTCTTCGCCAGCGCCAGTGCAGTTAAAGGCGATCACAGTATCCACCGCCTCAGCGACGACGCCTGCGTCGGACATATCGCTCGAGGACACATTCGCACAGCTACGGGCATTCTGCGCCCCGGCCTGTGGAGCGAAGGTAAGGGCGGCCATCACAACGAGCGCAACAACAAAAATACGGCGCATTACTTGACCTCAGGGTAAAGTTCTTCGAATGACTTTCCCCGGTTAGCATACATAATTACGGCACATCAACGTGTTTGTAGGCTTATCAGGGATTTGATGGGTGTACGGCGTCCAACAGCTTCGATGCGGTCCCACCCAACAGGAACGTTCCCACCCAATCATGCGGCGACAATGCAAAATAGGAAAATGAGATCGCCGCCGTCACCGCCGCAATGACCCACGAAATCAGCATCCAGCTCACAAACGGCAGCAGGAATTCAACCAGCGGATTCCACCCCTTCAGCGTCATCCGCGCGAGTGGGCCGCGCAAGAGCAGATGCGCGCCGAGGATCGCCAAAACCGTCATCAACTCAGGCGCGATTTCGAGGCGGCGATCCCCTAAACCAAGCCATTGCAGCAGGCCGCCCACAACGCTTTTCTCCTCAAAAGCATCAGACAGAGGCCGTCCCCGGGCCAGATGATCCGCACCCTGATGCAACAAATTATCCAGCGCCATTGCGTGCAGGTAAACCGCCGGACCCTGGGTGTCGATGATGTCAACGCGCGGCGAGGCGCCAGGAATAGCTGCGCCAATCAGCACAATCTTATCCTCGATCGCCCACCGCAAATAGTCCGGCATACGGGCGTTGGTGGCGAAGACGTCGTATGCTGGAATCGTCACATGATACGGGCATATCCGTTCAACCTCGGCGTCGCCTTCCCCCCAAAAAACATTGCCGATCTGCGCCCAAGTCTCCTTAACGCGGGAAGTGAAATCCGGTGCAAAATAACGGCAAGTGGCTGAGTCTTGCGTGGCCTGATGCAGTTTCTCTGGCGTGGCCTCAACATAGTCGCCCGCGAATTGCCATAGCTCGGGATGGAGAGCTCCCCATTCCACCCACAGCTCACCCTCATCCTTCTCCCGCAGCGTCTCAAGGTCCTCACACCCGGAATAGCCGATACGGCGCGGCGTCTCTGCGTTGGCATCCACGGCGCAGGCCAGCTCAAACAACTGAAATGCGGCGGAGGGCACTTTCACCTTCTCTCCACTCGGCCGTTCGATCTGATCCGCATACGGATAGTAGCCGCTCAGATCCTTGAAACCGACGACGCCATGTTCAAAGGGGCTCTCTGGAGACAACAGCTCGTCGACCACCTCTTCCTCACTCCAGGCTACCGCCTCGCCGATCACCGGCAGCAGCACGCCGGTCTCCGACACTCCGGTTTTCGCCGCTGTGGTGAAGCGAGCGCCGTCCTTGGCCAATCGCTCCAGAAAGGGCGTGAGATTGCCGCGATCATAAGCGTAGGCGAAGTTCACGAACAGCGCACGGGGCTTGTAACTCAGGATGCGACGGAAGATCCGTCCTTGATCCTGATAGCTGAGCGGCCAAGACGAGTTCAGCTGTTTCAGTGAAGCTGAATCAATCAACACCACAGTGATATTGCGGGTTGAGGGCGCAATATGCGCCGCCGCGTCGTCGTCTCCCTCGGCGCCATCGGCATATCCATACATCGGTGCGGCCACCCGAGCCGCAATCTTGGCGGAATGGGTGCTGGTGGCCTGAGAGATGCCGAACAGGTCCACCCCTTCATAGAACACCGTCAACACCAGGACGAACAGAACCGTCACAATCACACTCGCCCAGCGAAACGCCCGGCGTCGGCCTGGCGGCGGTGTTGACCCGTTAAAGTCGTCGTTCATTTCGCCCCCCATCTCACACCATCCCGCTTAAGCGCAAATGCCGTGTCGCGTCGCCTCAATCAGCCAGAGCATTCGCCGCAAAATTTCGCACGATGCAAGCATGCATACGTCATAATTCACCCTACAAGCCCAGAACCACCTTGCTGGCGGTGAAATTTTTTGGCATGGGCGAAAATCGGGGTAATTTGGGGGGTGACGTGGCGGTTGTATTTCTAAGCCACTCGAATGTTGATGATCGTTATGTAGATCACTTAGCTGATTGGCTCGGCGCAAACGGTTTTTCAGAAGTTTTCATTGATCATCACGATATCGCTGGCGGTGTGAAATGGGGCGACGCTCTTCGTCGCTCCGCTGGGGCCTGCCGTGTGATTTTATGTTTGGTCACCGAGAATTGGCTGAGTTCATCCAATTGTTTCAGTGAATATCTCTCCGCATGGTACATGGGCAAGCGCGTCATCCCACTGTTCGCTTTGAGCACCGAGGAATGGCTTGATGAGGAAGCCACAGAGCGGCTCAACAATATCCGAAGCGAATTCCAGGGCGTCGACCTCTCCAAAATCAGGGGCATGGACGGGTTGCCGGATTTCACCCGCGACCCACTCACGGAAAAGCTGCTGATCACCGGTCTGCGCGCCGCCGGTGCGCTCTCGCGTGTCGGCCTGGACCCGGAAGCGTTTGACATCGATCGCACCTACCGGCCGACCCCGTTTCCGGGCCTCGCCTCCTACAACGACGCCGACGCCGACGCCGCCGTCTTCTACGGCCGCAGCGCGGAAACCGCTGGGGTGATTGAAGAGCTGCGCACCATGCGCGCCAATAGCGACCGCCGACCTTTGATCATTCTTGGGGCCTCGGGCGCTGGAAAATCCTCCCTGCTGCGTGCCGGCGTCATCCCTCGTCTCCGGCGAGAGACTCCTGGATGGGCGCCGTTGCGCGCCTTTCGCCCAGGCGTCGATCCACTCTCAAACTTCGCCGACGCCCTATCGCGCAGTCAAAATGACTATGGCGGCGCGGAAGCGCCCGGGGAAATCCGAAACCGCCTCTTCGCCGCTTGGCGGGACGCCCCACGTGATGAGGACGGCGTCCTCAGTGAGGCGGGCCGTGAACAGATCCGCGCCGCGTTGGAGGCCGAGGGCGAGAAGCTTCGCGCCGTCGCCGACCGGCCCTATGCGACGATCCTGATCAGCGTGGACCAAGCTGAGGAGCTGCCCCGGAGCGAAAACAACAGCGCCCACGCTATGGCGGACTATCTGCGCGCGGCGATCGATTCGGAGACTGAGTGGCGGCTCGCCTTCACCATTCGCGCCGACAGTTTCCGTGATTTACAAAGCCACCCCATGTTCCAAGGCCTGGAAGCCCGTGGCTATGATTTGCGCTCCATTGCAGTGTTTCACTTCGACAACCTCATCGAGCAGCCGGCCCAACGCTATGGAGTCACGGTCGACCCTAACTTGGTACGTCAACTGGTGGCTGACGCCCCGAAGTCCGACTCACTGCCGCTGCTCTCTTTCTCCTTGGAGCGTCTTTGGGCCCAGTTCGCAGCAAAGGGCGCGCTTACTCTTGGAGATTATCAATCCCTAGGCGGCCTAACAGGTCTGATCGCTGGCGCCGCCGAGGCAGCGTTAGCAGGGATCGAGCCGGGCTCTGGCATATCAACAGCTTCGCCGGACCCCAGCGAGAGTGACATCGCACTGGGCGCACGCACCTTCGTTCCCGCGCTCGCCTCGGTCAACGACGCCGGGTCAGCGACTCGGCGGGTGGCCGATCTCAGCGAATTCGACGACGACAGCCGTAAACTGCTCGAACGCTTCGCGCGGTGGCGTCTCGTCGTGCTGAAAGCCGACGGCTCAGGTGCACAGCGCACCACTGTCGAGGTCGCACATGAGGCGATCTTCCGCGAGTGGTGGCGTTTGCGGCGATGGATGGAGCCCGAGCGCCAAAATCTATCGGCGCTGCGAGGGCTCTCCTCCGCAGCGGAGGCCTGGGACCTAGGCGGGCGCAAACCAATCCTTCTCACCCATTTCGGTCCCCGGCTGAGGGAGGCGCGCCGACTGCACCAGGATCCGCGTTACCAGGAGTTGATCGACACTCGGGAACGTGAGTATCTCAGCTCGGCGTATCAGGTGGAGAAGCGTAAACGCACGATCCAGCGGGCGGTGCAGGGCGTGGCCGCCGCGTTGGTGCTGACCACCGCCGCAGGCATCGCCGCCTATACTTACGAAGCAGAGATCCGGCGGGAGTGGGCGCGCGCCACCGCGTTCACTCAAACGGAAGCCGCCGAGCTCGCCACACTGGCTGACGGCGCCATGTTCCAGGAATGCGCCGAGAACATACCCTGCCCGGAAATGGTGAAGATCCCCGCCGGACGCTTTGTGATGGGCGGCAACATCGACCCGTCCCCATCCGAATTGCCGCGACGCCGAGTCAAGATGGAGCCCTTCGCCGCCAGCAAATTCGAGATCACCCACGACCAATGGGACTATTGCGTCTCCCTGACCCATAAGCGTCAAGCCCGCCGCTTCGACGACGAAGGCGTCGCCTTCGGATGTGAGCCGGTCGGCGACCGAGGCTTTGGCCGAGACGACCGCCCAGTGATCAACGTCACCTGGAAACAAGCCAAAGGCTATGTTCGCTGGCTGAATTACATGACCACCGGCAAGGACGGCGCCGCGCCCTATCGCCTGCTCTCGGAAACCGAATGGGAATACGCCGCTAGGGGCGGCACACGGGAGGTCTATTCCTGGGGCGACTCCCCCAAGGACGCTTGTGAATACGCTAATCTGGCCAACGCCGACACCAAAGCGCAGTATAAGTTCGATTGGAAAGCCGCACCATGTGAGGATGGTTTTCGGGAGACCGCGCCAGTCGGCAGCTTCAAGCCAAATCCCTTCGGCCTGTACGACATGCACGGCAACGTCCTCGAATGGGTCGCCGACTGCTGGCATGAGACTTATGAAGACGCCCCCAAGGACCAACGCGTCTGGGGTGAGGAGAATGACGGCGACTGCGCCCTTGCGGTGCTGCGGGGCGGGTCCTGGTTCAATTCCGTACGCATCCCCCGCTCAGCCCATCGCGGCGAAGGACCCCGGGAAACCAGAGACGGCGCGATCGGCTTTCGCGTCGCGCGGGATCTAGGCAAGTCTCCTTAGACTGAGCCATCCCACCCCCGCCCCAACCCCTCTCTTCCATCCTGGATGAGAGAGGACGGGGCGGCGCCGTCAACAAAGCCTCGACGGTCGATTTACAGCAGGCCCATCCCCGAAAAGCGTGAAATCCTGCCCCTGACGACAATCCGCCCAACCAGGAGCCCCCCATGCATTTCGGCCTCACCGACGAACAACAGATGATCGTCGACACAGTGCGGGAGTTCGTCGAGCGCGAGATCTACCCCCATGAGAACACCGTCGAAAGTACTGGCGAAGTTCCCGCCGAGATCGCCGCCGAGATCAAGCGCAAGACCCTGGAGCTGGGCTTTTACGCCGCCAATTTCCCAGAGGAAATCGGCGGCGGCGGCCTCAACCACCTCGAATTCGCCCTGTTGGAGCGGGAGCTGGGCCGAGGCTCCATGGCCCTCAACCATTTTTTCGGGCGCCCACAAAATATCCTGATGGCCTGCGAAGGCGAGCAGCGCGAACGATATCTGCTGCCTGCGGTGAAGGGCGAACGCATGGACGCCCTCGCCATGACCGAACCCGACGCCGGCTCTGATGTGCGCGGCATGAAATGCGTCGCAAAGCGCGAGGGCGGCGACTGGGTGGTCAACGGCACCAAACATTTCATTTCAGGCGCCGAGCACGCCGATTTCATCATCGTGTTCATCGCCACTGGAGAAGACCAGACGCCGAAAGGCCCGAAAAAACGCATCACCGCCTTCCTGGTCGATCGCGGAACCCCGGGCTTCGAGATTGCACCCGGCTATCAGTCAGTCTCCCATCGAGGCTACCAGAACATGATCCTGCGCTTCGAGGATTGCCGGTTGCCGGACGCTCAAGTGCTCGGCGAGATCGATGGCGGCTTCGCAGTGATGAACGAGTGGCTCTACGCCACCCGCATCACCGTCGCCACGATGTCAGTCGGCCGCGCTCGCCGGGTGTTCGACATGGCCCTAGGTTACGCCGCCGAGCGCGAGCAGTTTGGCCAGAAAATCGGCAAGTTCCAAGGCGTCAGTTTCCAGCTCGCCGACATGATCACCGAGATCGACGCCGCCGACCATCTCACCCTGGCTTCCGCCTGGCGGTTGGATCAAGCCCTTCCCGCCAACCGAGAAATCGCCAGCGCCAAACTCTACGCCAGCGAAATGCTCGCCCGCGTAACCGACGCCGCCCTTCAAATCTACGGTGGCATGGGCCTAATGTCTGATCTGCCGATTGAACGGTTCTGGCGAGACGCCCGGGTGGAGCGGATCTGGGACGGTACTTCTGAAATACAACGCCACATCATCAGCCGTGAGCTACTCAGGCCGCTGGGGGCGTGACGCCCACCGCATGCCAAAGCTTCCTCTAACTTGCCAGCGGAAAGTCCAGCCGCTCCAGCACCAGCGCCGCCGCACCGTGGGCCCAAACAGAATCAGCGTTCGGTCTGATAATCACCGGCGCCTGATCAGCCGAAGCGCTGAGCGTGTTCAGCGCCAGAGCCTCGCGCATCGCTGGCTCAAAGAACGGTGACGCGGCGACACCGGCGCCAGTCAACGTCACCAGTTCCGGCCCGAATACATTGATCAGGTTGGCCAGACCGACGCCGAGAATCTCCCCCGCCCGTGCGTAAATCTCTCGCATACCCATGTCGCCTGCATGCGCCGCTTCCAGCAGCCGACGCCATGCCTGATGAGCCAACACCGGGTCGGACACCCCCTCCACCGGCGCGCGCGTGCTGGCCTCACGTAAAATGGCGTAGTCGGCGAGATACGCCTCGATGCAGCCGCGCTGGCCACAACGGCAAAGCGCGCCTGAGCGCTGGATCTTGGTATGCCCGAACTCAGCACCAAAGCCCCGGGCGCCACGCAGCAAACGCCCGCCAATCACGGCGCCCATGCCAACGCCATGCTCGATGGTGACAACCACGAAATTCGGGATTCCTTTGCCGGCTCCGAACCATTGCTCCGCCAGGGTGGCGAGGTTAGCGTCATTGTCGATAAACACCGGCCGCCCCAACCGCACCGACATCAATTCCGCAAACGGCGTCAACGGCTCCTCGAACACCGGACTCCAATGGCAAACCCCAGCCTCGCCATCGATAAAGCCCGGCAGCGCCATGCCGACACCCTGGATATCACTCAGGCGGACCCCCGCAGACGCCACACCCTGACGCAAAGCGGTCTCCAGCCAATCGGCGACTTCAGCTGCGGGCCGCCGAGACGCTCGCGCCTCGATGATCTCAGAGCCAAGCAGATCACCAGTGAAATTGGTCACCGTCACCGCGATCTGATGCATCGAGATCTTTACCCCGGCGACATAGGCTGCGTCCGGGCGTAGCTGCAACGCCACCCTTGGGCGCCCACGCCGTACCTCCACCTCCTCGGCGCCCTCAAGAGCAGGCTCGGCGGCGGTCTCCTCGATTACCCCGGCACGCAACAATTCGGCGGTGATCGCGGTGACTGTGGCCGGGCTGAGGCCGGTCGCCGCCGTCAACTCCACACGCGCCATCCGGCCCGCGATCCTGAGCGTGTCGATCACCCGGCGGCGATTAAACCGACCGACCGGGTCCAGCACCCTCTCCGGCTCGCCGGTCACCATACTCCAGCTCCGGCGAGCGACGGCGTCACGCGGTCAGCCCCGCGTCAACGGTGATCGCTTGCGAGGTGATTGCGTTGGAGGCGGCGGAGGCGAGAAACAGCGCCGTCGGCGCGATATCATCGCCCACCAGACGGCGGTGAAGATGTTGTTCTCCGGTCAAACGCGCCTCATCCTCCGGGGTGATCCATTTCTCAAGCTGCTTCGGCGTCAGAATCGCTCCGGGCGTGATGGCGTTGACCCGCACCCCATGCGCCGCAAACGCCTTGCTGAGAGAACGGGTCATACCCACCACGCCAGACTTCATCGCGTTGTAAACACTGAGCTCCGGGATGCCAAGGCGCGGTGCGACTGAGGCGAAGTTGATGATCGCACCGCCCCCCTGCGGCTTCATCCAAGAAAACGCCTGTTGGGCGGCGAAATATTGATGCCGCAAATTGATCGACACGCACCATTCCCAAAATGCCTCATCAACGGTCTCGGGATTATGGCGCTGGTCGTTCCCCGCGTTGTTCACCAATACATCCAGCCGCCCCTCAAGAGCCTGCGCGGAGTCGATCACGGCCCGAAGCGCTGATGTGTCTGTGACGTCGCAGGTTCGGAACCAGGGCGCTCGCGCTCCCTCCGCCGCCAAACGCTCGACCAGCGCCTCCCCAGCCTCGACATTGAGGTCCACAAACGCCACCCGAGCTCCCTGTTTGGCGAAGGCGCCCACCAGTGAGGCGCCAATCCCAGTGGCGCCGCCGCTAATGAAAACGGTTTTCTCCGCCAGATCCGGGTAACGGGCTGTCCAGGCCGCCCGTGAGGCCTCCGACGGATCGATCATCTTGCTATCTTTCTCACTCTGTCTTCTCAGTGCGCTCAATCACCAGCGCGCGATTGGCCGTCGCCGCGCGCCAATCGCTCCAGCCCCCATCGGGCCAGCGCACCCGCACCCGCGCTTGAGCAGCGTTGCCAAGCCCAAAATGCAGCGGCGCCGCCGATCCGCCGGCATGCCCGCCGCCAACCGCAACTTCGCGGCGCAGCACCTTGCCGACGATTTCCACCTCCACCACCGCCCCGACCGCACGGACATTTGCTCCCGGCTGGATAAGCCGCACAGACAGCCAGCCACCGGCGCCGCCAGTCGGAACCGCCTGAAACAGCCGCGCCGGCCCATTGCGGTTCACGGTCGCCAGCTCCAGCAGCCCATCTTGATTCAAATCCACCGCAACGCCGCCGCGCCCCGCACCCGGCAGCGCCACACCGGCCTCAAACCCAACCTCGCGGAACCCGCCGCTCAGGTTGCCGATCAACAGGCTGTCCGGATCGAACGCGGCGAACTGCGGCATGGCGTCAACATTGCCCTTCACGATCCACAGGTCCCACAGGCCGTCATTATTGAAGTCTTCAAACGCCACATGCCAGCTGGTCGAAGGACGCACATCCGCCCCGACATAGGGACGTTGGCTCATGGTCCCGAGCGCCAACGCCCGGTTCTCGAAGCTTGGCTCTTCTTCCGAGATCAGCACCTCCAGCCGGTTATCCGCCATATTGGTGACGGCGATTTCGGGCCGGGCGTCGCCATCGAGATCGGCGGCGGCCAACCCCATGCCCCAAATGCGCGTCTCCTCCCAACCTTCCTCCCGGCCAAGCGCCTGAGCGCTCAACCCACCCCCAGCACCGGACAATCTAAACAACTGCTCACCACGCCCCGCATCGGCGTATTCCCGGTCATTAGAGACCCGCAGATCCGTCGCGCCGCGCCCTGACCAATCAACGAACAGCATAGAGAGCGGGCAGCCACGCGGCGTCAGCTCTATGGGCGCCCCATAACGGCCAGGCGCAGCCGGGTCCGGCGACAACAGATAACTCGGGTCGCAGTTGCCAGTCTTCGCCAAGGGCTTGTCACGATTGACGTAATTGCCCACCGCCAACGTCGGCAGAACATCTTCGCCGCGCCATTCCGCCGCGAAGGCAGCGGTCCAATCCTCCCGCGCTGGCAAGCCATAGGCGTCAGAGACGTCCTCAAACCGGCAATCGCCCACTCCACGCAGCAATCGGTTGCGCCCAAAGCGCATCAGGAACACATCGTCCCGCCCATCCGCATCGACATCAAGCGGATAGGCCCCGGTCACTCTAGTCAGTTCCGCCTCGGGCAGCCCGAACGCTTCCACAGGTTGGCGCTCCAACCGCACCTGCCCCCCAGGCTCCGAGGTGTTTAGATACAGTGCCGCCGGCCCAGCGCCGCCAGCGAACAACAAATCCTGCCGTCCATCGCCGTCACAGTCCAACGCTGCTGCGCCGCCGCCCACCACAAAAGCCAGGTCCGAGCCGTCGTACGCATGCTCCAATCCAGCAGGGGCCGCCGCCTCGACAAAACGCGGAATGTTGGACGGTGCAGGATCGTCAGCCGCCGCCGAGTCGCCGCTCAGAGCAGCCGCCAGCAACGCCACTAATTTTATTCGATTCTCAAACAAAACTGACCGAGCCTCCCCGACTCTTCTCATGATCTTTGGAGAAAACCGCACAAAAGGCCCCGTCGCATGTCTAGCCAAGCCGTGAGCTGTTCAGATTCTTTCGCAAAATCAGCTTGGCACACCGTTTTCTCGCAAAGAAGCCTAGGGACTTCCTCAAACCGCTGTCAAATTAATTTGACAATCGAAATAAATTACCGAAGCTTGGAGACAAGCGGTTCCTCAACCGCACATTCAGCGGGCGCAAAAGCCCCGCGCACCAAACGTCTGTAGGGAGGACGAAATGAGGGACAGTCTATCGAAGCGCCTTTTCGGAGCGGCGCTCGCGGCAATTATGGCCGCAGGAGTCGCCAATCTCGCCGAGGCCCAGACCGTGGGCGTCAGCTGGTCGAACTTCCAGGAAGAGCGCTGGAAAACTGACGAAGCCGCCATCAAATCAGCGCTTGAAGCCGCCGGCGCCGAATATGTCAGCTCCGACGCGCAAAGCTCCTCGGCCAAACAGCTCGCCGATGTCGAAAGCCTAATCGCGCGCGGCGTCGACGCGTTGATCATCCTGGCGCAAGACGCCGCCGCCATCGGTCCCGCCGTACAAGCCGCCGCCGACGAAGGCATCCCGGTGGTCGGCTACGATCGCTTGATCGAGGACAACCGCGCCTTCTACCTCACCTTCGACAATGTCGAGGTCGGGCGCATGCAAGCCCGCGCGGTGTTCGCCGCCGCCCCTAAGGGCAAGTATGTGATGATCAAGGGCTCGCCCACCGATCCGAACGCCGACTTCCTTCGCGGCGGTCAGCAAGAGGTTCTGCAAGCGGCCATCGACGCCGGCGACGTCGAAATCGTTGGCGAAGCCTACACCGACGGCTGGCTCCCAGCCAACGCCCAGCGCAACATGGAGCAGATCCTGACCGCGCAGGACAACAAGGTCGACGCCGTGGTCGCCTCCAACGACGGCACCGCTGGCGGGGTCGTCGCGGCGCTGACGGCTCAGGGTATGGACGGCATCCCGGTTTCTGGCCAGGACGGCGACCACGCCGCCCTCAACCGCGTCGCCCTCGGCACTCAGACCGTCTCGGTCTGGAAGGACGCGCGCGAGCTTGGCAAAGCCGCCGGTGAAATCGCCGTGGCCCTGGCTGGCGGTAAGAAGATGACCGAAGTCGAAGGCGTCCAATCCTGGACCTCGCCCGCCGGAACCGAGCTGAACGCCGTATTCCTCGCCCCGGTGCCAGTG
>JAHQVS010000227.1 GCA_019634215.1 Paracoccaceae bacterium | reverse complement strand
CTGGCGCCCTGGCCTTCGACATGATGGTGATGGCTCTCCTGCGCCGCGCCAACCTCCGCCTCGAAGCCAAGCACCTGAGTGCGATATTTGCACATCGAGCAATTCATCGCGGTCTCGCCGCCGAGGATCTCAGTCACGCGTTCGGCGAAGGTGTCGATCACCTGTGGATGATCATTCAGGTAACCCGCCTTAACCCACTGAATCTCAGGATATTTGACCGCGACCATATCGGCGAAGCCGTAAATCCGGTCGATCAGCACCCCAGTGAACAGGAAATAGGGGAATGCGACCACCCGCTTGTAGCCGAGCTTGGCGGCGTGCTCCAGGCAGGGCTCCACCAGCGGGAAAGTCACGCCGGAATAGCCGGTCTCGACCCAGCCAAAACCCATGCCCTCTTGCAGCAGGCGGGCGATCTTCGAGACGTTTGAGTTGGCGTCCGGGTCGCTGGCGCCGCGCCCAATCACCACGAGGCAGGTGTCGTGGCGGCTCACTTCGCCCTGCTCGGCGTCCGCCGTTGCGACCGCCGCTTCAATGCGGGCGGCGGCGGCGGCGACCATTTTCGGGTCCACCCCCAACTCTCGCCCATAGCGCACCCGCGTCCCGGTTTCGGCGGCGTAGCTGTTGAGCACGGAGGGGATGTCGTTTTTGGCGTGCATGGCGGCGAACAGCATGCCCGGCACAGCGAGGATGTCGTCGCAGCCTGCGGCCCGCCGCGCGTTCAACCCGTCGCGGATCACCGGATTGGCGAATTCGAGATAGCCATAGGCCACCGGCCACTCTGGAAATCGGACGCGCAGCCGCTCGGCGACCACCGCGAACTCGTCGACCGCCGCTTGCGAGCGCGAGCCATGGCCGCAGACCATGACGCCAATTTTGCTCATGAGCGGCGCGCGATCCAGATCGAAGCGCCAATCAGGGCGAGCGCGCCGAGGGCGGCCAGAGCCTCCCAATGCGCATGACCGCCCGCCGGGGCGATATGGCCGGAATGGGCCAGCGCCGAGGTGGCGGACCCTGCGACAGCGGCGAGGGTGAGAGACAAAATCCGGGTCATGGCGCGCTCCTTCAGCATTGCCTGCGGCGTTCCGCAAAACATTGGGAGAGCGCGCAGAACAGGCGCGCGCCGCGCCGTTGGGGGAACGGCGGTTGGCGGGAGAGTTTTGGCTTAAGCCCCCGAAATGGGTCGACCGCCGCCGAACGCTCTTACGGCCCGTATCCGGGCGCTCTCCATGGTGCGGGCTGTTTAACACGCCGCTGGCGCCCGGCAACAGCGAATGCGACGCGCCATGGCGCGCCGCCGTCATGCAGGTTTACTGCGAGCTTTGATGTTCGGTGAGCTTTTCGCGGAACCGGGCGATATGGTCGTCGACGATCCGCTGCCATTCGCCGCTGGCTTTGATCCGATCCAGGCCGATGTTGAACTGCTCCAGCCAGACATAGGCAGCCTCGGGGTTGTCCCGATGCGCCAGCAGATGCAGCGTCGCGGGGTGCACGAGGCCGCGAATGTCCGAGACCAAGCCGTCAAGACCGAGCTTGGCGAGGGTGGTTTCCGAGGAGAAATGCTCGCCCGACACGAAATCCACTTCGCCGCGCTCCAGCATGGTGAAGCAATCCTCCAGCGACGCCGGCTGCAGTAACGTGATGGTCTTTTCGCCGATCAGGCCTCGCTCCGCCAGATGATGCGTGGACCATCCTTTGGGGCGGCAGATGTTCTTGCCCAGAAGGCCCGTGAAGCTGGTGATGTTCCTGTCGCTGCTGTTCGCGGCGTACATGCGAATGGCGTCGACATAGAGCGGGTCGGAGAACTCATAGGAGCAGCGAATCTGCATATCTTCCGGCAGCAGGCTTACATCCGCGCAATTCGGCTGAATCCATGGGAACGTCATGGCGTATTTATTGGTCGGAAGCAGCCGGTTCAAATGCGACCACCAATCGTTGATAAAGGTGATTTCAACGGTATTGGGCAGATCAGAAGCGGCGAAGGCGGCTTCAACGACTTCGGTTAGCATGCCCCGGGCGTGCCAGTCCTCCTCAGTGTGCGGCGCGTAGCCACTGCCGGTGACGATGTCGATGGGCAGCGCCCGGGCCGACCGCTTCGGTGTCGGCGCGCTGGTGAGGGAGGTGCGTTGCGCCAGCGAGGCGGAGATTGATCGGGTGGTGGTCTGGCCACACGGCGGCATTTGCAGCACTTGGCCGATCAACAGGTTGCTGGGATTCTCCCCAACGACGTTTCGGTTGGTTCCGAAGTCATAAATTGCGCGCCAATTGGCGGCGGCGCCGTCCATCTGGTAGCTGATAATACTAAGCGAATCTCCAGGCTGAACCGTGTATGGCTGCCCGCAAGTGGGCGCGGCCATAGCCCCGCTTGTGGCGCACATGATCATTAATGCGCCAAAGACCCCTACCTTCGATTTGTCGAGCATACCCCATTCTCCTTAGCTAGATGCGCCAAGGCCCTGATGACAGCTTTGCCGCCGATCTTTGCCATTTGTATTATGCCGCGCCGCCATCAATGACCGTGTTTTCACCACAGTAAGCGAATTGGCGCGTTTTCTGGCTCCAAGGGTATGGAGAGCGTCTCGCGCCGCCCCTGTTGCTCAGCGTGTGTCTAAATTAAACGTATATCAATGGTTAATTTATACAAATCATGATCGGGTATCTGAGTTATGGAAAAGTTGTAAAGCTTTGTATCATGCAACAATATAACAAGTTGCATCTGTTGATTTGTATAAACAACTATATCGCAAGCAATCCATCTTCTGATGTTGCGGTTGACTAAGGGGAATTTATGATTCCCGTCAGGAGGAATGAGAGCGTTTGAGGTGATAGCCTATAGTTGGCTCGAGTGTGCAAAACCCAAAGTAATCTGCCTTTTACTCAATCGGGAAAACTGTGGGATAGAAAGAAATCTGCAGTCAATTAATTTACCCAAGGCAAATGAAGTGCGCTTTAATTCAGCTCTTTACCGAAAACATAGGCGAAGCGCCTGATGTCTTCGCTGGAAGCGGCGCCAACCAGTAAGAATACATGTGTATCCGACCTCCACTCCACCCCGGTATGGCCAGCGAGCGAGAGGGTGTCGTAGGACAGTTTTTCATCCAGGGCTGGAGAATCCGTGCGCCGCGCCACAGCGAGTGACAGAACAGCGCCGGCGGCGTCGAGATAATCAATGTTGGCCAATTCGACATCGTTATACCGCAAGTGAGAGACCTCTTGCAGGCTCAAACCCACGGGCGGATCGGCGGCGATCGAGAGATCTAACTCAAGCAGCGCGCCGAGCTTCTGCACAGCCGCGCGCGTGGCGGTTGGAGGCGTTTGGCGCAGCGCGAAGTTCTCAGGGATTTTTAGGCCTGCGCTGACCGCAACGCGATCCCGCCAATCCAACGCTCCGCCCCCCCCGCCGCCGCCAAGCGCAACACCGAGGTAGAACCCGAAGGCCAGAGCGGCAAAGGCGACCAAGGCGGTGGCGAAACCCAGGCGAGCGGGCGCGCGGTGCGGCGGTTTGGTCTCCTTGCGAAGCGCGGCGGTGACGTTTTCCGCATTGCTGTTCGGCGCGGGTTTGGCGCTGCGCTGCGGCTCCTTAGGCGCTGGCCCCTTTGCACGCGCCTGTTGGGGTTTCGCAGTGGTTTTTGTGGAGGCGGCGCCGCCCTTTGCCCGTTGAGCTGGCGCAGGCCGGGGAGGGGCGGCTTGTTTACTTTGTGGGACGGGGCGTCTCGCACTTGGTTTGTCTGGAGAAGGCGCTTGGTGCGGCGCTTGAAACGGCTCGTCAACTGGCTCCGGCCGCACGGCGGGCCGCGCCGGTTGTCGCGCTTGCCGCCGATCGACCGAGGGACGTTTCTCAGCTCTAGGCGCTCGCGTTTCTTGCAGGTCGGGAGTTGGGGGCGTCGGCGCCCGCCGCTCGGGCCGCGCAGAGGGGCCGGGTTTTGGCGAGACGGAGGAATCTCGTGGTGGCGTTGTTGGTCGTGAACTGTTGGCGGGAGCGGGCGTGCGGGCGGCCGCGGCTACAGATCCCAGCACAGGCCGTCGCGCTTGAGCTCCGCGTGCGCTGGCGCGGGGAGGCTCTGGACGCCCGGCATCCGCCCGGAAATCATCGCTTTCGTAGGCGGCGGGGCGGTAATCGTCGCTGCGTAAGTCACCCTCAATCGGCGCCACTGGTGGCGGCGCGCCTCTCGTGGAGGAGTAGGCTGGGTCCGGCGGGGCGCTGTGCGGCGCAGGCCCAAGCGGTGGTAGGGGGGGAGGGGCTTGATAGCGCGGTTCGGGGTTCGACCGCGCGGGTGGCTCCGCGCCTCGGCTCCACTCCGACCGGTCCGCGCCATAGGGCGGCGGGGGTGGTGGTGGTGCGGCGCTTGGGCCCTGGTCACGCTCCAAGGGTGGAAGGGAGAAGCCACGTTCAGAAGGGCCATAGGCGGTGCGGGCCGCTTTTACGGCGGAGAGCGGATCGGCTCCGCTGGCGCGGGGCGGCTCATTCGAAGGGTATGTTCCGTCGCTCCAGCCATTCACGGGCGGCGGCGGATGGGCGGATGTTGACGTCGCCTCGCTGCGAGCACGATTCACATTGGCCCGATAATCCTCATATCGCTCTTCTTCGGCCCGGGTTGCCTGCGGCGCATTTCTTCGCTGGTCAGCGTCTGGATTTGGGGCGGGCCATTCACCTCGGTCGGGGCTAAGCCCGGCGGCTGGCCGTTCCGCGCCTCCTGCGCGATCCCAGGCCTCGTCTCTCCAGCCGGCGCCTCCAGCCGCCTCGCCGCTCCACGCTTCCCCATTGGGCGACACGTCTCGCCGATGGCGGCGCGCGGTGCTCGGGCGGGAGGCTTCGGCGAAGGGATCATCATTTAAATCACTGCCCACGCTTTCCCTTGGCGGGGGGGCGTCATCTCTCCAGCTGTTCACGGGGCTCCGCTCATGGCTGGAATACTCATCATGATAATCTCTGGTGGCGCCGCCAAGTTCGCGATAGCGCGCCATGGCCGAGGGGTCGCGTCGCAGCCAAGCGTCGAGGGCCGCGCGCTCCGCCTGAGAGCCTTCGCCGTCAGCATGGGCGCGTAATCGTCTGTCCCAATCATGTCGATTCTCATCGAAACGCTCAGGGTAACGATCCTCCGCCATCCGATCAGCCATGCTGCGACCCCAGCCTGTCTTTCTAGACGCCAATACGCATCGACGCAACGTGGGGGGGCATCCCACATATGTTATGTCCGATCGAAGCGATCCAAACCCAACCCAACCCCATCCCATCAGATACCGGAGGTCTGGAGTCGAAACGAGGAAAATCGTGAATGAGTCTCAGCGCAATCAGATGGTTGCGCTTGTAGGCCATCTCTTGTGTGGGTCTCGCCGAAAGATTCCCGTGAGGTGAGAATCTCTCTATAGCGGGTCGCTCATGATGGCCCATCAAGATTTCACCAATTCCAATCGTTTTTTCGATTCGTCCGTCATCACCTTTCTGGCGCTTAGGCGCCTAGTTGCAATCTCATATCCAGGGTGGTGGGGAATTCAGGGCTGATCTGTGGGTTTTTGAGTTGGATTGGCCCTGGCGTATGCCCAATCGCTTCGAAGCGCGCCGCTCGCCGCCCCTCCGCCTCCAGCGCGTTGACCGGGCGACTCTCAAAGTTGCGCCCGCCGGGATGGGCCGCGTGATAGGTGCAGCCGCCAATGGCGCGGTCGTTCCAGAGATCGACGATATCCAACACCAACGGCCCATGCGGCAGGATGGTCGGGTGCAGGCAGGATGCGGGCAACCAAGTGCGATACCGCACCCCAGCGATACGCTGATTCGGCTCGCCATTTGGCCGCAGTGGCAGCCTGAGCCCATTGCAGGCGACGGCGTAGCGATCGCTGAGATCGCCGGTGAGTTTGACTTGCAACCGCTCGACCGAACTGTCGACAAACCGGGCCACGCCCCCGGCGCCGGCCTCTTCGCCGAGCACATGCCAAGGTTCAATCGCCGCCCGCAGCTCCAACTCCAATCCGGCGTGGGTGACGGCGCCCAGACGGGCGAAGCGGAACTCGAAGTGGGCTTTGAACCATTCCGGATCAAAGGTGGCGCCGAGGCCCGCGCTCAAATCATTCAAGACATGCAGGAAGTCCGCCCAAATCGGGTCTGGCAACATGAAACGGTCGTGAAGTGCGGTGCCAAACCGTTCAAACGGGGCGGTGTAAGGCCGCTCCCAGAACAGGGCGATCAGACCGCGCAACAGCAGGCTTTGCGCCAAATTCATGCGCGGATGAGGCGGCATCTCGAACGCTCGAAACTCAACGAGGCCGAGGCGTCCGGTGGGGCCGTCCGGGCTGTAGAGTTTGTCGATGCAGATCTCCGCGCGGTGGGTGTTGCCGCTGACGTCGACCATCAAATGTCTCAATAGGCGGTCGGTCAGCCAGGGCGGACAGTCGGCGCCGGAGGCGCGGAACGGATCGGGGATCTGCGCCAGCGCGATCTCCAGCTCATACAAGCTGTCATGCCGGGCCTCATCGATGCGGGGGGCTTGGCTGGTCGGGCCGATAAACAGGCCGGAGAACAGATAGGACAGCGACGGATGGTTCTGCCAATAGCGGATCAGGGACCCAAGCAGATCAGGCCGGCGCAGGAACGGGCTGTCCGCTGGCGTTGCGCCGCCGACAACCACATGCGCCCCGCCGCCGGAGCCCGTGGGTCGGCCGTCGACCTGAAACTTCGACGCCTCCAGACCGCAATGCCGCGCCTCTTCATACAGCGTGTCGGTGATGTCGGTTTGCTCTTCCCAGGTAGCCGCCGGCTGAACGTTGATCTCGATTACACCAGGGTCCGGGGTGGCCTTGATTACGTTCAGCCGCTGGTCGAAAGGCGGCGGATAGCCCTCGACATGCACCGGCATGCCCGTCGTCTCTGCTGTTTCTTCGATCGCCTGCACCAGATCGACATATTCGTCGGCTGAGGCCACAGGCGGCAAGAACACGCACACCACTCCGTCCCGCGGCTCAATGGTCAGTGCGGTGCGCACCGCCGGCCCGCCGCCAAAGAACGCCTCACCGAAAAGCGGGCCGGGGGCGAAATCCTCTAGCGGCAGCCAAGTCGCGTCTTCGTAGAGCGGAACCAACTCGGGTTCCGGCGCCGCTGCGGCGGGCTCGGCCCGCCGCGACTGTAGCGTCGGCGGGCGGGCGGGCAGCGCGCCGCGCGCCGCGAATGGGTCGCGGGGGTGGATATGCGGATAGGCTGATTCTGGCAGATAGGTCAGGGCCCGCAGCGGCAGGCGGAAACCGGCGGGGCTGTCGCCAGGGATCAGGAACAGCCGGCCGCGCCGGGTGCGCCAGCGCTCTGTGGCCCATTTGAAACGGCGGCGAGAGCGTTGCGGGTCGTAGGCGGCCTTCGACTGCGCCGCCTGGATCGGCAACACAAAGCTT
>JAHQVS010000226.1 GCA_019634215.1 Paracoccaceae bacterium | reverse complement strand
TCCTCTTCAGCCTTGGAGGTGGTCAGAACCACCACGGGAATGCGGCACAGCTTCGGATCTTCCTTGATCTTAGCCAGCGCGGTGCGCCCATCCATTTTTGGCATGTTCAAGTCGAGCAAGATCAAGCCTGGATAGGGCTGCCCCTTGAGGTGCTCAAACTTCCCTTCGCGGCGGAGGTACTCCAGCACCTGCTCGCCATCCTCAACAAAATCAATCTTGTTGGAAAGACGGTTTTCCTCAAACGCCTCCTCAATCAGCATACGATCATCGGCGTCATCGTCCGCGATGAGAATCGTGATGGCGCTATCAATGCTCATTGTTCACCTCGGAAGCCGCATTAGCGTTGGTGGCGTGGGTTTCTGGTAGCGTGACGATGAAGGTCGCGCCTTCTCCCTCGACGCCATCTGCGTCGATATCGCCGCCGTGCCGCTCAACAATTTTGCGCACGGTCGCCAGTCCGATGCCGGTGCCCTCATACTCATTTCGACCATGAAGGCGCTGAAAAATCGTAAATATCTGCTGTTTATACTTGTTATTAAAGCCAATTCCGTTGTCGGCAATATACAGGACAACGGAATTGGGCTCGCCTTCGAGCGTATTCCCAGGGATCATTTCAGAGGAGATTTTCACAACTGGCGCCACTTCCAGCCGCTGGAACTTTAAGGCGTTGCTGATCAGGTTCTGGAACAGCTGGCGGACTTGCACCTCATCCGCTTCAACCACTGGCAAATCCCCGATCTCCACACTCGCCTGTGTCTCCCGAACTCGTACCTCCATATCCGCCACCACGATCTCACATTGATCGCGCAAACAGATCGCCTTGAAGGGTTTCGCCTTGGTGGTGATTTGGGAATACGCTAGCAAGTCATTGATCAGCAGTCTCATCCGGCCAGTCGCATCCTGCATGCGCTGGATGTAGGTCTTGCCTTGGTCCGGCAGCAGCTCTGCGAATTTTGCGGCTAACCGGTCGCCGAAGGTTTCGATTTTGCGTAGCGGCTCCTGCAAATCATGCGACGCAACATAGGCGAAATCCTGCAACTCGCGGTTACTTTGCTCAAGGCGCTTAGTGTAGGCCAGCATCTTTTCTTCATGACGCTCAAGCTCGCTCACGTCTTGGTATGTCGCGATAGAACCGCCATCCGTCATGGGCTGGTGAACCACCGCGATGACGCGGCCATCCCGCAAATACTGCTTTAGGACGGATTGCTCTTTTTTCTGCGCGTGCACAGGGCGCGCCGCCAAGGCTCGCTCAGCATCTTCAGCGGAGTAGTTTCCGATACTGATGGAGTACTCCATGATCTCGGGTAGCCGAATGCCAGGCTTCACCACATCGGGCGAAAAGCCGTACATCTCCAAATAGCGGCGGTTGGCGACGATAAGGGTCTGATCTGCATCGAACATACACAAGCCATGCGTCATGTTGTGCAAGGCGGTGTCGAACATCATGTGCCGGCGCCGCAGCTCGTTGCTCATTTCCATGAGCTTCAACTCGCGGCGCTTCAACTCGGTGATGTCTGTACCCCGCCCGACCAGCCCGCCATCCTCGGTGCGTTTTTCATGCACACGCACCCACCGGCCATCATTAAGCTGTAGATCAAAATCCGGCCCTGGATTTTGATGCTGCTCAAGACGCCAAGCGATAAATTGCTCGGGCTCCATGTCCTCGACCACATACCCGCCCCGCTCAACAGCAATGCGGAACATGTCCTCAAAGCGTTTTCCCGGGGCAATCACATCAGCGATATGCTGGTTTAAATCGAGATAGCGCCTGTTATAGGCCACCAGCCGGTCGCTGGCGTCGTATAAGGCGAAGCCGTCAGCCATCGCTTCCAGAGCATGCCCCAAGCGCAGCCGGGCGGCCTGCGCAATCCTGACCATCTGCTCACCAGCGTCGTTCTGCTCATCGCTTGGGCGCACCGTCTCGACCACACGCCCATCGCTGAGCAGTTTGCGAACAACCCTGATCGAAATGCCGAACTGAGATTCGAAGCTAAAGCTGTGTGAACCATCACGGTCGAGCAGCTGTAGAGCGCGGTCGGTCGCACCATCGATCTCATCATGATTGCGGCCCGCGCGCTGGAGGCTGAACCGGATCAAACCTCGCAGATCTCCCGCCCCCAGCAATTCTTCCGAGGTGTAGCCGCAGAAGACGCCATACTGTTCATTCGCGTAGAGTAAACGTAAGTCGGGGCCGAAGACAGCAACCCCAACGCCGTCTTCGTCAATGTTCAGCAGACGCTCAAGATCCTGCGCCTCGATTGAGGCGCTCGTTTGTGCGTCAGCCAATGTGTCACCTTCGGAATAATCAAGCGCCGCCATTGACCCGTCCAGTTGTGGGCTGTTTGCGGCGATTGTCGGCGAACATGATGAAGCAAGCGTAAAATCGGCCTCGCCTTTCGCGAGGGTGCGGCTAGGCGAATGGTAATGAAAAATTCACCTCTGCGTCGCAACGGCGCATATACCCACCCCCAACCCAAATCCCACACATCTATCGAGGCTTTTTTTACATTTCTCACCCACAGTAAGTGAGCTTCCAGCACCGTTGGAGGATCTCATATCAGGGTGAGGCGGCGCTTCCATGCAATCTGATACAGATAGTGCCGCCCAGGGCCTTTCATCCTTCATTATCGCTGCGGCGGTGGTTGTTGGGATTTCGTTCCCAAGCATCGCAAATGCATTTTTTCCTTACATTTTTACGGCCCTGTTTTTCATCGTGGTGTTCTCGCTGAACACCATGGATGAGCGCCCGACGCTGGTGGCGACCAAAATCGACGGCCTCCTCGGCGCCATCGTGGGGTGGCAACTGTTCGCGCTGCCAGCGATCGCCATGCTTGGCTGCGCCTTGTTCGGCGCGCCATTGATCATCACCACAGTCCTGTTGGCGACGACGACCGCAGGCTCGGTGTTCGCCAGCCCGACCTTGGCGCAACTGATGGGCTTGAACCGTCAGTTGGCGATGAGAGCGATGGTTCTGACAACCGCCGCCATGCCGTTTTCTTTATTGTTTTTCGGTGAATTAAGTGGCGTTCTACCGCCTGATCTGTCCTTCACTCATTATTTTTTACAGATCTTTTACTACCTCATCACGCCGCTAGCGATTTCCTTTATCTATTGGGAATTCAGACAATATATTTCGAGTAGGGCCCGGAAAACGCTTGAAGAGGGCATGAAGGGCGGCGCCCTGGCGGCGGTGCTGGTGTTCTGTATCGGTGTGATGGCGAAGCTGCATAGCGCCGACCCGGCCCATGTTCAGCAACTACTGTTCTACGCCTTCTTTGCAGCGGCGGCGCCGATGGCGATGTATATTCTGACCATTCTGACCTTCGCCAGGCTGGGCCGTCATACGTCGTCGACCCTGGCCATGCTGGCGGCGAACCGAAACGTGGCGCTGAGCTTTGCGCTGCTGCACAGCGTGTTTCCACCCAACATCATGCTGTTCGTGGCGGTGTCGCAATTCCCGATCTTTTTGTCGCCGCTGGTCATACGGTTAGCACAATTGCTGCGGCGGCGCTGGCGCCGCACATTCGGTTGATCAGGAAGATCCGCCTCCGCCCAGGGGCGAAGGCGTGTATTGATGTTATAGTTGCCTAGGCTGGAGGCCGAACGCCGCTTTTATTCCCCGCGATCACCATCCTCTCGATCACCACCATGACGGCCGGGACCGTGACGACCACGACGATCTTTACGATCGATCACGCCATCCTCATTGCGATCGGCGAAACGAAACACCCGCTCCAACGGCTTGGTGATTTCCGCACGTGTGATCTGACCGTCTCCATCTTCGTCGAGCGCCTGGAAGCCGTCGACCATCCGGTTTCGAGTGAAGTCCAGCCATAGGCCCTCGAATTCCTGCAAGCTCAGGGCTTCATCTGAATCGCCGTCAAAGGCTTCGAGTTTCGCGTCGATCACTTCCGTGGCTTCCGGCTTGCCGACGGCGCCGTCCTCGTTCACGTCAAGATAGTGAAACATATGGCGAGCCGGCCCATGGCCTCCACCGAAACGTGGGCCGTGGCGGCCGCCAAAATGCGCGCCCATATGGCCGCCATGGCGCCAGCCGCCGCTCTCCCACTTATCCTTGGCGAAGGAAGCGGCGCCGAGGCCGGCCACCGTCAAGACCGCCACGCCGGCCAACAAACCACGATAAAGTGTGCGATTGCTCATTATACTGCTCCGTTCTCAGTTGCGAACGAAGCTGAGATAAGCGGCGGATGTCGCAGAAGTTCGTCGTGAACCCCGGCCTTTTGTCGCCAACCGTCGCACACCGAAGATCTGCGACAGTTGGTTACAAAATTGTTCGAGAACCCGGTTGGTCAAACGTACTACATCCTCCCCAGGAGATAAGACATGACCAACCCGACATCGCATATTCTGGTGGTCGACGACCATCGAGACATCCGTGAGCCGCTGGCGCGCTATCTGGAGAAGAACGGCTTTCGTGTGACGCCGGCAGAGGGCGGCGCGGCGATGCGCCGGGCGCTCGCCACCAGCGCCGTGGATTTAATCGTGCTGGATGTGATGATGCCCGGCGAGGACGGCCTCACCTTGTGCCGCGAATTGCGGGCGGGCCGCCTGAAAGCGGATGATGGCCTGGGGGCGCCGCCAGACACGCCGGTGATCTTGTTGACTGCGATGGACGAAGACACTGATCGTATTGTCGGGCTGGAGATCGGGGCTGACGATTATGTGCCCAAACCCTTTAACCCGCGCGAACTGCTGGCGCGGATCAAAGCGGTGCTGCGGCGCAGCGCCGGCCCCAGAGATCGGCGTGAGGCGCCTTCAACCGCCCGGATTGCATTTGGCCGATGGCGGTTTGACCTCGCCCGGCGTGAGCTTGTCGACGAGGATGGCGTCGCAGCCCCTCTCAGCGCGGCGGATTACCGGCTACTGCGCACCTTTGTCGAGCGGCCTGGCGTGGTGCTCACCCGCGACCAACTGATGGATCTGACCACGGGCCGCTCAGCTCAAGCGTTCGACCGCAGCATTGACAACCAAGTCAGCCGACTGCGGCGCAAGATTGAACAGGACCCCAAATCGCCAGAGCTGATCAAAACCGTCTGGGGCGGCGGCTATGTATTTGCGGCGGAGGTCTCCAGCGAGGTTGGAGACTACAACGGGAGCGGCGCATGAGGGCGCTGTTGCAACGATGGCTGTGGCCCCAAACCCTGCGCGGACAATTGCTCGGGCTGCTGCTGCTGGCGCTAATCGCGGCTCAGGTGGTTGCGTTAGTGTTTTTCTTTGAGGAGCGCCGACGGGCCGTCCGCGCGGCGCTGGCGGAAGAGGCTGTGTCCCGCATCGCCAGCGTCACACTGCTGCTGGAGAAGACGCCCGCCTCGCAGCAAGCGGGTTTGCTGGCGGCGGCCTCTACCCCCCTCGCCCGGTTTCGCCTGCTCGACACGCCGCCGCCTTGGATTGAGAACCCGCCACGAGGCGCCGCCAAACTGCGAGCTGGGCTCATTCTGGCGCTGGGCGAAATGTCGGATGCAAGCTGGGCGCGGCGGGTGCAAATCGCCCTCATCAGCGGACCGCCGCCAAAACCGCTGCGCTCTTGGCTGAGGCACGATCGTGATGACGACGACCATGATCGTCATGAGCATCATTGGCGCGAGCCGCCGCCGCCACACCCCGCGCGCTTGGCGTCGCTGGTGGAGCTGCGCGACGGGCGGTGGCTGGCGGTGGAGGCGCGGTTCCGGCGACCGCCGCTGCAATGGGCATGGCCGTCCATCCTCTCCATGCTGCTATCAGCGGCGGCGATTGTGGTGGTCGTGACTCTGGTTATCGGTCGGACGACCAATTCATTACGTGGATTAGCGGCGGCGGCGGAGAGGTTTGGCCGCGGGGCGCGCGGTGAGCCGTTGCCGGAGAGCGGGCCGGAGGAGGCGCGGCGGCTGATCGCCACCTTCAACGCCATGCAGGATCGTCTGACCCGCTTTGTCTCGGACCGCACCCGCCTGCTAGCCTCGATCAGTCACGACCTGCGCACCCCGATCACCGCCATGCGCCTGCGGGTCGAGCTGCTGGAGGATGGCGAGGTTAAAGCCAAGTTGGCCGAAGGGTTGGATGAGATGCAGCGGATGTCCGAAGCGGCGCTGACTTTCGCCAAGGAGGAGGCGGCGCAAGGGCCGATGCGGGCGGTGGATCTTACGGCGCTGTCAGCAAGTGTGGTCGAGGATTTCGCCGACATGGGTCATGACGTCTCTGACGTAGACGCTGATAACGCTCGGCTGATTCTCGAATGCCGACCCGACGCTCTGAAACGCGCTCTACGTAATTTGGTGGAGAACGCGGTACGGTACGGCGAACGGGCGCGAGTGACATTAACCTCGATGGACCAGGAGGTGGTCATCCAGGTCGAGGATGACGGGCCGGGCGTGCCTGAAGAGCAGATCGATGCGATGTTCGAGCCATTTGCGCGTCTGGAAATATCACGCAATCGGGACACTGGGGGCGCCGGCCTCGGCTTGTCCATCGCCCGCTCCATTGCCCGCGCCCATGGTGGCGATGTACGCCTGACCAATCGCGCCGAGGGAGGGTTGCGAGCGGAGATTATGCTGCCGATGCGGTAAACCGACCTGCCGATATCCAGCCACACCTCTGCAGCCAGCTTTGGGCCGGTGAAGTAAATACTTCTTAAAGATGGATAGCGCCGCAGAAGACGCTTCCATCTTGTGAATGCTCTAAAATGTTAACAAAACAATCAGTTATTTTTCGTAACAGCTTCTAGCAGGTTAAAATTTCGATATATGTGCTGGTAAGCACATACAGTTGATGGCCTTCGCTTCTATCAAAGAAGACCATGAAACACAG
>JAHQVS010000024.1 GCA_019634215.1 Paracoccaceae bacterium | reverse complement strand
CGGGACACGATGTAGTCCCCGCCAGCCCGGCTGGAGATCAGGTCGTCGACGAGGCGCCCCTCCTCGTCCAGCGTGGCATTGGCCTGGGCGACCGTGTAGCGCGTCTCCTCCATCGCCGACAGGTAGATGACCTCGTCGGTCACCTTGCCCTCGACCACCCGGCGATACGGGCTTTCGATGAAGCCGTACTTGTTGACCTGGGCGTACGTCGCAAGGCTGTTGATCAGGCCGATGTTCGGGCCTTCAGGCGTTTCGATCGGGCAGATACGACCGTAATGGGTCGGGTGCACGTCGCGCACCTCGAAGCCCGCGCGCTCACGGGTCAGGCCGCCCGGGCCGAGGGCCGACAGGCGCCGCTTGTGGGTGACCTCGGACAGCGGGTTAGTCTGGTCCATGAACTGGGAAAGCTGGGAGGACCCGAAGAACTCCCGCACTGCCGCCGCCGCCGGCTTGGCGTTGATCAGATCCTGCGGCATCACCGTGTCAATTTCAACCGCGCCCATGCGCTCCTTGATGGCGCGCTCCATGCGCAGCAACCCGACGCGATACTGATTCTCCATCAGCTCGCCGACCGAGCGCACCCGGCGGTTGCCGAGATGGTCGATGTCGTCGACATCGCCACGCCCATCGCGCAATTCCAACATCGCCTTGACGACGGCGATGATGTCCTCTTTACGCAAAGTGCGCTGAGTGTCAGGCGCATCCAAGTCCAAACGCATATTCATTTTTACACGGCCAACAGCCGAGAGATCATAGCGCTCCGAATCGAAAAACAGGCTGTTGAACAGAGTGTCCGCCGCATCAGGGGTCGGCGGCTCGCCAGGACGCATCACCCGGTAGATGTCCATGAGCGCCTGTTCGCGGTTCATGTTCTTGTCTGCGGCCATGGTGTTGCGCAGATAGGCGCCAACGGTGAAATTATCGATCTCTAGCACCGGGATATCGTCGAAACCGGCGTCCATCAGTGTTTGGATCGATTCTTCCGTTAGCTCGTCGCCGGCCTCGACATAGATCAGTCCCGTTTCTTCGTTGATCATGTCAGCGGCAGCAAACCGTCCGATGACCGCCAAATCAGGCAGCAAAATCGATTCGACGCCCTGCTCTTCCAGCTTCTGCAGCTTGCGCGGCGTCAGCTTTTTACCAGCCTCTGCGATCACTTCGCCACTGGCGGCGTCGATCAGGTCGTAGTCCGGCTTTGACCCCTTCAGGCGATCAATATTGAACGAGGTCGTCCAACCGCCCTTGGCTTTTTTATAGCGCACGACATCGTAGAAGGTGTTGCAGATGCCTTCCTGATCGAGCCCGAGCGAGTAGAGCAGTGTGGTCGCTGGAAGCTTGCGTCGGCGGTCGATTCTAGTGTATAGTAAGTCCTTGGCGTCAAACTCAAAATCCAGCCAGGACCCCCGATAGGGAATCACACGGCCGGCAAAAAGAAGCTTGCCTGAAGAGTGGGTTTTGCCCTTATCATGGTCAAAGAATACACCTGGCGAACGGTGCATTTGGCTGACGATGACCCGCTCGGTGCCATTGACGATAAAGGTGCCATTCAATGTCATGAGCGGCATGTCGCCCATGTAAACGTCTTGCTCTTTAATGTCCTTGACCGATTTCGCGCCGGTCTCTTCATCCACCTCAAACACAATCAAGCGCAAGGTGACCTTCAGCGGCGCCGCATAGGTCATGTCGCGCTGCTGGCATTCATCCACATCGTACTTCGGCGGCTCAAGCTCATACCGCACAAATTCGAGCACGGAGGTCTCGTTGAAATCCCGAATCGGAAAGACCGATTGGAACACGCCTTGGAGGCCTTCGCCGTCCATCGGCTCCGGGCCATCGCCCGACCGCAGGAATAAATCGTAGGAGCTGCGCTGAACCTCAATCAGGTTCGGCATCTCCGCGATTTCGCGGATTTTGCCAAAAAATTTCCGGATACGTTTGCGGCCGGCATGCGTCTGGGCCATACTGCTCCTCGCCGAGTGGCGGCGCGTCGGGAATCCCGCGCCGCAAAGCGCCTAAAGAAAAACCACCAAACGCGCCGCTTTCCCGCGAAGCGTCGCTGTTCGGTCGTCTCAATTTTTGCGGTGAATCGGTGCCACGAGGGCTATCTAACAGATTTTTTCGCTCTGAAAACCGAGAATTGATCTGTTGCGCCTAATACACGCCCATCTCAGGTCACTTTTTAGCGATGGTTGCGGCAAATCGGTCACGCCACAAACCGCGAAATCAACCTGATTAGCGATAACCAACTACATGATTTAACAAGAAAACTCTGGCTCCACGCCGGTTATCGCCGGATGAGTGGAGGCAAATACGGGTTATTTACCAGTTTTTCCAGCGCAACCATCTGTCCAATCGGCCATTCCGCGCGGGCAATCAGAATTCAATCACTTCTCAATACGCCAAATTCCGGGCTGCCACAAAGGCAGCCCGGATCGGTAATAGAGGTTACTTGAGCTCGACCTTGGCGCCGACGTCCTCAAGCTTCTTCTTGATCTCTTCGGCTTCACCCTTCGGAGCGGCTTCTTTGACCGCTTTGCCGCCAGCTTCGACCAGATCTTTCGCCTCTTTCAGACCCAGACCAGTGATGGCGCGGACCTCTTTGATGACGTTGATCTTCTTGGCGCCAGCTTCGACCAGAATCACGTCGAATTCGGTCTTCTCCTCGGCCGCCGCCGCAGCTTCACCGCCACCTGGAGCGGCCGCAACCGCGACCGCGCCCGCAGCCGGCTCAATGCCGTACTTTTCTTTCAGGATGTTTTTCAGGTCATTGGCCCCAATCAGGGTGAGGTTGACCAGCTCTTCGGCCATTTTATCGAGATCAGCCATGTCTTCGATCCATTCTCTAGCAAGTTGAAGCGCGCCGCCGCCCAAGGGGCACGCGGCGAATCAGAAAGGGGAGCGTTAAGAAGCGTCTTCGCGCTCAGCCAATGTCTTGAGAACACTGGCCAAATTGCCTGCAGGCGCACCAATCGCGGACGCCAGATTGGCGCCGCCCGACATCACAGCGCCGACGATCGAGGACAGCACCTCTTCGCGCGACGGCATGGCCGCCAACGCCTTCACGCCCTTGGCGTCAAACACCTCAGGCCCCATGGCGCCGCCAATGATGACCAGCTTGTCATTGGTTTTGGCGTACTTTTCGGCCACTTTCGCCGCCGACACAGGGTCGTCGGCGTAGGCGAGCACGGTTTGACCTTGCAAGAAAGTCGTCAAGCCTTCCGATGGCTTTCCTTGCAGGGCGATCTTAGCGAGACGGTTCTTCGCCACCTTTACGGAGGCGCCGGCTTCGCGCATTTGATGGCGGAAATCCGTCATCTCCGAAACGCTCATGCCAGCGTAGTGGCAAACCACGACCGCGCCGGATTTGTCGAACACGTCTCCGAGTTCGACAACCGCCGCGGCCTTCTGGGCTCTATCCATTACCCAACTCCAATAGGCTGCGCGTCATCCGAAACATGCCCGGATGGCGCTGTTGCTCAATGTTGGGGAAATCCGAACTCCATCACGGAAAGCGCACCCAAAAGGGAGCTTCGCGGGAAATCGGGGTCGCCCCGTCTCGGCGAGACCCTCCCGGCGCTCCGGAAGGCTCAAGTCGACGTTGACGACGCCGACGCTCGCTTTCTTTAACGAAACCTGCGGTCAATAAACCGGCCGCCTGTCCCGATTTCCGAGCGCACATCGCGATCGGACAGAGATTAATTATCGAAAAACGCCGAATTGTCCAGAGCGGGCAGCAGCGTTTTCAATAGCGTGGCGAGTCGGGTGCGATCCGCCACGCTGGATGATGAAGACCTTAGGCGGATGTCGGTAGTGCTGACGACACATCGATAGAGACGCCCGGCCCCATTGTGGAGCTTAGGGAGATCTTCTTCAGGTAGGTGCCCTTTGCGCCAGTCGGCTTGGCCTTATTCACCGCATCGACAAAAGCACGAACGTTAGTGAGCAGCGCCTCTTCCGAGAAGCTGGCTTTGCCGACGCCAGCGTGAATTATGCCGGCCTTCTCGACCCGAAACTGCACTTGGCCGCCCTTGGCGTCTTCGATCGCTTTTTTGACGTCCATGGTCACAGTGCCGACTTTTGGATTCGGCATCAGTCCCCGTGGGCCCAGAACTTTGCCCAAACGGCCAACGATCGGCATCATATCAGGCGTGGCGATGCAGCGGTCGAAGTTGATGGTTCCACCCTGGACAGTCTCCATCAAATCCTCGGCCCCAACCACGTCGGCGCCGGCCTCACGGGCCTCGTCCGCCTTCGGGCCGCGGGCGAACACGCCGACGCGAACAGTTTTACCGGTGCCGTTCGGGAGGCTGACGACCCCGCGCACCATCTGGTCGGCGTGACGCGGGTCGACGCCGAGATTGACAGCCAATTCAATGGTTTCGTCAAACTTGGCCGTGGCCCCGGACTTCACCAGCTTTACCGCCTCATCAAGAGGCAGCATTTCCTTGTCGCCGAATGTTTCTCGGGCGGCGCGGATGCGTTTTCCTGGCTTCGACATGACTTACCCCTTCACCTCGATGCCCATCGATCGCGCGGAGCCAAGGATGATCTGCATCGCGGCTTCGACGTCGTTGGCGTTCAAATCCTTCATTTTGGCTTGGGCGATCTCGCGTACCTGCGCGACAGTCACGCTGCCCGCCGTGCCACGGCCCGGCGTCGAGCTGCCGGATTTTAGCTTCGCCGCCTTCTTCAAGAAGTAAGACGCTGGGGGCGTCTTGATCTCGAAGGTGAAGGATTTGTCCTGATAGTAAGTGATCACGGTCGGACACGGCGCGCCCGGCTCCAAGTCCTGGCTCTTGGCGTTGAACGCCTTGCAGAATTCCATGATGTTGATCCCGCGCTGACCGAGCGCGGGGCCGATGGGCGGCGAGGGGTTCGCCTTGCCTGCGGGCACCTGCAGTTTCAACTGCCCGATGACTTTTTTCGCCATTTTATCACCCTTGATTGCGCCCTTAGCGCCGGCGCGGCGCGAGGGCTGAGCTTAGCGGTTCGGGTCAGATGCGGCTGGGCCGCGCTTCGCCTCCCGCGACGACACGGGCCTATTCAGTGATTTTCTGAACTTGCCCGTATTCCAGATCGACCGGGGTCGCCCGGCCAAAAATCGACACTGTGACCTTCAGGCGCGCATTTTCGATGTCGATGTCCTCAACGGAACCGAGGAAACTTTCGAACGGGCCGTCGGTGACTTTCACCTGCTCGCCGATCTCGAAAATGATGTCCGGGATCGAGCGTTCGGCGCTTTCTTCGGCGCGCTGAAGCATCCGGGCGACTTCTTCATCGCGCAGCGGAGATGGTTTATTTTGCGCTCCAAGGAAGCCGGTGACGCGCTGAGTGGATTTGATCAGATGATAGGCTTCGTCGGTCATATCCATGCGTACGAGAACATATCCCGGCATGAACCGCCGCTCGGTCATGACCTTTCGGCCGCGCCGCACCTCCAGAACTTCCTCCTTCGGAACCACGACCTCTTCGATGTAGGCCTCTAGCCCGTGTTGGGCGACGCCATCTTTTATCGACTCAGCCACTCGGTTTTCGAAGTTCGAAAGCACGCTCACCGCGTACCAGCGCATCGCCATAACGGTCACCATCGCCTTAATTCCGACCTGGACGCCAGCACGTCAAGCGCCTCGGACATGGTAGGTCGCAAGCGGAAATCGCCGCCAAAAAACAAAGCGCGCGCCCCTATACGGTGCGCGCGCCACCCAATTTCCACTTCGATGCTTAAACGCAGGCGCTTTCGGCTTCAAGCCTAATCCGCCCTCAAACCGCCCAGCGAAGGACGTGTAAGCTTTACAGAGCAGCGGTACTCAAAAACGGATATCTAAAAACGCTTCGACACCCAGACCAAGCAACTGATCCACAAAGAAAAAGAAAATCGCCACCACCGCAGACAACGCCAAGACCATCACTGTGGTCAGGAACGTCTCTTTACGTGTCGGCCAGACCACTTTCGACGCTTCGGAGCGCACTTGCGCGACAAAGGCCGACGGAGATGTCTTCGCCATAGTTCACCATTCTGCGTTACGTGAGCGGGTGGCAGGGGCAGCAGGACTTGAACCCGCGACCCTCGGTTTTGGAGACCGATGCTCTACCAACTGAGCTATACCCCTTCATCCCGGCTCCGCTGTCATAAGAACTTTGCATTTCCGAGTCCAGCAGGGCGTATCCCTGCATGTTCGCTGACCGGAAACAATTCTTACAATCGGGCACCTCCGCCGGAACGCCTGAAACAAGCGCTATCGACAGTGGAGCGGGTAGCGGGAATCGAACCCGCATCCTCAGCTTGGAAGGCTGCTGCACTACCATTGTGCTATACCCGCGCAGGGTTTGACTTATGACTTCACCCCACCCTGAATCAAGCGCCATACGCACCAAACGTGCAGGTTTTTTTCATCCCAAAAGTAGTTTTCGAGAGGCTGACTCTCCCCAAAAGTGCATCCACTGCGACAAATTGTCATGAAAGCGCTTTCATATCAGTCTCGTCCCGGCGTCAGCGCCGCCGGGACCTTGAAGGGGCGCGTCTCCAGCGGAAACGACAGACGCGCCGACGCACGGCCTGCGGCGATCTCGTCTCGCCACCGGGCGGCGGCGGAGCGATAGGCGCGGCGGAAGGTGCCGGGCCCGGCGCGCGTGACGCCGATGGCCACATCAGCGTTCAACGCGCTGGGATGGACCCGCGCCAACAGCAACGGCTCCCGCAATCGCGCCACCGCCCAACGCCCGAAGGCCAACTCTAGCCGCCGCAAATAATCCTCATCCGCCTCCGCCCGCACGCTGTCAAAAAAGCCGACACGCGCCATCGTCTGGTCGCGGCGACAGACGAGGGAGGACCAGCTTTCAGCCGTGATCTCCGCATTGGGCCGGATCAAAGGCCGGGCGGCGCCGTCAACTCGAATACTGTCGGCAGTAACGGCGACCAGATTGGGACGGGCCTCCAGAAGTGCGACGCAGCGGGCCAGACGATCCGGATGAGACCAGTCATCGGCATCCTGGAACGCCAGATAGGCGCCAGTCGCCTGCTCTAAGCCCGCGTTACGGGCGACGAAGGCGCCTTCGTTTTTAGCGCGGGCCACCACCTGCAAACGCGGCTCCTCCGCCGCCCAAGCGCGCAGCATGTCCAATGATGAGTCGGTACTGGCGTCGTCAACGGCGATCACCTCAAGGTTTTGATATGACTGAGCAAAAACTGAGGATAGCGCGGTTCTAAGGAATCCGGCGGCGTTATGGGTGGTCATCACCACCGAGACCAAAGGTCCCTCGGCGCGTGGGGGCGGCGGCAGTTCATCGGGGTCGAAGATGTCGGGACCCTCACCCCCATGCATTCGCCCAACCGCTGCATTGGGCGCGGCAATCAACTCCGCCAGCAACTCTCCCGCGTAAGACGCCGAGTTCGGACGCAAGCCGACCTCCCGCAGCCCCAGGCGGCGCCAGAGCGCGTTGAATTGGCCGAGCCCGGTCTCCACATCGCCGCCCGCATGCGCAAGCGCCGCACGAAACAGCGGAATGTCGAGCTGGTCCCCGGTGGGGATCGCGTCGGCGGGCTCGGTGATAGGATCAATGCTCTCCCAAGCCTCCAGATGCGCCGCACCGCGCTCCAAGACGTCAAGGTCGTGAGCCCCGACCTCAATCGCCGAGGAGACAGCCAGCCGCCGGGCCACGCGTGATCCAGGACGCACCGCCAGCGCGGCCTCCGACGCGGTTAAGGCCATGGCGAATTCGCCAAGCTGGAAATAGGCGCGCGCCTTCTCGAGCCGCAACTCCAGGGAAGAGGGAGAAGGGTCTTTCTGCTCACGCACGGTCAGAGCCGAGACCGCCGTCTCAACCTGGCCTGACGCCCGCAAGGCTCTTATGTGGAACAAGAACGCGGTTTCATCAAACAAGACTGGCTCAGCGGTCTCAATAACACGCTCCGGCGCGTCTAGCTGCTCCAGGGCGGCCAACAGTGTCAGCCGTCGGCTGAGATCTCCCGGCGCTTGCGCAACCAGTTTCGTGAGCAGATCGACCGCCCCGCGTAGATCGTTCGTTAAAGTCCTCGCCTCAGCAAGGTAGATTGCTTGAGACGGATCAAACGGTTCGCTGTCGCTAGATTTGGCTCCCTGCTCCACCGCCGCCCTCTCGGTTTCGAGCCGTTGCAGCAGGGGAGTGCGATCCTTGCTGGGATCAATCTCGCACAGCCTCGCCTCTAGGCTTGCGATATACAGCGCCTTGCGCGGCTCACTTTGCAGCGCGGTTTCATCGCGCGCATAGCGTAACGCCGAAGAGACCGCCGCCGGGGTGTCGAGATACCCGCAGAGCATGATCACCGCGTCTTGCACCTCCGGCGAGACCTCCCCTCGGTTCATCGCAGCGCCCGCCCAAGCCAGGGCGGCCGCGTGTTGATCCTGCTGCACCGCCGTGCGCGCCACTGCCAACGCCCATTCCGCTGACAACCAAGGCAAAATGCCGGGATCCAACCGAGCGGCGCACGCCAGCAGCGCTGCTGGAGTCGCCGAGAGCATCGAGACGGCTGCGGCGCGCGGCCCGGCTGGCGCAGCCGCCAGCCGGGCGGCCGCCAGCGGAGTCAACGCCGCCCGAATTTCCGCGCCCAAGGCCGCCGGGCTAAGAGCCGCCGCCTCAGCAGAAGGGCTTAGAAGCTCCGGTGTGCGTGCGGCGGCCAGCGCCGCCTCCAACCGCACCCACTCAGCATCCGCCGGAGCGTCGGCGGCCTTCAACAACGCGGTAGCGCGCTCCAAATTCCGGCGCCAGAGCGCCATTTCCACCGCCACCACACGCGGGGCCGCCGAGGTGGGCGTGCGGCTGATGGCGGCGTCGATCATCTGCTCGGCGCCATCCCAATCTCCGGCGGCCAAAACGCTGTCGATTTGCCGACGCGTCATCATCCAAGCGGCGTCCGAAAAATCCGCCGATATGCGCCCCCCCGGCCCGAGCGGCTCGCCTCTGCGAGACGCGGCGACCTCAACCATCATGCCGGCGCTGAGATCGATAGTGTGAGCGAACGGCAACACCGTCGCCATCTCCACGCCACCGATCGCGCCCTCGGGTGATGTGACGTCGAGATGCCCGACGACGGCGCCATCTGAAACCCTTCGCGCCCGCACGTTCAATTGGCGGGGTCCTGCGCCAAAGACACGGGTTTTGACCACAACGCGCGGACCATCTCCGCCCCTGCGCTTGTCGGTGTCAACGTCGACACTGACGACCACAGCAGACCCAGGCGCCGCCAACAACATAGCCCGCGCTCGGGAGACATCCTCCAGATACTTGGCTCGCGCCTCTGGGTCATACCCCTGCTCTGCGGCCCAGCGAACGCCTTCTAGCGCCAGCAGCTCGCCCCAAAACGCGCCCCACGAAGCGAAAGGCCCCTTAAAACGATCAAGGGCAGCGGCGACCCACAGCGGCTCCAAGGCGGCGTCAACCTTTTTGACTGCGGCGGCGAGCAACTCTTGCGGCGGCGCCGGCTCCGCCTCGGCCGTGGTGGTTGGCTCACTGAAGGCAATCGGCGTCAGGACATGGCGGCGAAACGCGTCGCTGGTGATGAGGGCGGCGAACTGGGCCGCCCACGTCGACGCCGCCCGGGCCGCCTCCAGATTGGTCGAGGCCGGGCGGACGCGGCCGAGCCGCGCGGGATCGCCGACGCCCTCTGTCCACTGCTGATCGGCGGCCGACCCCAACAATAATTTCGCAAGCGCTTCAGCACGCTGCGCCGTGGGGCGGGAGGCGGGCTTCGCCGCTCCCTGTCCCGCCCGTTGACCCCGCGCGCCGGATTTGGCGCCGAAACTCAATCCGATTCGATCCCAAATCCGCTTGCTCAGTTTCCGCTCCCTTGACCGGGCGTCGGAGCCGGGCTCACGACCGAACTCCAGACCGCCGCTCTGACGTCTTATGCTCATCGCCGCCCCTTTATGCCGTCGCACTAGAATCAGCGGCGACCGGCTTTACCCAAGCTGATCGCCAAAGTTGGCGGAAAAACAGAAACCTAGCTCAAAGCCCCGATGAAATAAGATCGGCTTTTGCTCCTAATCCTTCAGTTTGCCAGCACGCGTCATCAGTACAGCGCCGCTGCGCCAAGCGCCCCCACAACTTTCAGGAGTTTTCCCCCCGAGCAAGCCGCCTGTCCAGCCCCGCGACGCCCATTCATTCCCCCTCAAGATGAATCTCACGATGATATTCACCCATACAGGGCGATGGATGACAGTGATCGCCGCCACTCGGTGTGGTTTATAGAGTATGAGAATGCGGATTGGGATCAACCTATGTCAGACGCGCTGCGGCTACAGAATGTGCGGAAAAGCTACGACACGCCGCAGGGGTCCTTAAAGGTGCTGGATGGCGTCGATCTGCGCCTGGAGGCTGGCCAAAGCCTCGCCTTGAAGGGTGATTCAGGCAGCGGGAAGAGCACACTGCTGCATCTCTCAGCTGGGTTGGACGCGATCGATGATGGCGAAATCTGGGTGGAGGGGACGGCGCTCACCAGCCTGGGCGACACTGGCAGAGCGGCATTGCGGCGGGACCGGATTGGGCTCGTGTTTCAACAGTTCAACCTGATTCCCAGCATGAATGTCGCCGACAATATCGGGTTTCAGGCGCGGCTGGCGGAGAGGGCCGACGCGGCGTGGATAGAGGCGCTTACCGCGCGCCTGGGCTTAGCGGATCTCACCCGCCGCTATCCGGAACAGCTCTCAGGCGGACAACAGCAGCGGGTCGCGATTGCTCGGGCGTTGGCGCCGAAACCGGCGCTGCTGTTGGCGGATGAGCCGACCGGCAATCTTGACGTCGCCACCAGTGACGCCGCCTTAACTCTGATGCTGGAGCTGTCGGCCCAAACTGGCTGCGCGCTGCTGATGGCGACTCACAGCGCACGCGCGGCGGAACGGTTAACGCGGCGGGCGGCGCTGTCTGAGGGGCGGCTGATCGAGGAAGCTGCTGCGCAGCGAGGCGCGGCGTGATTACCTCCAATCTTGGCAGGCTGCGCATGGCGTTAGGGGCGTTGCTCAGCCACTGGCTGCGGCGTCCGGGGCAATTGCTGACGCTGATGGCCGGGCTCGCGCTGGCGACGGCGCTGTGGAGCGGGGTGCAGGCGCTGAACCAACAGGCGCGCGACAGTTATGACCGCGCAGCGTCGATGTTCGGCGGGCCGGGCGCGCCGGTGCTCATCGCCAAGGGCGGCGGCAAGATCGATCAGGCGGTATACGTGGCGCTTCGGCGAGCCGGATGGCCGGTGTCTCCGGTGCTGGAAGGGCGGGTTCGCCTTGATCTGAACGAGTCGAGCCGCCGGCTGCGGGTGATCGGGGTCGAGCCGCTGACGACGCCCTCCGCCGCAGCTGAAACCCTGTTTGGCGACTCCGCCTTTAGCGGCGCAGCGGAGGCGCAGGGCGAGCCCTTCGACTTTGTCGCCTTCGTCACCCCGCCCGGCCTCGCTTACGCTGCGCCGGAGACCTTGACGGAGATCGGCCTGCCGCCAGAGGGCGGCGTCTTGCGCACCACGGGCGGCCTTGCAACGCCGCCGCTGCGCCCCCGCGCAGCGCTGGCGCCGGGCGTGTTGGTGATGGACATCGGCGCGGCGCAGCGGCTGCTGAGAGATGAGGGCGCACTCTCCCGCCTGCTGTTGGACGCCGAGGCGTTGGAACGGATTCCACCGCAAGAGGCGCTTGACGCAGTGACAAGCCGCCTTGACGCCCCGCAGCTGCGCCATATCGAGCCGCAAGAAGAGGGCGACCTCGCGCGGTTAACCGATAGTTTTCATCTCAACCTCACCGCCTTCGGGATGCTGTCCTTTCTGGTGGGCCTGTTCATCGTGCATGGCGCCATCGGGTTGGCGTTTGAGCAGCGGCTGGGGACAATCCGCACCTTACGCGCCATCGGCGTCTCGGGGCGCCTGCTGTCAGCCGCGTTGCTGATCGAATTGCTCGGCGCGGCGGTGATCGCGGGACTGATTGGCGCGGCGCTGGGGTACCTAGTAGCGGCTGCGCTGTTACCCGATGTGGCGGCGACCCTGCGCGGGCTCTATGGCGCGGCGGTAGGGCAAGAGCTGGAGCTGGACCCGAGCTGGTGGGCCGCCGGCGTCGCCATGAGCGTCGGCGGCGCGCTCTTGGCGGCGGCGCAGAGTTTGGTGAAGACGCTACGCGCGCCGGTGCTCGCCGCTGCTCAACCGGCGGCTTGGCGGGCGACACATCGGCGCTGGACCCGGGGGCAGGCGTTTGCTGGCGTGTCGCTGCTCTGTTCGAGCGCGGCCCTGACCTGGGCGGGCGACGGGTTGATCACCGCCTTCACCGCATTGGCCGGGCTGATGCTGGGCGCCGCGCTACTGCTGCCGTGGCTGTTGGACAGCTCATTAACGCTAGGCGAACGGCTCGCAGCACACAGCAGCCGCCAACCCGTGGCGCCTTGGTTCTGGGCGGACGGGCGGCAACAGCTCTCGGCGCTGTCGCTGGCGCTGATGGCGCTCATGCTGGCGCTGTCGGCGAATATCGGCGTTGGGACCATGGTGGAGAGTTTCCGCACCACCTTTACCGCTTGGCTGGACAAGCGCCTTGCGGCGGAAATTTACATCTCGCCGGAAGATCCGGCGCAGGCGGCGGAGATCATCACATGGCTGCGGAGCGACATCGCCGCCGCCGCTGGGGTCACAGCTGTTTTGCCCAGCGGGCGGGCGACGACGCAAGTGCAGGGATGGCCCGCCTCCCTAGTGGGCGTGGAGGATCACGCCACCTATCGCAGCTCATGGCCATTTGTTGCATCGGCGCCGGACGCCTGGGACGCCGTCGCCGCTGAGCAAGGCGTGCTGGTCAGCGAGCAATTGGCGAGACGTCTGGATCTATGGGTTGGGGACGCCTTGCCGCTCGCAGCGCCCAATCAGACGCCTAATGGCGATTGGGCGCCCCGCATCGTCGGCGTTTACCCTGACTACGGAGCGCCGAACGGTGAAATCACCCTCTCCAACGCCGCTTTGAAAACACGCTGGGGGCCGCCAGAGCGGGTGTTGACGGCGGCGCGGGCGGCGCCGGAGCGGGTGGAGGCGTTGGTCGCCGAGATCCGGTCCCGGTTTGAGCTGGACGAAACCCGCGTTCTGGATCAGGGGGCGCTGAAACGGTTCTCCACCCGGGTGTTCAACCGCACCTTCGCCATCACATCGGCGTTGAACGCGCTCACCCTCGGCGTCGCCGCCGTAGCGCTGCTGACCAGCCTGTCGGCGCTGGCTGATATGCGGTTGCCGCAACTCGCGCCGCTGTGGGCGATGGGGCTGACACGGCGGCGGCTGGCGCGGTTGGAGCTGCTGAAGACCCTGGCGCTGGCGCTGTTCACCGCTGTGTTGGCGATCCCGCTGGGGCTGGCTCTGGCCTGGGGACTGGTGGCTGTCGTGAACGTCGAAGCGTTCGGCTGGCGGCTGCCGCTGCATCTGTTCCCGTTGCAATGGCTGGAGGCGGTCGCGCTCGCCGCCCTTGCGGCGCTGTTAGCGGCGGCGTGGCCGGCGCAACGTCTCGCCCGCACCCCGCCCGCAAGGTTGCTTCGAGTGTTCGCGGAAGAGAGGTAGGGCGGATGAAACGGTTAATCTTGACGTTGGCCGCACTGTTGCTCCCGCTGTGCTATGCTCTGGCGCAAAGCGATGAGGGCGGGCGTGGCTACGCCGGCCTTAGCGCCGATATCAAAGGCTATTCCCTCCCCAGCCGAGACGTCCCCCTCGCCTTCCCGCGCGACCTCGGCCCACATCCGGATTTCCGGATAGAGTGGTGGTATCTCACCGCCAATCTCGAGGGAGAGGATGGGACGGTTTACGGGGTGCAATGGACCCTGTTCCGCCAAGCCCTGGCCCCGCCCGACCCGAACGCCCCGCCGCGCCAGGGATGGTCCAGCAGCCAATTCTGGATGGCGCACGCCGCCTTGACCACACCGGATCAGCATTTCTTCGCCGAGCGTTTCGCCCGCGGCGGAGTTGGCCAAGCCGGGGTGGACGTCCGCCCCACACCAAAAGCGCCGTTGTTGAGCGCCTGGATTGATCAATGGGCCCTTGAGGCAGACGCCCCTGCGGGCGCCGCGACGCCAACCGCCTATCGCGTCTCAGCCGATGGCCCCGGTTTCGCCCTCGCGTTAAACCTGGAGACCGAGCACCCCTTCGCGCTACAAGGCGAGGAGGGCTACAGCGTCAAATCCGACGACGGCCACGCATCATACTATTATAGCCAACCTTTCCTGGAAGGCGCGGGCACGCTCACTGTTAACGGCTCGAATTTCCCGGTACGCGGCAAAGCGTGGCTCGACCGGGAATGGAGCAGCCAACCGCTCGCCCCGGATCAGGAGGGGTGGGACTGGTTTTCACTGCATCTCGACAGTGATGAAAAGGTGATGCTGTTCCGGCTGCGCCATACCGGCGGCGGGCATTTCTACTCCGGCAACTGGATCATGCCGGATGGCGCCAGCGCGCCGCTCAAGGGCGACGACATTGAGATGATCCCCGGCGGTTTAACCAATGTGGCCGGGCGGGAGTTACCGACCTCCTGGCGACTCCGCATCCCTTCCCGCAAGCTCGACTTAACCGCGAAGCCGGTGAACGCCCAAGCCTGGAACGGAACCAGCTTCGCCTATTGGGAGGGGCCGGTCCGCCTTAGTGGCAGCCATGCCGGCGTCGGCTATCTGGAGATGACCGGGTATGAGTGAGAGGCTTGAAGGTTTCCGCACCCTCTGGAGACCGACGCCGCCGCGCCTTATATTCCAGCTCCGATGCCTAGCAGGAGCGCCCGGCCGTGGATCTGTTCGACGATGCGCCCCAACTTGACGTCCCCGGCTTGATTTACCAGCCGGATTACATCGACTCCATCGCCGAAACCTCCTTGCTCACGGCCATTGATGCCGCGCCCTGGATCACCGATCTGAAGCGCCGGGTGCAGCATTATGGCTGGCGCTATGACTATAAGGCCCGCAGCGTCCCGCCAGACGCCTATCTCGGCCCGCTGCCGGACTGGCTGACGCCCCTCGCCCACCGCCTCGCCGACGAGGGGCTGTTCGGCGCGCCGCCGGATCAGGCGATCATCAACGAATACCTCCCCGGCCAGGGCATCGCCCCGCATATCGACTGCGAACCCTGCTTCGGGCCAGTGATCGCCTCGCTGAGCCTCGGCGGCTCTTGCGTGATGGTGTTTTCACGGGAGGAGCGCAAAGCGCCGATAACTCTGGCGCCGCGCAGCATGGTGGTGATGACCGGAGAGGCGCGGGAGTTGTGGAAGCATGGGATTCCGGCGCGGAAGTCTGATCCGGGGCCGGGCGGGAGCGCGCTGAGGGGGCGGCGGGTTTCGGTGACGTTTCGGGTGGTGAATGTTCGCAATCTCGAAACATCAAACGATAATCACCCCTAAAGCGGCAACCATGTTTTCAATTCTGCTTCTTTGAAAATATCCTCATTCTCAAAAGCTCCATTACATAGATATACCTAAAAATCAGACCAAACACAGCTCCGGTCACTGTGTAAAACAGACTCCACATCAATAAAACCAAGCCTTTTTTCGGCCCATATGCATTTTCAACCGGAAAACCCAATAAAAACACCATGACATTAGCCAAAATTTTCGCACCAACAAACGCGAACACGCCAGCAAAGACGGACAAAAGCAACCCTGCGCACCCAGGTATAAAAAATGCTGGAGTGAAAACCGCACCGCATAGAGCGCCAGCCAAGCTGAACGCGAACAAATTTAAAAATTCGGCAAACAACCCATAATAAGAATCTTAAGAAAGCATATCCGCCTGAAATAGAATAGACCAAATAAAACAAAATGATCCCATTAATACTGCCGCAGCCATTCTTGACAATGGCCGGGCCGCTTGATCCGTCAGCAATGAAGGATCAACTTTATATGGCCCAGGCTCAATCAGGTCCCAATTCGGCGTCTCCTCGCGATCCTCATCCGGTGTAGCTGTCTTTCTGGGCATCAGCACCTTCCCCAAAACGGCTATACTCCACTGAACCAGACCAAAGGCCAGCACCAAAACCACAAACAAGCCGATATAAGCGGAGGCCCATTTCACCCCCGCATCCGCTCCGCCTTCGGGTCATACATCGGCCGGGACGACGCCTCGGCTGGCACCCGCTCCCCGGCCACCTCAATCTCATACTTTGCGCCCAAAATCGCCTCCAGCGGCTGCTCCTGAGCGGGCACATAGCCCAAGCCCACCGCCGCGCCGAGATGGTGGCCGTAGACGCCGGTGGTGAGGTAGGAGACCATCTCGCCGTCGCGGTAAACCGGCTCGGCGTGATAGAGCAGCGGGCCGGGGTCTTGCAGTTTGAATTGCAGCATGCGGCGCTCCGGGCCGGTTTGTTTGCGGCGCAGGACGGCGTCGCGGCCGATGAAGTCCGGCTTGTCGAGCTTGGCGGCGAAGCCGAGGCCAGCGTCAATGACATGGTCTTCTTCGGTGATGTCGTGGCCGAAATGGCGGAAGGCTTTCTCGCTGCGGCAGGTGTCCATGGCGTGCAGGCCGCAGAGCTTCAGGCCATAGGGTGCGCCGGCTTCCTCGATCGCCTCGAACACATGCGCGGCCTGATCGGTGGGCACATAAATCTCCCAGCCCAGCTCGCCGACATAGGAGATGCGATGGGCGCGGGCGAGGCCCATGCCGATCTCGATTTCGCGCCAGGTTCCGAATGGATGCGCCTCGTTGGAGAAATCATCCGGCGAGCAGCCCGCCATCACCTCCCGCGCTTTCGGCCCCATCACGCAAATCACCGCCTCGGCGGAGGTGACGTCGGTAATGACGGCAAAATCATCGCCAAGATGCTTGCGCAGCCACATCTCGTCCCGTCGCAAGGTGGCGGCGGGGGTGACCATCAGGAACGCGGTTTCAGACAGACGGGCGACGGTGACGTCGGCCTCGATCCCGCCGCGTGGGTTCAGCATCTGGGTGTAGATCAGGCGCCCCACCGGCGCGTCGATCTGAGCGCCGCAGACGCGGTTGAGGAAGGCGCAGGCCCCCGGCCCCTCGATGCGGAGCTTGCCGAAGGAGGACATGTCGTAAAGGCCGACGCCCTCACGCATGGCGATATGCTCGGCGCGGATGTTGTCGAAGAAATCCTGCCGGTCCCAGGAATACTTATACTCCCGCTCCTGCCCCGGAAACGCGATCCAATTCGCCCGCTCCCACCCTGCCGTCTCGCCCATGACGGCGCCCCGCGCCAGCAGATGCGCGTGCAGCGGCGAACGGCGCACGCCCCTTGCGGTTTCGGGTTGGCGGTAGGGGAAATGGTCGGCGTAGAGCAGGCCCAAGGTCTCGCTGACGCGCTCTTTCAGATAGCGGCGGTTGCGCTGAAACGGCTGGGCGCGGCGACTGTCGACGTCCCAGAGGTCGAACGGCGGCGCGCCCTCAACCATCCATTGCGCCAGCGCCATCCCCGCCCCGCCAGACGAGACGATGCCGATGGAATTATATCCGGCGGCGACCCAATAGCCGCCCAGCTCCGGCGCCTCGCCGAGGTAATGGCGGTCGTCCGGGGTGAAGCTTTCCGGACCGTTGAAGAAGGTGTGGATGCCGGCCGTGCTTAACAGCGGCATGCGCTCCACCGCTTGCTCCAAGATCGGACCGAAATGGTCGAAATCCTCGGGGAGTTGATCGAATTCGAACTCCGGCGAGATGCCGTCCATGCCCCAAGGCTTGGCCTCGGGCTCGAACGCCCCCAGCAGCATCTTTCCCGCGTCTTCTTTGTAATAAGCGCACTCATCCGGGACGCGCAGCACCGGGAGTTGGGTCAGCCCCTCGACCGCTTCGGTGAGGATATAGAAATGCTCGCATGCGTGCAGCGGCACGGTGACGCCGGAGCGCGCCGCCAACTCCCGGCCCCACATGCCCGCACAATTGACCACTGCGCCGGTCTCGATCACGCCCTCGGCGCCGTCATCCGAGATCCAGCGCACGCCAGTCACATGACGGCGCCCCTTGGCGTCGGTTTCGGTCAGAACTTCCTCGACCCGCACCCCCTCGGTGATGCGGGCGCCCTTCTGGCGGGCGCCTTTTGCCAAGGCCAGGGCGATGTTGGCGGGGTCGGCCTGCCCATCGGCGGGCAGATACACCGCCTGGGACACGCCGTCGGTGTTGAGATGGGGATAACGGCGCTTGGCCTCGGCGGCGTCGATCGGCTCCGCCTCGACGCCGAAAGCTCGGGCGAGGCTGGCTTGACGCAGAATTTCCTCCCGCCGCGCCTCGGTCAGCGCCACGGTGATCGAGCCGTTCTGGCGCATGCCGGTGGCGACGCCGGTCTCCTGCTCCAGTTTCATATACAGATCAGCCGAGTATTTCGCGAGGCGGGTGAGGTTCTGGCTGGGGCGGAGCTGTCCGATCAGCCCGGCGGCGTGCCAGGTGGTGCCGCAGGTCAGCTTCTTGCGCTCCAGCAGGACGATGTCGGTCCAACCAAGTTGGGCGAGGTGATAGGCGACAGAGCAGCCACTGACCCCGCCGCCGATAATCACCGCGCGGGCGGAGCTGGGAAGCGGATTGACGGTGGTCATGACGGGAGCTCCTGCGGCGCATTCATACAGATGATGAGGAAAGGTTGTTCCAGATGGCGGCGCAAGTCAGGAAACGACGTTGCGGCCCCCCCTCAGCGACCGAGATCATGGGAACAGGATGATTTTTCCACTCCTTAAATTAGCGTAGTATTCTGGCACACCCTCCTGGTGAGAAAGGGGAGAGAGCGATGGAGATACGACAGTTCGAATGGACATGCGCCTGTTGCGGCGAGGCGATGAGCGGCTTGCCAGCATTTGTGGTCCCGCCACCCAAATCATGGACCGGCTTGGCGGACGACGCGATCAAAGTCTCAACTGACGATTTTTTCATTTTCGATGATGAGAGCGGCAGGCACACACTGATCCGCGCGGTGATCGAGGTTCCGATCCAAGGCGTTGACGATAAACTTGAATATGGCGTCTGGGTCTCCCTCAGCGCCGAAAACGCCAAGCGCTACCGCGAGGCGTTCGACGATGAGGATCAATCGAAACTTGGCGGCATGTTCGGTTGGCTCGCCTCAGGCGTCCCGAGCTCGCCGAACAGTATGTCGCTGCCAACGACGGTATGGCCGCGTGATGGCCGGAGACGGCCGCTGGTCGAAGTTCTTTTCGCCGAAGGCGAACAGCCGAGTGCGCTGTGGCGGGAGCAAAACAAGGGCGCGACTAGAGAGCGGGTCGAGGCGCTGCTGACCATGGTTTGCGAATGCGGCAAGTAGGCGCGAAAGCGGCGCTTAGCTACAGCGCGCCAGAGCCGAAACCCCTCAGCACGCCGTTTGCGACGCTTATTCCGGCGTTTTGGCGGTAGCTTTCGCCGCCGAACTCCCCCAGCGTCAGGAAAATCCATCACTCCAACCGTTGAGAGGCTCGCGATGCGTTACGAGGGAAATTCGCTTGAGGAATATTGGATTCCGTTCACCCCGAACCGCGCGTTCAAAGCCAATCCGCGTATGGTGAGCCGCGCCGAGGGCGCATATCTATACAATCAGCATGACGAGCCGGTGATCGACGGCTCCTCCGGCCTATTCTGCTCCCCCGCTGGGCACTGCCATCCGAAGATCGTCGAGGCGGTGCATGAGCAGATGAAGCGCAACACCTACACAGCGCCGTTTGGGCTCGGGCATGAGGGCAGCTTCGCGCTGGCCCGCGAGGTGGCGGCGCTGACCCCGGAAGAATTGAACCATGTGTTCTTCACCAACTCTGGCTCGGAATCGATCGACACCGCGCTGAAGATCGTGATGGCCTACAACAACGCCCGAGGACAGGGTCAGCGGCGGCGGTTCGTCAGCCGCGAGCGGGCCTATCACGGTGTCAATATCGGCGGCATCAGCCTGTCGGGCATGGTGAACAATCGCCGCGCCTTCCCGGTAACGATGCCGGACGTGGTGATGATGCGCCACACCTGGACCGGGCAGGACATGTTCTGCGCCGGGCAACCAGAGAACGGCGCGGAGCTCGCGGAAGATCTCGCCCGCATGTGCGCCACGTATGGCGGCGATCAGATCGCGGCGGTGTTCGTGGAGCCTGTAGCGGGCTCGACCGGGGTGTTGGTCCCGCCGAAAGGCTACCTGGAGCGCATTCGCGAGATCTGTGACGCGCATGACATTCTGCTAGTGTTCGACGAGGTCATCACCGGTTTTGGCCGCATGGGTCATAACTTCGGCGCCGACACCTTCGGCGTCACGCCGGACATCATGACCATGGCCAAGGCGCTGACCAACGGCTCGATTCCGATGGGCGCGGTGGCGGTGAAGGACGAGATCTACGACACCGTGGTCGACGCCTCGCCGGATGGGGCGATCGAGCTGTTCCACGGCTACACCTATTCCGGCCACCCCGCCGCCTGCGCCGCTGGCGTGGCGATGATGCAAATCATCCGCGAGGAAGGGCTGTTCCAACGCGCAATGGAGATGGCGCCCTACTTCAACGACGCCGTTCAGTCGCTGAAGGACCATCCGATGGTGAAGGACATCCGCTCCATCGGCATGATCGCTGGAGTCGAGGTCCATCCCGGTGCGGACGGCCCCGGCAAGCGCGGCTCGGCACTGCAGGCGGAGATGTTCTGGAACGGCCTGCATGTGAAGTTCACCGGCGATAGCGGCATCCTCGCGCCGCAGTTCATCGCCGAGAAGGCCCATGTCGACGAGATCCTCTCGAAGTTCCGGGCGACGCTGGACGCGCATCAGGGTTAACGGCTTTGGAGCGGCCGGCGCTACGGCGCCGCCGCTCCTCACTCTCTGATCTCTTCGAGCATTCGGAACAGCTATTCCGACTAAGTCTTTTGCGAACGTCGCCATCTGGGTAAATCCCTGGGAGGCTATTAGTCTTATTTCGCAACAAAACACGCTCGTCACATTTAAAACTCACAACACTGCATACTCCAGTGCACGGCTGACAATTCGTTAAAATTAGGTTAATGTCGAATATTGCTTGGTTAAGGGCGCAGAATAGCAGGGCATGGAGATTTCTTATGAGCAGCGGAGATAGCAAAAATCCTGAAACGACGGAAGTCGGCCAAGAAGCGCAACAGTTTGGAGTAGTGCAACATCAAAGTTCCGAACTGCAACCAACCTCGGCAGCACCCGAACCTGCACTATTTGAAGAAGCGCGTTTTCAAAAACCAACCAATCAAAGTAGCTCAGACCTATTGGGCGCCAAAAAGCTTGTGTTTGAGAAAATCGCAGGACAGCAGGCGCAATACATCGGCTATACGTCGGAAACCATTCGCTTCCCCATCAACTTGCTGCTCTCGCTGAACATCTCCGCGCTGATCGCATTATTGTTGTTTCTGAAATGGGTGGATGATGGCGGCGCCTCGACGCGCGCCATCGACGCGCTGCAAACCGGGCTGGGCTGCTTCGCCATTGGCGGCGTGATGATCCTGCTCGCGGCGGTTTGCAACTTCCTGCTCAGCAACCATCTCGCCGCTAAAAATCGCGAAGTGCTGGCGATGATGCTGAAGCAGGACGACTTTGATGAGATGGTTCGGCGCTATATTTCCGCGCCGAAGAAACAGGGCGTGTCGGATTGGCATTTCTATGTGCTGGCGCTGACGGTGGTCTCGTTCCTGTTTTTCCTAATCGGGGTGGCTTCAATCGCAGGAACGCCGATTGGTTAAGCGTTTGGCGATCAGCCCAGCCGTGCTGATCGCCGTCTCGCTTTACTCGAACACCCAGCCTCTTTCCGCTTCTTATGAGCGCCACCGTGGCTTTTATGGTCACGGCGATAGTCGTCACGGGTGTGATAGCGCGGCGCCTGCGACGCTTGAGTGACGTCAGCTTCGGCGGCTGTCAGCCGCCTCTCCAACGCGCCGCCGCCCAACACACCCCACGATAGCTGGGCATACGTCGACATAGACACCCCGGCGGGCGGCTTCAGACATCGGCGATGCGCAGTTCGGGTAGAGGGTCAGCGGCCTTCAGGCCGGCTGCGGTAACTTGTCGCATTCAATGTGGGATCGCCTGACGCCGACACAAGGCGACAGGTTTTCCCGATCCGAGTCGTTTTTTGGTCAGAGGCGCGTTCAAGGGCTGGGGCACACTGGCCGCCCTTGGCTCTGACGCGAGAGAGACGGATATGCCGGAGTTGGATTGGCACGCGGACCGCACGGATCTGGCCGCGCTGGCGCTGCTCGACCGCACGCCGGCGTCGGGCGAGATCGACATGGCCGCGGTGCGCGCCTATCGACAGGGGCGAGTGCGGGCTAAGATGCGGGCGCGCGGGATCGACGCCTGCATTCTCTCAGATGCGATCAATATCCGTTACGCCACCGGCGCGCGCAACATGCAGGTGTTCATCTCGCGCAACCAACCAGCGCGCTACCTGCTGCTGACCGAAGGCCGCTCAATTCTCTATGAATTCACCGGCTGCATGCATCTGGTCGACGGGCTGGAGACCATCGATGAAGCGCGCCCTTCCCTCACCGCAAGCTATGTCGCCACCGGTGATGGGATCGCCGAGCGCGAAAAAGCCTGGGCGGCTGAAATGGCGGCGACACTGCGGGAGGTGGTCGGTCCCGGCGCGACTGTCGGGGTGGAGCGGCTGAACGCAGGCGCGGCGCTGGCGTTGGCGGCGGAGGGGTTCCGGCTGGTCGACGCGCAAGCGCCGGTGGAGCGGGCGCGGGCGATCAAATCCGCCGAGGAGATGAAATGCGTCGAGGCCTCCCTGCGCGCCACCGAGGTCGGCGTCGCCCGGCTGCGCGCCGCGATCCAACCAGGGATGACCGAAACCGCCCTATGGTCGGTGCTGCATCAGGCGGTCATCGCCCAGAACGGCGATTATATCGAAACCCGGCTGCTGAACGCCGGGGAGCGCACCAACCCCTGGTTCCAGGAGACCAGCGCCGCCGTGATCGGCGACAATGAGCTGATCGCGCTCGATACCGATGTGGTCGGTTGTTACGGTTACTATTCCGACTTTAGCCGCACCTTCCATTCCGGCCCTGACGCGCCCAGCCAGACCCAGCGAGAGCTGTACAAGACCGCCCATGAGCAGGTCTCCCACAACATCGACATCCTGCGCCCCGGCATGAGCTTCCGCGACTACGCAGACCGCGCCTGGGACATCCCGGAGAAATATTTCGCCAACCGCTATTACCTCTCGGCCCATGGCTGCGGCATGAGCGGCGAATATCCCTATCTTTACCATCGCGCCGATTTCCCCGACGCGGGCTATGACGGCGAGTTGCTGCCGGGCATGACCATCTGCATCGAAAGCTTCATTGGCGAAGAGGGACACGGCGAGGGCGTCAAACTGGAGCAACAGGTGCTCATCACCGAGACCGGGGTGAAGGTTCTCAGCCAATTTCCGTTCGAGACCGCGCTGTTGGCGTGACCGCCCTGGGGCAATGCAGTAAACCAACCGCGGTTCAAAAAGCGGGGGGCTACGCGCATGACGGCTTATGTGTTCACAACTGGCCGGGCGCTCCTGCCCGGCGGCGTTGAAGAGGTAGCGATCCGGGTAGAGGACGGCGTCATCGCCGAGATCGGCGCGCCTCCCACCGCAAACGCGGTTCAAATCAACACACGCGGATTGCTGGTCGCCCCGGCGATGATCGACATCCATGGCGACGCCTTCGAACGGCAGGTGATGCCGCGCCCGGGGGTAACGTTTCCTCTGGATGTCGCGGTGCATGACACCGATCGTCAACTGGCCGCAAATGGAATCGCCACCCCCTATCACGCCCTGACGCTCAGCTATGAGCCCGGCCTGCGGTCAGTGGCGCAGGGGGCCGCCTTCCTTGAAATGATCGAGGCCGAGCGCCCCCGTTTGACGGTCGATCATCGAGTGCAATTGCGTTGGGAGACCTTCTGCCTGGAGGCCATACCGTTTCTGGAGCAGGCGCTACAGGCGGCCCCAACGCCCGCGCTGGCTTTCAACGACCACACCTCAATGACGCTGCGCTCGTTCGACACCGACCTGCTCACCCGGCCTTTCGACCTCTCGCCAGATTTCAAGGCGGCGGACTTCGATGATCCCCGGCTGGAGGCGCGCGTCGCCGGGTCCGCACGGCGGGCGAAGATGAGTAACGCTGAGTTTGTGGCGCTGATGAAACAAGTTTGGTCTCGCCGCCCGGAGGTTGAGGGCGCGATCCGCCGAGTCGCGGAGATGGGCCGGGCAGCCGGGGCGCCGATGTTGTCTCATGACGACTCCACTGAGGAGGCGCGGAGCTTTTACCGTGAGTTCGGCTCAAAAATCGCCGAGTTCCCGATGAGCAAGCCGGTGGCCGAACGCGCCAAGGCGTTGGGCGAAGCGATTGTGTTCGGGGCCCCGAATGTGGTGCGCGGTGGGTCGCATATTGGATCGCTGTCGGCGGCTGACATGGTGGAGGAAGGGCTGTGCGACGCACTGGCCTCGGATTACGCGTATTTCTCATTGCTCGCAGCCATGGGGCGGCTGATGGCGGAGAAGCGGGGCAGTCTGGGGGCGGTCTGGGCCTGTGTCTCCAGCGGCCCGGCGCGGGCGCTGGGGTTAGAAGATCGGGGCGAGATCGCTGTGGGCAAACGCGCGGATCTGGTCGCGCTGGAGTGGCCTGAAGGGCGAACACCCCTGGTGCGGGCGACCTTCAGCGCCGGGCGGCCAGCCTATCTGAGCGGGGATGTGCTTTCATGAAAATGAAGGTCTGGTATTTCTGCATATTGGCGCTGTTGGCGGTCGCTTTTCCGAGTGGAAGCGCCGCCGCCGATACCGTTCCAACGTGGCGGCTTACGCCGGTCACCGCCTCGGAGGAGATTCTGACGGAAGTGAATGACCCGCGCCAACCCGCCCCTGAGCGCGGCGATCCGCTGGGGGTGCTGCCGGACGGGCTGGTCGACACCGCAGCGGATGGCGATATCGCTCTCGCTTGGTACGCCGCCCCAACGGAACGCTATCGCCATGGCGTCATCGGCGACGCGATCGAGGCTGGCGCACTGGCGGTGGAAACCGCCGCTGGTGAGCGGGTCACGCTGATGCTGCCTGCGGGCGAGGTGTTCGAGGACCGCTGGCCTCGACTGGCCGATCTCGACAGCGACGGCCAAATGGAGATCGTCACCATCCGCGCCTCGCTCAGCGAGGGAGCTGCGGTAACGGTCTACAACCTCGACCCGAGCTGGACCCGGCTGCGAGAGCGGGCGACGACGCCATTTATCGGCCGGGCGCATCGCTGGCTGAATATCGCCGGGATCGCGGATTTTCGCGGGTCGGGCGGTCTGCAAATCGCCTATGTCGAGAAGCCGCATATCGGCGGGACGCTCTATCTCGCCGCTTTAAGCGGCGAGCGCCTAAGTCGCATCGCTGCAATGGAAGGCTTCTCCAATCATGAAATCCGCGCCCGCGAGCTGCGGCTCTCCGCTGTGGCCGATACAGACGGCGACGGGCGGCCAGAGCTGGCCCTGCCCAGCTTCAACCGCCGTGCATTGAGGGTCGTCGCGGTTTTCGATGGCCAATGGGCCGAACTCGGCCGAGCCGATCTGCCGGACGCTATCGAGCGGGTGTCGTTAGCCGATGACTCGGGCGCGCTGGCCTTCCGCGTTCAACTGAGGGACGGCTCGATCTTCGACGTGACGCCGCCCTGAGCATAATCAAAACTCCAACAAGGCGTTGTCGATCACTTCCTTCATCACAAAGAAGGTGCGGGTCTGGCGCACTCCGGGCAGAGCGATCAGTTGGTCGCCATGCAGACGGTTAAAATCGGCGATGTCCCGCACCCGGATCTTCAGGAAATAATCAAAATCACCCGCCACCAGATGGCAGTCGAGTATAAACGGGAGTTTGGTGATCGCCGCCTCGAAGGCGCCGAAGCTCTCCGGGGTGGAGCGGTCCAGCACCACCCCGACCATCACCAAAGCGCCCAGCCCAACCCGCTCCGGCGCGACCTCTGCGCGAACGCCGCGCATATACCCCTCGTCGAACAGCCGCTGAGTGCGGCGATGGCAAGTGGCGGCGCTGACATTGACCCGTTGCGCCAAGTCAGCGTTTGTCAGCCTGCCCTCGCGCTGGAGCAGTTGCAGAATGCGGCGATCGATACGGTCAAGCAGCGGCGCAGCGGTGGATTCTTTCATAATTTCGCTCAATTATCCCCATTACCCCCAGGAATTCCCCAATTTTATCAACATGAGCATAATTATCAGTAAAAAGTTAAGAGCACCTTCCAGGCCTGCCTTTCTAGCCTGCATGCATGTGACAACCGGCTTTGAGAGGCGACCATGCTGGAACAATTCGACCGCTATCCACTCACCTTCGGCCCCACCCCGATCGAACATCTGCCGCGCCTGACCGCTGCGCTCGGCGGCGATGTCGAGATTTACGCCAAACGCGACGACTGCAACTCTGGCCTGGCGATGGGCGGCAACAAACTGCGCAAGCTGGAATACATCGTACCGGACGTGCTGGCCTCCGGCGCCGACACGCTGGTCTCGATCGGTGGCGTGCAGTCCAACCATACAAGGATGGTGGCGGCGACGGCGGCCAAACTCGGGCTCAAATGCGTCGTCGTCCAGGAGAGCTGGGTTCCGCATGAGGACGCGGTGTATGACCGTGTCGGCAATATCCTGATGACCCGGCTGATGGGCGCGGACAGCCGCATCGTCCCGGACGGCTTCGACATTGGCATCCGTCAGAGCTGGGAGGAGGCGATGCAGTCGGTGCGAGACGCGGGCGGCAAACCCTATGGCATCCCCGCTGGGGCCTCCGTCCATAAATATGGCGGGTTGGGCTATGTCGGCTTCGCCGAGGAGGTCCGCGCCCAGGAAGCGGCGATGGGCGTCCGGTTCGATTACATCATCGTCTGTGTGGTCACTGGCTCGACCCAGGGCGGCATGATCGTTGGCTTCGCCGCCGACGATCGCGCTGACCGGGTGATCGGCATCGACGGCTCCGGCACCTTGGAACAGACACGCGCCCAGGTTCGCCAGATCGTCGACAACACTGCGGAGTTGGTGGGTTTGGGCCGCGCGGTGCGCGAGGATGAGATCGTCATCAACCCCGACTACGCCTATCCAGCTTACGGCGTGCCCAGCGCCGAAACCAACGAGGCGATCCGCCTCGCCGCCCGCACCGAGGCGATGATCACCGACCCCGTCTATGAGGGCAAATCCATGCAGGGCATGGTTGATTTGGTGAAAAACGGCTTCTTTCCGAGAGGCTCCAACATCCTTTACGCCCATCTTGGCGGCGCGCCAGCCTTGAACGGCTACGCCTACACCTATCGCAATGGATAAGCGTTCCGCCCGGCGGCTAGTACAAATGAAGCCATATATGGCCTGACAGATCGGCACAGACCCAAACAACCGAGAAAGCGGGTGTTTCGCGCTTACACACCACGCGAAACGCCCGCCTTCACCCGCCGCAGCGGTATCGAGGACTCCAGCGAGGCGACCCCTGGCGCTCGGGTGAGCTTGCCGACAAGAAACTGCTCGAACGCCGCCAAATCGGTGGTCACGACGCGCAACAGATAGTCTCGGTTGCCCGTCATCAACCAACAGTCGACGACCTCTGGAAACGCGCCGATCGCCGCCTCAAACGCGGCGAGCCCTACGTCGACCTGCCGGTCCAGCCGCACCGAAACGAAGACGCTGACATTAAAGCCCAGTTTGGCCTCATCGATCAGCGCCGCGTAGCCGCCGATCACCCCCGCCTCCTCCAAGACCCGTAAGCGGCGCGAGACCGGAGAAGGGCTCAGGCCCACCCGCTCACTCAGCTCCAGGATGGTAAGCCGCCCATCCTGCTGCAATGCGCGAAGGATCTTGCGATCAAACTCATCAATCTTGGTGATTTCCATCGTAAAATGCCGACTTCATGGCTACTCTAAGCGTTATTGTCACATTTTGCGCTGTAAGGCGCAAGAAAATCGCGTGAGAACGCGGCTAGTGTCGCCTTTTGGCGAAAGACCCATCACAGCGCCATAGGAGAGCCCAATGCGTGACGGCGCGCTGACCCATTTGAAAACCATCGAACAGCGGCTGTTATG
>JAHQVS010000023.1 GCA_019634215.1 Paracoccaceae bacterium | reverse complement strand
CATCATAAAGAAGTCATGGGTGTGTTGAAGGCCCAGCCATGTCTGACGGAGGCCATCTGCGTCAATTTCCGCATCTGGGCGCAGCGGCGGAGGCGCCTTGCGGGCGTCAGGCTCAAAGCAAACTGCGGAGACTTCACTGCTGAATTGCTTGGCAATTCCAGCGAAAGCGGTGGCGTCAGTCTTATCGGTTTTGTAGATTTTATGGACGGCATCGCCCGCAGCGTCAAAAAACTGGAGACTTTCCCGGCGGCCAGAAGCGGTGTCCTCCGTCACAAGGAAACCATGACGCCAGTGATTGAAGAACAGCCGCAAGTCGATATCCCGGCCCACCACCATCCCCATGGGGCCGTCGGCGGTGACATCCTCAAACACGCCGTATTTCTCATGCACGCAACTCGCGTTGCGGGTCAGCGCCATCACCACGCCCACCTTTGGCATCTCAACGAGGATCTGACCAAAACCCGGCGCCCCTGTCGCCAGCAATGGCTTGGCGTCCCCTCGTAGAGTTTTGGCGAAGACCAGCGCCGCCTCCGGCACATCCAGGCTCTCAGCGGCCAGGCGCTGACGGATAGGGCCGCCGTCGCGGATCAACGCGTCATAGCGAGAGAGAATCTCGGCTGGCGAAGTTGCGGCGCTGGTCATCTGAAGCTCCCTAGAACTGGATTGCACCACTGATCTTGAAGGTGCGCCCAGGCTGCGACAGCGCATTGGCGTGGATGCGGTAGTCTCGGTCCAAGACATTGTCGACACCCGCTTGCAGGCGAAGATTATCCAGCGGCTCATAACTGACATAAACGTCGAACACCGAGGAGCCCGGCGTGTTTTCATTGCCGCTGCGCCCAGCTCGGAAAGTGCCGCGCGCGCCAACCTCGACTTCCTCGAACGGGCGGAACCCGCCGGATAGGGTCAGCCGGTCCTGTGGAATCGAATCCAACACCTCGCCGTCATCGCCCTCGCCGCGCGGCAGTGTGACCCCGGCCTCGACGAACCATTCCTGCGCATCGAACTCCACTTCGCCTTCGAAACCCCAGAGCTTGGCGTCAACGTTGCGGGTGGTGGTGGTGCCGCTAAGGAAGCTTTGGCCCGACACAGGATCGAACACGAAGGTGTCGGGGTCGATAAAAGTGGCGACTTGGTCGATATAGTCGTCGACGTCGGCGTAATAGCCGTTCGCGGAGAACCGCAGGACATTGCCCTGACCAGCAAAATTGCGGAACCGGTAGCGGGCGCCGACGTCAAGCTGGTTGGCCTTCTCCGGCTTCAGGTCCGGGTTCGGAACGAAATTATTGACGCCGGTGAAGATCGGCGCCGCCGGATCTGTCGGATTAAGCGGAAAGCCGTCCATCGCGAAATGCACGCCATCATTGTACAGTTCGGTCAGCGATGGCGCGCGGAAGGACTGTGAAGCCGAGGCCCACAGCGTCAGGTTGTCCGTGGCCTTGAAACTAAGCGCCAGACGCGGCGAAAACTGGCCTTCGCTGCGATCCTCCAGCCCCTCGCCCTCGGGCTCCAGCGAGAAATGATCGAAGCGCAAGCCCGGCGTGAGTGTGAGTTGCTTCGTAAGCGCCACCTCCGCTTGCGCGAAACCAGCGAGGAAGGTGAGGCTGGCGTCCGGAAACTGCTCGCGATCACCGCCATTCCGGGCGCCTTCCTGGCTGTCCTGATAGGCTTCGACGCCATAGGTCAGCACCACAGGCGCGCCGATTTGGAACTTGGAGCTGTTGGCGATGTCCAAACCAATGGTCTGAAAATCGCTGGTGTCAAAGCGGCCATCGGCAAGGCGGTCCTCCACCAATGCAATGTCGGAGAGATAGACGTCGCCCTTGAGATTGATAAGATCGGAGCCAACCGGGGCGTATTCGACGCCGATGCGGCCCGAGGCGACACGAATGTCGCGGTCGACCTCGGTAGTGGCGGAGGCGGCGGCGTTGGCGTTCGGCGGGGTAAGGCCTTCGTCTTCATAATACGTGCCGCCGATTTCGATGCGCAACGCCTCCGAGGGTTCGAAACCAACCGTCGCCAATCCGTTGCGCACATCCAACTCGCTGGCGCGGATGTCGGCGCCGGAGCCGTCTTGGAGATCCTCAGTCATTTCGCGCCAACTGATAAAGCCGAGCATATCGACGTCGCCGAGTTGACCATAGGCGGTTCCCGAACCGAAGATCCCGCCGCCATTGCTGGAGTAGCCAGTTTTGAGTCGGCCGCCGATTGACTGGCCCGGCTTCAACAGATCCGCCGCGCGCTTGGTCTCCAGCGACACCACCCCGCCCATAGCCCCAGAGCCATAGAGGGCTGACGCGCCGCCGCGCAGCACCTCAATGCGCTCGACGGCGTCCGGGTCGATAAAAAACCGGCCGCGATGGGCCAAGCTGAAGTTCTGCCGCACGCCATCTAAGCGAATGACGACTTGCTCATCCTGAAAGCCCCGGATGTTCGGCTCTTGGGAGATGCCGCGCGGACCGCCGGGAATCGAGACGCCGGGCTCATCGCCGAGCAGATCTTCAAAGCTCTCGGCCTGACGGCGCTCGATCTCCTCGCTGTCAACCACGCCCACTGCAGCCGACGTCTCCTGCAGACTGCGCGGCCCACGGGCCGGAGCGGTCACAGTTATTTCGTCCAGTTCGGCGACGCCAGGAACAGCTAGGCTGTCGCTTGGCGCTGTTTGCCCCAGCGCGACCTGCCCATTGGCGGCGAGCGCTAGAGCGCTGGCGCCGAGCATCAATAATTTTTTTGAGATTCTCACAGACATAGCCACCCCTCGCAGACTCACGCTCAAGCGATCGCTTGCGGCCTCGCCCGACTGTCGGCGGGAGTAGGTGGCTGGCTATTGATCTCTGGCTAGAATACCCAACTATTGCAGTCAAGTATGGTGACGGCATAAAAAAGGCCCGGCGTGAAACACCGGGCCTCTGTGACTTTTGGATCAGACCAACAGTCATTTCTGCGCTCAAACGCCGCGCAGGCTTACCGCGCAGAACACTGGCGCGCGGTCACACTCGCTAAGACGCAATCAGTAAAACTCATTGCGCCTTAGACTTACGGGTAGCCGACTTCGTCATACAGGCTGGTGGCCTCGGCGGCGTTGCGGTGGAACGCCTCCAGATTCAGAGTGTCGGAGCGGAACAGACCCAGTTTCCCCACCGCCTCGCTCAGGCCAACGCCCGGCACGGTCGGGTATTCGTCATTGCCGTTCGAGAAATATTCCTGGGCGCTGTCGCTGGTCAGATACTCCAGAAACTTGATCGCGTTCTCTTTGTTCGGCGCATGCTTGGCGACGCCGGCGGCGGAGATGTTCACATGCGCGCCGCGATCAGACTGGTTCGGAAACACCCAGGAGATCTTCTCGATATCCGCCGACAGGTCCTTCACATCCTTCCGCAAGGCCCGCGCGAAGTAGTAGCTGTTGGCCAGAGCAATGGCGCACTCACCAGAAACAATGCCACGCAACTGGTCAGTGTCGCCACCTTGAGGCTTACGGGCGAAGTTGTCGTAAAGCCCTTGAGCCCACTTCTTGGCATCCTCGGCGCCGTGCGCCTCGATCATCGAGGACATCAGCGAGATCATGTAAACGTTGGAGCTGGAGCGGGCGCAGACCATGTCTTTGTACATCGGGTCCGCCAGCGACTCATAGGTGGTGGGTGGTGTCGGCACCTGCTCGGGATCGTAAAAGATGATCCGGGCGCGCTGAGAGAAGCCGTACCAATGGCCTTCTGGGTCGCGCAAATGCGAGGGGATGCGCAGGTCGAGAGTCTCACTCTCAATCTCCTGGAACAGGCCTTTGGTTTTAGCGCTCCCAATCCGGCCAGCGTCGACCGTGATCAGAATGTCGGCGGGGCTGTTCACCCCTTCGGCGACGAGGCGCTCGATCAACTCGCTGGCCTTGCCCTCGATCCGGTTGACCTTGATGCCGGTCTGCTCCTCGAAATCGGTGTAGAGACGCTCGTCCGTGTCGTAGTGGCGGGACGAATAGAGGTTCAGCTCCCCATCGGCGACGGCGACGCCTGGCGCGGCGACAGCGCCAATCGACATCGCAACGATTGCGGCGATCCGGGCGGCTAGAGCGGTCATTTTCGCTTCCTTAATCTTCTCAAAACAGCGCGCAGAGTCTCGCGCTCCTTGTCCTCTGGCTTTTCCGACCATTTCAGTCAAGATATTCCTGACTAAATTGATCAATTTTTCACATCGCCCTCTGGCCAATCTTGCGTCAATGCAAGCGTAGCAGCATTTCGCAAATGCAATATTTCCGACAAAATTACTCAAGAAACACCTTCCCTGATTAAATTTGTCGGGTATAGGATGAAGCCATTGGAGCCGAGTCGCGGCCGGCGGCGGCCCGCCGTCTCACCCACACAGGCGGACGTCATTAGGCCGCGACCGGCGCCAAGCTTTCGGATCGATCGAGACCGGAGGCGGCCATATTGTCCAAGCCAACGCCGACACAGTCGCCTCCCGGTGAAGCGCCTGAGGCCGACGCCAGCCAGGACATTCCGAGACCAAGGAGTCCGAGGAGTGATCCAGACAAAGGCCCAGCGCGCGTTCTCCAGCGGGCCAAGCGAGCGGGAGGCCGCCAAGCCGCGGCCCCAGTCCTCAGAGGCGTGTGAATGCTTGTCGTACGGATGTTGCGAGCATGATCCCTGTTGTTCGTTTCTGCAGTGGCGTCTTGATGCTCAGTTGGAGCGTTTCGAGGCGGAGCGAGAGCGCCGCGATCATGGGGAAGGGCGCACATGATTTCCGAGCACACCCCCGAAAATCCCCGCCCCGACACCCCGCAGCGCAGCGCCGATAAAGCTGAAATCGATCTGCGGGACTTGCTGGGTGAACGCACGCAAATCGTGATCCGCCATCGCGGGGAGCGGTACGTCCTCAGACTCACCCGACAAAACAAGCTGCTTCTCACGAAATAACGCCGGCCTCTCGATAGCGACCCACACTGCTCTCGGCCGCGCTGCCAGCTTGGCCGGACTGGGTGCAATCGACGTTCAGACATTCTCAGGAAGATACATGATGGTCTCGAAAATCAGGATATTAACCAGCGCTGGCCTCGCCGCGCTCCTGCTGAGCGGCCCGGCGCTCGCCACTGACAAATCGGCGGTGGTTGAGACCTACGCGGCCATCGCGGAGGCGACCTACGCAGACAGCCTAACCACGGCGAAAGCCCTGGGGGAGGCGGTGGAGACACTCATCTCCCAGCCCTCGCCCGCGACGCTGACTGCGGCCAAAACCGCTTGGCTGCGGTCCCGCGTGCCTTATCAGCAGTCAGAGGTTTACCGCTTTGGCAACCCCATCGTTGATGATTGGGAAGGCAAGGTGAACGCTTGGCCACTCGATGAAGGGCTGATCGACTATGTCGACGGCGACGGCGGGCCGACCGATGAAAACCCGCACGCCGGGCTAAATGTCATCGCCAACACCAAATTCACCCTGTCCGGCGAAGAGATCGACGCCAGCAACATCACCCCAGCACTGCTCTCAGACACCCTGCATGAGGTTGACGAGGTGGAGGCCAATGTCGCCACCGGCTATCACGCCATCGAGTTTCTGCTCTGGGGCCAAGATCTCAACGGCACCGGCCCTGGCGCGGGGAACCGGCCCTACACTGATTACGTCCAAGGCGAGGGCTGCACTAGCGGGGCCTGCGACCGCCGCGCGGCTTACCTCAAAGCCGCGACCGACCTGCTGATCTCCGACCTGGAGGAAATGGCGGCGGCTTGGAAAGAGGGCGGCGCGGCCCGTGCGGAATTAGCCGAGAAGGGCGAGGATGGCGGCGTGATCACCATCCTCACCGGCATGGGCAGCCTCTCCTACGGCGAACAAGCCGGGGAGCGGATGAAGCTTGGCCTGATGCTGAACGACCCCGAAGAGGAGCATGATTGCTTCGCCGATAACACCCACAACAGCCATTATTACGATGGGCTTGGCGTCCGGAACGTCTATATCGGGCGATATGTCGGCGTTGACGGCCGGGTGGTTACAGGGCCGTCGCTGTCTGAATTGATCGCGGCGAAAGACGCGGCCCTGGATGCGCAGCTCAAGCGCGATCTCGATGCGAGCATGGCGGCGCTGGGCGCGATCAAATCCACCGCCGAGGCCGGCATGGCCTATGATCAGATGCTTGATCCGGAGAATGAAGCTGGTGGCGCGCTGATCCAGGCGGCGGTCGACGCGCTGGTGGCGCAGACCCGCTCGATCGAGAAGGCGGTGGCGGCGCTGGAGATCGAGGAGATCGCTTTTGAGGGCTCCGACAGTCTCGACGACCCCGAGGCCGTGTTTCAGTAACAAAAGCGGCTGATCATGACCGGCCCGGGCGCGGCGGCGCGTTCGGGCCAACAGCCTGAAGTAAAAAACTTCTTCAACACCCAGCCAACGGCCTGCCCGTCAGCCAAGATGTTTCGCGTCCATGCGTCACAGAGCGGGCGGACAGACCAACGGCGTATCACTCAGAAAACGGCGAACTGGGAGCGCATGAGGTCACGATGGGCGAGAAAATCCCTTCCCCCTGCATTGATGTCTGCAAATTTAAGCGCGCCGGTCACTGCATTGGCTGCTCGATGACCAAGCCGCAGAAGAAACAGTTTAAAAAGCTCGACGGCAAAAAGGCCAAGCAGCGGTTTGTCCAAGATTTATACGACCAACAACAAGACCTTGGAAAATACCGCCACTGGGAAAGCGCCTATCGACGCAAATGCGAGAAGAAAGGCGTGACCTGGCCGATTGAGTAGGACAGAGGCTCCAGCCGTCCCTTCTCACGCGTCATGTTCGTGATCAGTGGTGGGGAGGCGGCGGACTGAACTTGGGCTGACGCCTGTTTTTCAGGAACACTGGCGACCGGCTTTACCCAAGCTGATCGCCATTGGCCTAGGCTTGACGCTTCAGCCGAGATGCGCGCGCAAAAGCCAAGCGAACTTGTCATGCGTCTGGGCGCGCTCGATCGCCATGTCGTTGGTGACGACGTCGCCATGCTTGTCCGCCAGGGCGGCGAGGTCGCGCATGGTGGCGGAAATGATCTCCTGGTCGGCGGCCAACTCCTTGATCATGGCTTCGGCGGCGATCTTGCCGTCGCTCTCGGCAACAGCGGAACGCTTCAGATACTCGGAGTGACGGCCCTCGGCGTGCGCCTCCAGCGCTTTGATGCGCTCTCCTAAATCATCCTGGGCAGTGAAGTGATCTTCGTACATCTTCTGAAACAGCTCATGCAGCGGCCCAAAGGCCATGCCAGTGACGTTCCAATGGAAATTTTGCGCCTTCATGGTCTCCACCGCCGTCTCCGCCAAGCCCTGGGTCAGGCCGTTGACGATCTCCTCCACGGCGGCGGTCTCCAATTTACTCGCAACAGACGCCATTCAATGTCTCCTTGGTCACTCGGGGTGTCAGGCTGGCTAAGATCTGGCTTGCCCGTCGCCGCGCAACGGCGCGGTGATTCAACTATTTAAGCCAGTCTTATCCCGCGCCCAAGCAGTGAGTTAGCCAAGTTGATCGAGTCGAGCCGCAAGACCGGCGGCGAGGCGGCGCACCCGCCGCCGCCAGGCTTTTTTGATCCGAAACCCTAACAGCGCCTCCACATTCAGGATGTCGCGCCGCTCCAGCGCCTGAAGCAACCGCAACAGCCACCATTCATCCACGCTCGCACGCGGGCAGGCGCGGCAGTGGAAGGTGAGTTGGCGCGCGCTGGCGACGCCTAAGGTGTGGAACAGGGTGACGCCAAACGCCTCGGCGGACGAGTCGGCGCGGGCGGCCAGGAGCATAAACGCGCCCTCAAGGTCCTGGCGGCCGCGCAGACGGCTGGTGGCGAGCAGGTCGCGGAGCAACACGAGGCGTTGGGCCTGTGGCGTGCTCAACTCGATCTCCACTGGAGGGCTTGGCGCGCAAGAGGCGTCCCTCGTCAGCGCCAAGAGCACGCAGCTTGGGCTTTCGGACGTCTCATCACAGGTGGCCGCTGTCTTAAGAGTATGATTCATAACGCACGCGAGCCCGGGATATTTACATTCATCAAATTTGGCTGATCTCCGCACTGAAAGCGCCTTGATGCTTGCTGACTTATACCTGATAAGTTTTGTCGGGTTTGACAATCGAGCTTTAGTCCTCTTATGCAACGAACAATGGCTCTCAAAGTGCTGATGGCGGCGCTGGGCGTTGGTATGACGCTGACGGCGGCGGCGCGCTCCGAGCCGCCAACCCTCCCACGCACCAAGGCCGAGCAGCAGCGTATCGAGAAAACAGTGGCCGCCACACGCGACTTCTCCCAACCGGAACGGTTCGAGGAGCGGCCCGGCGGCGCGGCGACTAGCTTTAAGAAACTGAATAAGAACGCCTTTTCCCAGCCCTCGGCGAACATGCCGTTTGAGCGGGAGCTTCTGTTCAAGGTCGGCAACGGGCTGTTCAAGAAGCTCTGGGTCGCCGCCCCCAGCTCCACCATCGCCTCGGACGGGTTGGGCCCGCTGTACAACGCCCGCTCCTGTCAGCGCTGCCATCTGAAGGACGGGCGCGGGCATCCGCCGCAGGGGCCGGAGGATACGGCGGTGTCGATGCTGCTCAAGCTGTCAGTCCCGGTTGAAGATGCGGATCTGGTTGCGGGAATGGCGGATCATGTGTTCGAGACCGCGCCGGAGCCGACATATGGAGAGCAGCTTCAGGATTTCGCGGTCCTCGGCCATCCGGCGGAGGGGCGCTGGACAGTCGCTTATGACGAGATCTTGGTTGAGCTTTCAGAGGGGGAGACCGCCTCGTTACGCCGCCCACGCTATGAAATCAACGGTCTGGGTTATGGACCGGCGGCGCCGGTCACGCTGGTCTCCCCCCGTGTCGCGCCGCCGATGATCGGGCTGGGACTGCTGGAGGCGATCCCAGAGCAAGACCTGATCGCCCGCGCCGACCCGCTGGACGCCGACGGCGACGGCATATCCGGCCGCGCGCGAATGGTCTTGAGCCCGGAGCTGAAGCGAGAGGCGTTGGGCCGCTTCTCCTGGAAGGGCTCCGCCTCCACGGTCATGGATCAGAGCGCGGCGGCGTTTTCCGGCGATATGGGCTTGTCGACGCCGTTCCATCCGCAGGGATGGGGCGAGTGCTCTCCAGCGCAACCCGCCTGCCGCGCGGCGATGGATGGCGGCTCGCCGGAGCATGACGGCGTTGAGGTTGGCGAGGAGGCGCTTGATCTGGTCACCTTCTACGCCCGCAACCTCGCCGTCCCCGCCCGGCGCGATGTCGGCGAGGCCGAGGTGTTGCGTGGCAAGCAGGTGTTCTATCAGACTGGCTGCGCCGCCTGCCACACGCCGAAGCATGTCACCAACCGCTTCCCCATCGAGGGCGAGGCGGCGCGGCCGGAGCAAAGCTTTCAACTGATCTGGCCCTACACCGACCTGCTGCTGCACGACATGGGCGCAGGCTTGGCGGACGGCCGCCCCGAGGGCGACGCCAGCGGCCGCGAATGGCGCACCCCGCCGCTCTGGGGCATCGGGCTGACCGAGACGGTGAATGGCCACAGCTTTTTCCTCCATGACGGCCGCGCCCGCAATTTGTTGGAGGCGGTGCTGTGGCATGGCGGCGAGGCGCAGACGGCGCGAGATCGCATCGTCGCGGCGCCCAAGGCCGACCGCGCCGCGTTGATCCGATTTTTGGAGAGTTTGTGATGCGTTGGTTATTGCTCGCTGTGGCGTTGTCAGCCGCCTCCCCGGCGATGGCGGAGCCTGAGCCGAAGGCGCTTGCGGCGGCGGCGGTCGAAACACATGTTCTGCCCGCCTATGAGCGTTTGAAAAACGCCGCCGGCGCCCTCGTCGAGGCGGCCCCGAGCTGCGACGGCGATACTCTGCGCCCCGCCTACCACGCACTGTACGACGCCTGGATGGGCGTGCAGCATATCGGTTTTGGCCCGATCGAGCGCGACAACCGCCGCTTCGCCGTCGCCTTCTGGCCGGATTCCAAGGGCTTCGCGAAAAAGGCGCAGGACCGGCTGACCGCCGAGCAGGACCCGGTCGTGGACGACCCCGAGGCGTTCGAGAAGATCTCGGTCGCCGGGCGCGGGCTGTTGGCGTTGGAGCGGCTGCTCTATGACGAGAACGGCGAAATTGCCCTGGGAGAGGGGTATCGCTGTCGCTTGGCGCGAGCGATCGCCACGGATCTAGCGCGCACGGCGGGGCGCGTCGTCTCAGAATGGCAGGCGCCAGCTCCGCCCGCCACCGTCCGCGACCTGTTCGCCAGCCTTGATGGCGGTTTGCAGGCGCTGACGGATCTGCGTCTAGGCCGCCCGTTGGGCAGCTTCGCCAACCCTCGCCCACGCCGGGCTGAGGCGTGGCGCTCCGGGCGCTCCCTGAGCAACATCCAGCTCTCCCTGACGGCGCTACGGGACCTCTGTGAAACCGCCTTCGCCCCTCAGCTGCCCGACTCTGATCGCGACCGCCTCGCCGCTGGTTTTGAAAAGACGGCGCAGCTGGCCGAACGAACCCCATCGCCGCTGCATGAGGCGGTGGCAACGCCCGCCAAACGGATCGCCGTCGAGGCGCTGCAAACGCAGACCCGCGCGCTACAGGGCTTGGTCCGAGAGATCGTCGCCCCGGCGGTCGGAGTCTCGATCACCTTCAACTCCCTGGACGGGGATTGACCAGATGCGCCCCGCCCGCCGCGGCTTCCTGCGCGCCGCCCTGGCCGCTTCAGCGACGGGCGCGCTACCGCGCCTGAGTTGGGCCGACGCCGGCGCTCCCGCCTATCTCGCCGCCGCCAAGACGCCGGACGGCCATTACGCCCTCCACGGTCTGACGGCGGCAGGCGCAGCGCGGTTTCAGATACCCCTGCCCGGTCGCGGCCATGCGGCGGCGGCGCATCCCTCGCAGCCGCTGGCGGTGGCCTTCGCCCGCCGTCCTGGCGTGTTCGCTCTGGTGATCGACTGCGCCCTCGGTGAGACCCGCGCGCGGCTGGAGGCGCCGCCAGGGCGGCATTTCTACGGTCATGGCGCCTTCGACGCCGAGGGCGCGCGGCTCTATACCTGTGAGAATGACTTTGAGGCCGGTGAAGGCCGCATTGGCGTCTGGGACGCAAGCGACAGCTTCCGACGGATAAATGAGCTCCCCTCCGGCGGCGTCGGTCCGCATGAGCTGCTGTTCGACCGCGCCCAGGGCCGCCTGATCGTCGCCAATGGCGGTGTGCAGACCCACCCGGACAGCGGCCGCGCCAAACTTAACCTGCCGATGATGCGGCCCAATCTGGCCTATCTCTCCCCCGAAACCGGCGCGGCGCTGGAGATCATCGAGCCGCCCAAGGCGCTGCGCCGCAACAGCATCCGCCATCTCAGCCTGCGCGCCGATGGCGCTATCGGGATCGCGCTGCAATGGCAGGGCGATTTGCCGGAGCCAGTCCCGCTGCTGGCGACCCACCGCTTCGGCGCCCCCGCCCTCACCTTTCTGGAGGCCCCGGAACCGGAACAGCTGCGTCTGCAAGGCTATGGCGGCAGCGTCGCCTTCTCCGGCGACGGCGCGCTGCTGGGCGTGACCTCGCCGCGCGGCGGGCGAGCGCATCTGTTCGATATCGAGAGCAGCACCTTCCTCGGCGCGGCGGCGCTGCCGGACGTTTGCGGCCTCGCCAGCCATGGCGACGGGCTGCTCTGCTCCGACGGTCTTGGCGGCCTGCACCGGCTTGGCGCTGATGTGGCCCCCACTACGCTCAAGCGGCATAATCTGGCCTGGGACAACCACTTAGTGGGGCTCTGACGGGGTCTCGCCAACAAGCCCCTGCGTTCAAACGCCACGCAGGCTTCCCTCGCATAAGCTCGGGCGCGCCGCCGCGCTTGCCTCAACTCAAGCATCGCAAAATTTAGCCGCCTTCGCGCCTGAACACCCATTCGCCACCGCCCAGCGCGGGCGCAGCGTTCTCCACCGCCAGCCCACTCCGTGAGAAATTCAACGGCGCCCGCAGCCCCGCCACGCCCTCCGGCGCAATCTTCATCCCCCGCGCCGCGATCTGCGGATCGGCCAGCGCCTCCGCCACCGAATTGATCGGCCCGGCGGGCGCACCCACCGCATCCAGCGCACTGATTAAATCCGCCTTCGGCCACTCTGCGGTCGCCTTGGCGAGCATCGGGCACAACTCCTCCCGATGCTCGACGCGGGCCGGGTTGGTCGCATATTCCGCCGCCTCGGCCAGCCACTCCAACCCCAACACCCCGCACAGCGCCGCGAATTGCCGGTCATTGCCGCAAGCAATAATGAGGCGCCCATCCGACGCCGGAAACACCTGATAAGGCACAATATTCGGATGCGCGTTGCCCAACCGGCGCGGCTCGGCGCCGCCCAGCAGATGGTTCGCGGCCTGATTGGCGAGCACCCCGACGCCGCAATCCAGCAGCGAGATGTCCAAATGCTGTCCCAGGCCGGAGCGCGCCCGCTCCGCCAAGGCCGCTTGCACCCCGATCACGCCGTAAAGGCCGGTGAAGATGTCGATCCACGCCACGCCGATCTTCTGCGGCTCGCCCTCGGGGTCGCCGGTCAGATCCATGATCCCGCACATGCCCTGAATCATGAAATCATAGCCCGCCTGCGCCGCCCGCGGACCGCCCTGGCCGAAACCGGTGATCGAGGCGTAAATCAGTCCAGGATTCAACGTCTTGACGCTCTCATAATCGAGCCCGAACTTCCTCAGCCCGCCAACCTTGAAATTCTCGATCACCACATCGGCCTCGGCGATCAACGCCTTCAGCCGCGCCAGATCAGCCGGATCGGCGAAATCGCACACCACCGATGATTTGCCGCGATTGGCCGCGTGGAAATAGGCCGCGACCGTCTCGACCCCGCCATCCGGCGTCGGGCGCTCAATGAAGGGCGGTCCCCAGCTCCGGGTGTCGTCGCCGTTCGGCGACTCCACCTTCACCACCTCGGCGCCGAGATCCGCCAGCGTCTGCCCCAGCCATGGCCCGGCCAATATCCGGGCCAGCTCCACCACCTTCAACCCGGCGAGCGGGGCGCCCGCTTGGCTCACGCGAAGGCCTGCAAGCCGGTCTGCGCTCGCCCGAGGATCAGCGCATGCACGTCATGCGTGCCCTCATAGGTGTTGACCGTCTCCAGATTTTGCGCATGCCGCATCACGTGATACTCGATCTGGATGCCGTTGCCGCCGTGCATGTCCCGCGCCTGACGGGCGATATCCAGCGCCTTGCCGCAATTATTGCGCTTTACGATCGAGATCATCTCCGGCGCAAACTTACCCTCATCCATCAACCGACCGACCCGCAGCGAGGCTTGCAGCCCCAACGCAATCTCGGTCTGCATGTCGGCGAGCTTCTTCTGAAACAGCTGCGTCGCCGCCAGCGGGCGGTTGAACTGATGCCGATCCATGCCGTATTGCCGGGCGCGCAGCCAACAATCCTCCGCCGCCCCCATCACCCCCCAAGAGATGCCGTAGCGGGCGCGGTTGAGGCAGCCAAACGGCCCACTGATGCCCTCGACATTCGGCAGCAGCGCATCCTCACCGACCTCGACGCCATCCATCACGATCTCACCGGTCACCGAGGCGCGCAGGGACAGTTTGCCGCCGATTTTCGGCGCGCTCAGCCCCTTCATCCCCTTCTCCAGGATAAAGCCGCAGATCTTGCCGCCATGGGCCTCCGATTTCGCCCAAACCACGAACACATCGGCGATCGGGGAGTTGGAGATCCACGTTTTCGCCCCGGAAATCCGATAGCCGCCGTCAATCTTAACGGCGCGGGTCTTCATGCCAGCCGGGTCGGACCCTGCGTCCGGCTCAGTCAGCCCAAAACACCCGATATAGTGGCCGCTCGCCAATTTCGGCAGGTATTTGCGCCGCTGCTCCTCCGAGCCGTAGGCGTAAATCGGGTACATCACCAAGCTGGACTGCACCGACATCATCGAGCGGTACCCCGAATCCACCCGTTCCACCTCACGCGCCACCAGCCCATAAGCGGTGTAAGACGCCCCGGACCCGCCATACGCCTCCGGCACGGTGACGCCAAGCAATCCGGCCTCGCCCATCTCCCGGAAAATCCCCGGCTCCACGGTCTCATGCAGATACGCCTCCTGCACCCGGGGCAGCAGCCGGTCCGAGGCGAACGCCTGCGCCGCATCGCGGATCAACCGCTCATCCTCGGCCAATTGATCGTCGAACAGAAACGGATCGGCCCAATTAAAGGGCTGGCCTTTATGGGATGCGGCGGACATGGGCAGGCTCTCCAATAGCGGTGCGGCGCAGAAAATTCATGCGCCATTCACATGATTGTAGCGCCATAGCCTGCATAATCGCCGCAATAAATCGCTAAAAACCCCTGCAAACATTCCAAAACAGAATGACCTGAACGATCGCCCCATGCGCCAACGCCGTTTCCTGCCCTCGCTGAATCTGCTGCTCGCCTTCGAGGCCGTGGCCCGCCATCGCTCGGTCACCGAGGCGGCCAAGGAGCTGCATCTGAGCCAAAGCGCCGTCAGCCGGCTGATCAAAAACCTGGAAGAGCAACTCGGCGTCGAGCTGTTTGTGCGCCAGCGCAAAAAGCTGACGCCCACCGCCACCGCCCTCGCCTATCAGGCCGACCTCTCCCGCGCGCTCGACATGATCCAGCGCGCCAGCATGTCGCTGATCGCCAACCCCGAGGGCGGGGCCTTGTCGCTGGCGGCGCTGCCGACCTTCGCCACCCGGT
>JAHQVS010000225.1 GCA_019634215.1 Paracoccaceae bacterium | reverse complement strand
GAAGAGAAAAGCTTCACGGCTCAAGCCTCTGCTGAGCACACCATTCCATCATCGCAGGCTGTCTCCAGCCGCTCTCCGCCCATCTTGTCTTTTCTGACCAATATCCCACATCGCCATTCTCAAAGATAACATAGGAGCGGTGCGGAGGGCCTTGAACCTCTGTCTCTATTTGTTCAGACGACAGCTCACGGGAGTGGAATATACAGTATTCCCGATCCCCCGCATAAATTTCAGCCGATTTCTCAATCCTTTTATCCAATTGTTCCAACGCTTTTTCAGCTTCCTGCGCAATTTCAGCTTGACTCTTCTTGAGAAAACCTTGCGACAGAGAAAAAAATAAGTAAAAAATAAAAACAGAGGCTAGCGATGCAACAAATGCATTTGTGTATTTCACACGATACACAAATAAAACAAACAAAGCAACAGCAGAAACTGACACAATTGAATGAGGCATACTAATGATCATAATCAAAGGCTTAAAAATAACTATTAAAAAAAACAATACAGCAACAAACATATTCATCACTGCATCGCGAGGATTGCTGCCCTGAGTAAGAACTCCCGCATCAACCATTGCGTGGAAAATATAAACATGATGAGCTGCCTCAAAAATCACCATAATCAAAGGCATCAAAAGAACAATACGCAGCCAATATGGAATTTCACTCCAGCCCATGCTTCACCACAATACTTAAAAAAAACAACAAAATAACGAGAGGCTGCTTACATCAGCCTCACTCGCCTCTCTTAAAACGGCTTTAGCACCGCCATCACCACAATCACCAGAAACACCACCGTCGGCACCTCGTTCATCATCCGGAAATACCGCCCCGACTTCTCATTCGCGTCCGCCGCGAAGGTTTTCATCCAGCGCACGCAGAAGCCGTGGAACGCCGACATGCCGATCACCAGCGTCAGCTTGGCGTGCAACCACCCGTCCGAGAACCATCCGCCCTCCCAAGCCAGATACAGCCCGGTGGCCCAGGTAGCGAGCATCGCCGGGGTCATGATCAGCCGCATCAGCTTCTTTTCCATGACCTTGAAGGTCTCGGATGCGGGCGTGCCGGCTGGCGCGGTCTCGGCGTGGTAAACGTAGAGGCGCGGCAGATAGAACAGCCCGGCCATCCAGCTCGTCCAAGACGCGATATGCAGCACCAACAACCAACCGTATAAATCGCCCATCAGCGGCGCCCTCCTCCCAAAGCGTAAACTGCGCCGCACAACCCGAGCAGCGCCCATCCCGCAATCATCGATACGCCGCCCACCGGCGCCGCCATTGGAAACAAGCTGAGATCCATCAACGCGCCAAGGGCCACCTGACCGCCAAACAGCGCCGCGCCCAGCCCGATCGCGGCCACCGAGAGCGTCAGCCCCCAAAACCGTGCCCCCGCCCCTGCCAAGGCGGCGGCGAGCAGCGGCACCGGCGCATGTAGCGACAACAGCGTCGCCGCCGAGGCCAGCCCCTCGCCGCCCTCGCGATGGGCGGCGACAGCGGCCAGGGCCACGCCTGCCGCCCCCAACGCGCCGGCCAGCAGCGCCATCGCGCCGACATAACCCCGCGAAACGCCGCCCGTCTCCTCCATCGCCATCCGGCACTCCTAAAACCGCGTGTTCACCGCCGCTCTTACCCGCCCCGCCGCCGCCGCGCCAGAGTCGGTCTCCACGGTCAGCCGATAGATCGGCTAGACCTAGCTGTTTGCGCGAGGTCATAACTATGCATGAGAAAAAGCGTGACATTCGGTCTCGAACACACAATGTCCACAGCCGAAGTGGCAATCACATCAAATAACAAAGGATGAAAGTGAAATGACCGCGCCCGCCCCATCAGCGGAAACTGCAACCGCCAACTTTCCGATTCCCGATGGCGTGTTCGCCGAGAAGGTGGTCTCGGTGCAGCATTACACCGATCGTTTGTTTAAATTCCGCATCACCCGCCCGACGAGCTTCCGGTTCCGCTCCGGCGAGTTCGTGATGATCGGCCTGCCCAACGCCGAGCGCCCGGTCTACCGCGCCTATTCGATCGCCAGCCCCAATTGGGACGACGAGATCGAATTCTTCTCAATCAAGGTCCCCGACGGCCCGCTGACCGAGCATCTGCAAAAGATCCAGCCGGGCGACACCATCCTGATGAAGAAAAAGCCGGTCGGCACCCTGGTGCTCGACGCGCTCACTCCAGGCGAGCGCGTCTATATGTTCTCCACCGGCACCGGCATCGCCCCCTTCGCCAGCCTGATCCGCGACCCCGAGACCTATGAGAAATTTAATCAGGTCATCCTCACCCACACCTGCCGCGAAGTGTCGGAGCTGGCCTATGGTGAGGAGTTGGTGGCCGCGCTCAAAGAAGACCCGCTGGTCGGCGAGTTGGCCCGCGACCGCCTGATCCACTACACCACCGTCACCCGCGAGCCGTTCCCGCGCCAGAAGCGCATCACCGACATGATCGAAACCGGTGAGCTCTTCACTGACCTTGGCATCCCGGCGATCAACCCCGAGACCGACCGCGCGATGATCTGCGGCTCTATGAACTTCCTCAAGGACGTGAAAACCTTGTGCGAGGACGCTGGGCTGGAGGAAGGCGCCAACAGCAAGCCGGCCACCTTCGTGGTGGAGCGGGCGTTCGTCGATTGACGCCCATCATAACGGGAGGTTCGTAATGCCGTCTCGACCACGACACGCCGCCCCCGTGCGCCTCAAGCTGCTCGACGGCGGGCAAGCCGCCACACAGCCACGCGCCGCTGCGTCAAAACCCGTGGCGGCGGCGCGCATCACCCAGGCCCGGACGGCCCGTTTCGCCGATCTGTGCTTCACCGACGCTCTGGCCGTGTTCGTCGAGCACGGCGAGAAAATCGTCCTGCAATCCCAAGCCCAAGATCCGGAAACCCAGGATCTGCGCGCCGGTCCCGGCGACGCCATACTGTTCGCCCCCGGCGCGCTGTTCACCATCGAAAACCGCGTCTGGGGCGAGGCCGATTACGCCGCGACTGTCATTCGCTACCCGGACGCTGCCCTGCGGGAGGTTTTTGGCGCGGCGGAGAACCGCACCGCCCCACAGGTGCAGCAGATCCAAGCATCGGTGCTTGGAGCCTCCTTCGGACTGGACGGCGTCAAGCGGGCGATGAACGACCCCGACCTGCCCGAAAATGTGTTGCAACATCGGTTAATCGAGCCACTGCTTTGGCTAAAGGCGGCAGGCGCGGTCGCGCGCCCCGCCGCGCTCAAAAGCGCCCGCGCCCAGATCCAAGGACTGATCGAGCGCGAGCCGAGCCACCCCTGGCGGGCGCAGGAAATCGCCGAGCGTCTCGCCGTCAGCGAGGCGACGCTGCGGCGCCAACTGAGCCGGACCGGCGACAGCTTCTCAAAAATCCTCCGCAACACCCGGCTGGAACAGGGACTCGCGCTTCTGCAAACCACCGAGGAATCGATCACTGAAATCGCGTTGACCTGCGGCTTCGCCACGCCGTCGCATTTCTCCCAAGCTTTCAGGCAGCGGTTCGGCTGCATGCCCAAAGCCATCCGCTCGCGGGAAGATTGAGCGGATGACGACAGTCTTTGATCGGCGGTCGCAAGCGCCGAGGGGGCCGCGCGCGTAAATCTTGTGTCGTCTTGTTCATCACAAAGGACGACCTCCATGATACGCGCTCTCATCGCCGCCGCCCTGCTCTCCATCGCTCTGCCCGTCACGCCAGTGCTCGCCGAGGAGTTCACCCTCGCGAGCGAGGACATCAGCGAAGGCGGTACGCTTGACAACAGCTTCGTGTTCCAAGGCTTCGGCTGCGAAGGCGGCAACATCTCTCCGCAATTATCCTGGTCAGGCGCACCCGAAGGTACGAAAAGCTTCGCCGTCACCGCCTATGATCCCGACGCGCCGACCGGCTCGGGCTGGTGGCATTGGAGCGTGTTGAATCTTCCGGCGGACGCAGTTGCCCTACCGCGCGGCGCTTCCCCCGAGGGCGCATTGCCTGATGGCGCGATTGAACTGAGCAACGATTACGGCGCGGCCGGTTTTGGCGGCGCCTGCCCGCCTCCGGGCGAGGTTCACCGCTACATCTTCACCGTTTATGCGCTGGGCGTCGACAGCCTGCCCGTGGACGCGTCGGCCAGCAATGCGCTGGCGGGCTTTATGACCCGCGCCAACGCGCTCGCCAGCGACAGCATCACCGCCGTTTATCGCCGCTAGAGCATTTTCAGCAAAACTGTGTGCGGTTTTGCGGTTCGAAAATGCGACAAACCAAAGAATGAGAGCCTTTGGAGTGAACTGGAGTTCATGGAAAAGGCTCGAGAGCGCTCACGCTCCAGAGACCGAGTCTTTGGCGCAGCACGCGCCCCAAACTAAAAGAAATCGCCCCCGCAGACCACAGGTCCACGGGGGCGGCACACACACCACACAAGGTTGGTAAGCTTACGCAGCCTGACGATCCGCCCCGCCAGCGGCGGCGACCTTGAAGCGGCCGATCAGCGAGGTCAGATGTTCGGATTGCTCCCGCAACAAGCGGGCGGCGCTGGCGCTTTGCTCGGCCAGGCTGGCGTTCTGAGTCGTCACGCCCTCCATCTCCGAAAGCGCGCCGTTGACTCCGGCGACCCCCTCGGCTTGCGCGCGGCTAGCCTGAGAGATGCCCTCAATCGTGGTGGACACCTGTTGCACCGCGTCCAGGATCGCCGTTAGCGCGGAACCTGTGTCGTTCACCAGCCGCACCCCGTCCGCAACCTTCTCCGAACTGGTGGAGATCAGGCCGCTGATGTCCCGCGCCGCATCGGCGGAGCGCTGGGCCAAAGTGCGCACCTCGGAAGCGACCACAGCGAAGCCCTTACCAGCCTCACCTGCCCGGGCGGCCTCGACCGCCGCGTTCAGGGCCAGCAAGTTGGTCTGGAACGCGATGCCGTCGATCACCGAAATGATGTCGTTAATTTTGTTTGAGCTGACTTCGATCTCGCCCATGGCCGTGACCGCCTCGCTCACCACCTGTTGGCCATGCTCGCCGCGGTTGCGGGCCACGGTCGACATCTCGCTGGCCTGCCCCGCCGATCCGGCGTTGGCGCTGATGCTGTCGGACATGTCCTTCATGCCGACCTTGGTGTTGGCCAAGGTCTGGGTCTGGGTCTCGGCCCGGCTGGAGAGATCGCTTGACCCGGCTTCCACCTCACGCACCGCCCGCTGAATGGTGGCCTCGGTCCGCTTAATGTCGGTCACCAGTTCGCCCAGCCCGGCCATCGCCGTCTCGACACTGTGGATCACATCATTCAGGCGTCCCTCGAAGCGCGCACCACAGCGATAGGTCATATCGCCCACCGACAGCGCCTTGGTCGCGGTCTCAAGTTCGGACACAAATGTCTCGACGCCCTCGCACATGGCGTTCAGCTTCAAACCGACCATGCCAAGCTGCCCGTCTTTTTCTTTGGCGTCGACCCGCTGAGAGAAATCGCCTTGACCAGCAGCCGCGACCAGCGTGTCGATTTCGCCCTGCAGGCGGTCCTCTAGAGTGGTGTCGCGCCACTCCATAGTGGCGCCCAGGCGCGCGCCATCAGGGCCAAAGATGGGGCTCATGCACATATCGAACCGGCCCGCGCCAATCGCCATACGGAACGCGCGCACCTCCGACAAAGTATCCAGCGCCCCAGACGCCTCGGAGCTGGCCGGCAGGATCGAGGATGCCTGCGATCCAACCAGAGCAGTGGAGTCGACCCAGAGACCGGCGGAGCGCCAATTCTCAGCATGATCCGCGAACATCGCCGACACAGCCGGCGAGGCGAACACGACCACGCCCTCATGATCGACAACCAACAGCCGTGCGCGAGATCCCTCAAGCGCACTATGAATACGTGTGGCCTTGACGCCAGTCTCGTAGATTTTGCGCAGCTCACGGGCCAAGGCGCCGATCTCGTCCTGCCGCTTTTCGCCGTTGATAATCACGCTCTGGCCACTGCTTAGCAGCCGCACCGAAGCGATCAGGTGATTCAGCGGCAAGGACATCATGCGATGGATGCAGAAGAAGGTGATTCCGCAGAACACCGCCGCCACCAACACACCGAACAGGATTGTCCGCTCCAAGGCCAACAGCTGGACTTCATGAATGTGGTGATCAGACCAACCGATCACGACAGCGCCCACCATGTCGTTCTTTTTGCCGAAACGCACCACCGAGGCGCGCTCAAACCCATTCGCGCCAAGCTGGTCCTCCTCAGAGGAGAGCGCCGCCGCAGCCAATTGCGCCGCCTCCGGCGTCACGGCGCCCACCGCCACAATTTCGGAGCCATCGGCTTTGAAGGCGGAGACATACGTCGCCAGCTCTTTATGGGTGTCGAGAAAGGCTTCAAACTGCCCTTGCAAATTATCGGCTTTACCAAATTTCACCGCACCGCCGACATTCGAGGCGACCAAGCCGGAAATGCTCTCAGCGCTAAGTGCAAACTGGTCCAGCAGCCCTTGCTTGGACTGCCAGGCGGAGACTGCCGTCACCGACGCAATCGCAACACTAACGGCGACCAGCACCGCCGCAGCGATCAAGCGGCTTAAATTCCAGAAACGGCGAAGCTTTTGCCCCTTCTTGGGCAAGATGCGCATAGAACCTGCTCGGGCCTGCCTATCCAGCACACGCTGTTTCTCAGACATGTTCCACCTATTGTAACCCCGCCGGCGCTTTACGCCGGCGGGAAAGTTAATGACTTAACTTACTCGAGATATTCGACGTTGACGCCGAAGGTGACGGCGCCGATGGCGTCGCCGCTGTCCGGGTCGACGACTGCAACGCTGACCTGGCTCTGGTAGCTCTGGGTCGACTCATCCAGCTCGACCTCGCTGAGATGCACCGCATCCGGACCCTTCGAGAAGGTCTCCTGCCACTTGGCCTCGTCGCCCTGCCAGTAATCGGAGGTGACGTCGGAAGCGGCGACGTTCAGGCCCTTGTCGTCCATTACGAAGATCTCTGTGAACAGGCCCTCGCTCTCGTCGCGCGCGGCGGCCAGCGCTTCAGAGGCCTCATGCTCCAGAACCGGTGTGATGGTCGGCGTATCGGCGGCGCCAACCTCGGCGCGCCACGCCTTATCCATGGCGTCGATCTCGTCTTGAACCAGGGCGGCGTGCTTTTCATTCTGCGCTTTAACAGCAGCGATCACCACCGGATCAGCGGCGATGGCGCGAACCTTATCGTTCGCCAATGCGCCCAGGGCGTCATTGTAATCATTGGCCATAGCCGGCGCTGCAGCGGCGAAAGCGACGATAGCGGCGGTATTGATCAGAAACTTCTTCATTGAGTGTCCTCCAGTCTCGACGGCGCCGCTGAGGCGGCGCTTCTTGCATGGAAGGAAACGGACAAAGATCTCACGTCCGGACGCCATGGCGCCCAGTCGCCCGACCCTGGTCGAAGCGCTTATTTTGTTATTGTCGCTTGAGGCGCTCCGCGACCCCCGCCGCTTTACGCCTCCGTCATCCCTACTCCACGAAATCAATACTACGGGCATCTCGTTAGAAAAAGGTTGCCGCCGTTCGCGCGCCATGAATCCCGTTTCCGCCCTGGACAACGACTTCACCGCATTCCATGTGAAAAGAGAGGCTCAGCGCTTTGCGGCCCGCCCCGGCAAGATCAGGTGACCCCTAGATGGACACACAGG
>JAHQVS010000224.1 GCA_019634215.1 Paracoccaceae bacterium | reverse complement strand
GGTTGAGGCTGTTCCATAGCCGACCGACCACCTGAATGGGCCTTGAGACATGAGCGATTCCCAACCCGCGCTTCCTATCGCCGCCGAGCTGTTGACGTTCTGGTTTGAGGAGAACGGCCCCCAGCAATGGTATGGCGGTGGGCCGTCGTTTGACGCGCTGGTGCGGGAGCGGTTCGGGGCGCTATTGGCGGCGGCTGAGCGGTGTGAGCTGTTTCATTGGCGCGATACCGTCGAAGGGCGGCTGGCGGAGGTGGTGGCGCTGGATCAGTTCAGTCGCCAGCTCTATCGCGGGTCCCCGCGCGCTTTCGCCAATGACGCGTTGGCGCTGGCCTTGGCGCAGGAGATTGTGGCCCAGGGCAGTGACCGCACTCTGACCCTTCATCAGCGCCATTGCCTGTATCTACCATTCATGCATTCCGAAAGCTTGATTATCCATGAGCAGGCCTTTCGGCTTTATGAGGCGCTGGGAGATCCGGAGTGCCTGCGACATATGCGTCAGCATCATGAGGTGATTCAGCGCTTCGGCCGCTACCCCGCCCGCAACGTCGCCCTTGGCCGGGAGACGACGGCGGATGAGGCGGCCTATCTCGCCACGCTCAATGGGCGGCAATATTAACGAGCCTCACCTGCACTGGCCTTGGCGGCGTTGAAGTCGTGAGACAGTCAGCGGCTGGCCTGCTGGAGGCCACGCCAACCTGCCGATTTCAGCCGATGTTCCGGAAAGCGCCAACATGGTTTGCGCCGACGCTGACTGCTGTTCGCCTGGATAAGGTTTCGCGCAAACCAGCCTCCTCAAAATAATTGAAAAATTTTTGCAACCAAATGCGCTCAGGCGACGACCAAGCCTATGAGACGCGAGAAGATGCTCTCCCGAAACGGCGATCTATCTGACAAATTTATATGAGGACGCAATGAACACTCTGAAGAAAGTCGCTCTCGCCAGCATGATGGCGACCATGGCGATCGCTGGGACCATCGTGATTTCGAGCGAAGCCAAAGCCGATCACCACAACTTTTACAGCTATGAGACCAAATACGGCGATTTCGAATTCTACAACTATGATAACCACTGGCCGGTCGTCAAAAAAGTCAGATACTACAACAAATGGTATCGCTGCTCTTTCTGGAGCGACCGATATGACTGTGACCGTGACGTCAGCGGGAGATATGGCGATGACTACGGCAGCAGCAGCTTTAAAAGCTACAATAAGCGCTACAGCAGCAGCAATCGTGGCGGATATAACAACTATCACGACGAAGACTGCCGCGACTAATTCACTTTAAGGCGTTCAATTAGAATCTGACGCCCGTGCAATCCCCTGCGCGGGCGTATTCTGTCTCCTCGGCCGAAGTGCGGCTGCTGGCCCGTGTTCCCGCCCATGTTATGCTTCCCCGAAAACGGGAGGCGGTATGAAAATCGCGGTAATCGGCGTGGGAGCGATGGGCTCGGTCTATGCGGCGCTGCTGGCGGATGCCGGGCATGAGGTCTGGGCTGTCGATCGCTGGACAGAGCAAGTCGAGGCGATTCAGGCGCGGGGGTTGCGGGTCGAGGGCGCGAGCGGCGATCGTACGGTGACGGGGCTGCACGCCGCCGCTGACACCGCCGCCGCTGGCGAATGCGATCTCTACATTATCGCCACCAAAGCGGATGGGGTCGGCGCTGCGGCGCGGGCGATTGCGCCGTTCTTGTCGCCTTCCTCACTGGTGTTGACCATTCAGAACGGGCTTGGCGCGGCTGATCGCATCGCCGAGCATATGCCGACCGACAATGTTCTGCTTGGTGTGGCTGAGGGGTTCGGCGCGTCGATGCGCGGGCCGGGACATGCGCACCACAACGCCATGAAGGAGATCCGCCTTGGCGAGATCGGCGGCGGCATCACGGAGCGTTTAACCAAGTTGGAGGCGCTGTGGCGCGCGGCTGGATTCTCCGCCCGAGCCTATGAGGATATCGATCAGCTGATCTGGGAGAAATTCGTCTGCAACGTCACGTTCAGCGCGCCTTGCACGGTGTTTAACCGCAGCATCGGAGATCTGATGGCGGACTCTGCGCCCTGGCGCATCGCGCTTGGCTGTGCGCGGGAGGCGTATGATGTGGGCGCCGCGCTGGGGGTGACGTTCCGTTTTGACGATCTTGAAACTTATGTCTCTGACTTTGGGCGCAAGATGCCAGCGGCGCGCCCGTCAATGCTGCTGGACCATGACGCGGGGCGGCGTTCGGAAATTGACGCGATCAACGGCATGGTGCCGGTCGTGGCGGTGCGCCTGGGCATGGCGGCGCCTTATAACGAGACGCTCACAGCCATCCTGAGATCGCGCGAAGCCAGCTTTGGTTGAGCAGAGGCGGAGGAATATGGGCGCCGCCGCGTGGTTTATGGCCCGCCTTTGCCCAGCGTGTCGCCTGGAAGCTGAGTCTTGATCTCGGTTTGATCGCTCAGTTCGTCGATGACCTTTTTCTTTAGGAACAGAACGCGGTACAGCTTTTCCGCGAGCCAAGCGATAAAGACGAAGATCATCGCCATGAGGGCGAACGAGGACATTTTGGGATCGACGTCCAGCGCCATACTGATGCCGATCTCAATGGCGCCCGCGAGGCCGACGGCGATGAGGTTGCGCGGTTGGAAAAGATCCGGGACTTCAATCGCCATGTGGCCCGCCTCCTTGGGCGTTTCGATGCGTATTCACAAACAGACTCGCGTTTCCCGTCCGTTCGGTCAAGTTAAGCGTTATAGAGGGTGTTGATTGTGGGGCCAGCCCCATCAATGGCGGCTGTTCAGCCGCAAGGAGATAATTTGATGCTTGAGGAGACGCAGGTCGCCGCGCACCGTAGCAAAGCCGAGCTGGAGGCGGCGTTGCCGGAGATTTTGGCCGCGCCCAAGGATGATGGCCGATTGGAGATGATCATCGTTCGTCCGGGGGCGGGCGAACGGGTGACGCCTCAGAGCGTCGAACTGTCCGCCACTGGCGGCGTGGCCGGAGACCATTGGTCCAAGGGATGCTGGCTCAGCACCGAGGACGGCGCCCCGCACCCGGATGTTCAAATCTGCATCATGAGCGCGCGCTGCATCCGCGCGATCGCTGGCGAGCCCGAGAATTGGCCCCCGGCGGGCGACAATCTGTTTATCGATATGGATCTGGCGCCGGGCAACCTGCCGCCGGGAACACGGCTGAGGCTGGGAACAGCGGAGCTGGTCATCACCGCCGAGCCGCATAACGGCTGCCAAGCCTTCATCGATCGCTTTGGCCGCGACGCTTGCCTGTTCGTAAACCTCGGGGTGGGCAAGGAGAATCGATTGCGGGGAATCTATGCACGGGTGATCCGGGATGGGCGGATCAGTGTGGGAGATCGGGCGCGAAAGCTGGGTTGACGTAGCGTCAGGCTGCCGTCGCGCGGCGCGGATGCCGCAGGCGCGGACGGCTCGCCGCCGTAGGGCGCTATCGAGGAAAATTTCCGCGACAAGACGAATCGCGCGCCCTATAGCTCCTGCAATGCGAGTAGTCACGAAACAATCAGAATTAGAGGCGCTTACGCGTGAATTCGCGGAAGCGCCATATGTCGCTGTGGACACCGAGTTCATGCGCGAACGCACCTATTGGCCGATTTTGTGCCTAGTGCAGATCGCCCGGCCGGCGGAGTCCGATGATCCACGTGCAGCGGCGATAATCGATCCGATCGCCAGCGATTTGAACCTGGGCCCGTTGTTCGATCTGATGCGCGATCCGGACACGGTGAAGGTGTTTCACGCCGCCAGACAGGACGCCGAGATCTTTCACCATCTCAGCGGCGCGCCGCCTGAGCCGCTCTATGACACCCAAATCGCCGCCATGGTGTGCGGGTTTGGCGATCAGGTTGGGTATGAGACGCTGGTGCGGCGGATTGCTCAGACCGGTCTCGACAAGTCTTCCCGCTTCACTGATTGGGCCCGGCGGCCGCTGACGGAGCGGCAGCTCTCCTATGCGCTGGCTGACGTTACGCATTTGCGCGGGATTTACGAACATCTCAACAAGCAGATCGAGCGCGCCGGGCGGGCGCATTGGGTTGCTGAGGAGATGGCGGCGATGGCCGACCCGTCGACCTATGAGGTTGACCCGGATGAGGCGTGGCGGCGGCTGCGCACCCGTTCCACCAGCGGGACATTTCTGGCGATCGCCAAGGAGTTGGCGGCATGGCGCGAGCGAGAGGCGCAGGCGCGGGACGTGCCGCGCAGCCGGTTGTTGAAAGATGACGCCCTGTTAGAGGTGTGCGCCGCGCAGCCGAAGAATATGGACGATCTCTCCAAATTGCGGCTGTTGTTCCGTGAAGGCCGCAAGGGTGATGTGGCTGAGAGCATTCTGGCGGCGGTCAAGCACGGAGCCGAGACGCCGAAGGCGTTGCAGCCAAAGCCGCCGGAGGGGCGGGAGACGCGTGGCGGCGCCAACGGCGCGCTATCGGAGCTGCTCCGGGTGCTGCTCAAGGCGAAATCGGATGAAATTGGCGTGGCGCAGAAGTTGTTGGCCTCTTCAGCCGATCTGGACGAAATCGCGATGGCGGACGCGCCGGAGACTCCGGCTTTGCTGGGGTGGCGGCGCGAGGCGTTTGGCGAGGACGCGCTGCGGTTGAAGCGTGGGGAGACCGCGTTGTCGGCAGGGGTGGACGGCGTGCAAATCGTCGAGCTGTGAGACTGTGGCGGCCGTGGTTCCAGCGTCTGGCGCGGGGGTGTTGGTGGTTGGCGACACGGTTGAGGCGGCGGCGTTGCGGCGCCAATTGGGCGCTTTGGCCTGTGACGCCGCCACAGCCGAGGCTGCAATGCCGCGCTTGGTGGTGGACGCCCGCCACCCCTTTGACTTTAAGCCATTAGCTTTCAGGGCCGCCCGCCCGTTGTTGCGGCTCACGCGTCCGCCCTGGCTGCCTGAGCCTGGGGATGATTGGCGGACGGTCGATAGCCCCAAAGACGCCCGCGCCGCGTTGGCGCCAGCATGGCGTCGGGTGTTGCTCACCTTGGGTCGTGACCGTTTGGCGCCGTTCGAAAACGATCCTGACCGGTTGTATTTGGTGCGGGTGCGCGGCGAACCCGCCGCCGCGCCGCCATTGTGGCATGTCGAGGTGTTGGGCGATTCGGGCCCGTTCACGGCAGACAGCGAAACCGCGTTGTTTCACACTCAACGGATTGACGCTCTGGTCACCCGGAATGACGGCGGCGAGGGGGCCTTCCCGAAAATCGCGGCGGCCCGCGCCCTGCAGTTGCCGGTGGTGATGGTGCGGCGCCCCACTTCTCCGCAAGCTGAGGCGAGCGCGCTTGAGACGGTCGACAATGTTGACGCCGCCGTCTCATGGGTGGAGCGACAATTGCACCGGGGCTGATGCGTCTCGGCGGCGGCAGGACGGCTTGGGGGCGGCAGCATGAATTCGGCGTGGCGAAAACGGTTGACCATGGCGGGTATGGCGGTGCTGGCGTGGGCGGCGCTGACATGGGCCACGCTTTTCGGGAGCGCGGAAGCCGCGCCGCCGCCACCGCCGACCTCACTCGCCTTCGCGCTTAGTGACGGCGCTGTTTTGGCTGCGAAATTCCCGGATTCGCCGCGCCGCCCCGCCTCTCTGGCCAAATTGATGACGTTATATATCGCGTTTGAGGCGATCGCGGCTGGTAAGGTTTCCGAAGCCGCGCCGGTTGAAATCTCGGCGAATGCGGCCGGTCAGCCGCCGGTGAAGGCCTATCTGAAGCCTGGGACTAAGGCGCCGCTCGGGGACTTAATCGCCGCCGCCGGGGTCGCCTCCTCGAACGATGCCGCGATGGCGGTGGCTGAGGCGGTCGCGGGTTCCGAGGCGGCGTTTGTGGAGCGCATGAACGCGGCGGCGGCGGATCTGGGCATGGTCAATAGCCGGTTTGTGAACCCCACCGGGTTGCCTGCGGCGAAGGATCAGGCCCCGGCGCAAACCACCGCGCGGGATTTGGCGCTGTTGGCGCGGGCGATTTTGAGCCGACATCCCGAACGCGCGGCGGTGCTATCCCGCGCCAGCGTCAACGCCGCCGGCCGACGGTTGAGCACCACAAATCCGCTGCTTGGATCTTATCCAGGAGCGCAGGGGCTGAAAACCGGCTTCACCTGCAAGGCTGGCTATTCGCTCGCGGCGCTGGCGGAGCGCGACGGGCGGCGGGTGGTGGCGGTGTCTATGGGGCATGTCTCGAAGGAGTTGCGGCGACAGGAGTCGATGCGGCTGCTCGATAGGGCCTTCGCCGCCTTTGATGGCCCGTCCCCGAAGCATGTTCCCACCCCTCGCCGTCGACCGGAGGAGCTGGCGGCGCAAATTCGGGCGGAACGGGCGGAGGCGGACACGGCCAAAGTTGAGGTGGTTGCGGCCAAGGCCGAGACGGTGACCGAGGCTGAGGCCAGCACCGAAACTGACAAGGAAGAGGCGGCGGCGAAGCTTTCTCCTGAGGCGCCGCGTCTGGTGGCCTTAGCTCCCGCTCCAGAGAGTTCTGCAAGCAAGGAGCCGCCTTCAGTCGCGGCTTGTGGACGCGGTGGGGGCGGGTTGCGCGGTTGGGGCGTGTTTCTGGGCGCGTATAACTCACGCGGCGCCGCCGACAAGGCGATCGCCCGCGCTGCGCGCTATGGCGGAAACGCTTATGTCGGTCGCCGCAAACGCGGGCGGCGGTGGGCGGCGTTGGTGCATGCGCTAAATCGTAAAACGGCGTTGCGGACTTGCCTTGCCGCCCGCCGCTCGGGCCGCTACTGCGTGACCCTCTCGCCGACGGCCTTACGCCACCCACGGGCGCGCTGGAGATGACCGGCGCTGCCATTGCCGAGATGAAACCTGCCTACTAGCTACGTTAACGAGCCGCGTTAACAAGCCGCGCCAGCAAGCCATGCCAGAAGGAGCCGCCTATGGTTGAGCGTCCCGCTGCTTTCGAGGAAATCGCCGAGACCTTTGAATTGCTCGATGATTGGGAGGAGCGTTACAAATATGTCATAGAGCTTGGCCGTAGCCTTCCGGGGCTATCCGACGCGCAGAAGACGCCAGAGACTAAAGTGGAGGGCTGCGCGAGCCAAGTTTGGCTGGTTTCTGAGATCCGCCCGGATGAGAGCGGCGTGGCGCTGTTCCAGTTCGATGGCGATTCCGACGCGTTTATCGTGCGGGGGTGGATTGCGGTTCTGAAGGCGCTGTGATCGGGCAGGGCAGCCCACGAGGTCGCTGCCGCCGACCCCATCGCGGACTTCGCCAGTTTGGGCCTAGACTCGCATTTATCCCCTCAACGATCCAATGGTTTGCAGGCGATGATTGCGCGGCTAAAAAAACTCTCTTCAGAGAATTCGTAAACAAAACCCTTGATTTTTACGCTAAATTCTCGGTTGTAATTACCCAAGGTGCAAATGTTGAGTCCGACATTTTGGAGCGTTGCTCGCCGATATTATGTTGGTCCTACAAAAATATGGAGAGCGGCGCACCGTGAATAAATCACAATATAGCAAATGGTTAGCGCACGGCGTCAATCTCAGGGGAAGACGCGGGCGCTTTGACGCTGTCTGTGCGTCACATCTGGTTGGCTTGTGGGGGCGTTTATACTAGATGTTGTTTTTAAAGTGTGGCTATGTAGAACCGGGTTCTTGAGGGTAAGCGCGACCCTCTTGCTCCCATGGCTGCGCCCACGTAGGACGCTCGCCTGGTTTAGCGGCGCTCTGGACAGCGGCAACTTATCGCGGTCTTGAGCGCGCCTTTCGCACCGTCTCACGGCTTTTGGGGCGGCGCAGGGGCTAGGGTTCATGTTAGGAATGATCGGAGCTGTCCGTGATTGGCGTTTTGGCGCCGCCGACGGCTTCATAGGGTGAGGCGACGAGCAACATGACTATTTCGGCGGACGGCTCGAGGCGTTACTCCGACGAAATGCGGTTCAAGACCATCACGGCCCAGGAATTCGTTCGGCGCTTCCGTCATGCGGTCACGCGGCAGGAGACGGCGTTCGCCTGGTTGATTGGGGCGGGGTGCTCTGTAACGTCCGGAATCCCCACCGCGGACGACGCCGTGCGGATGTGGTTGAAGGACCTGAAATACCTCGAAACTGGCCAGGAGGCCGATCTGGAGGGCTGGGCCGCGAAGCGGTTCGTCGGCTATGATCCGGATCACCCTGGCAAGGTGTATGGCGAGGTGCTGCAGGCGCTGTTCCACACCGACACCCATCGTCGGCGGGAGCTGGAGCGGATGATGAAGGCGGCGGAGCCCGGCTTCGGGTACGCCACCATGGCTCAGCTCATGACCCACCAGAAATGGGGGGCGCACTCCAGCCTGACGATTTCTATCAATTTCGATGATCTGGCGGCGGATGCGCTGCACCTCTACAGTCAGCGTCGGCCTCAGGTGTTCACGCCGGAGTCGCTGAGCCATCGCACCCCGATTTCACCCTCGGCGCCGACTGTGGTGAAGATTTACGGCGATGCGCACTTGCCGCGTCTGGAGGGGCCTGGAGGCTCCAACCGGCCGCAGTTAAGCATTGAGGTGACCGAGCGCTTGTCGGAGTTATTGAGCGAGACCGGTTTGATCATCGTCGGCTATGGCGGGCGAGACGAGTCGGTGCTCGACATGCTGGAGAGTCTGCCTGGGGGCGAACCGTCCGGCGGCGTGTATTGGGTGAATGCGCAAGCGCCGACCGGGGCTATGGGCGACTGGCTGGACAGCCGGGGTGGGGTCTGGGTCGAGCACGGCGATTTTGACGAGCTAATGTATTACGTGAGGCTCGAATTCGGCCTTGGCCACCCGAAAATTGAGCGTTTTGAACGCATCTTGCGCAATTACGAGGCGAAGTATCGCGAATTGTCGACGCGCTCCGGAATCGGCCTGTCCGACACTCCGGGTGACGATGGCGACGGCGCCTCCTTCGGCCTGAACGCGCCTAAAACGCTATCCTCCCGGCGCGAGACCGGGGAGAGTCGGCGTCGCCGTTTGCGCGAATCGCTGGACGCATTCGCCAAGGTCGCCGCCGGACCGGCTCCGGATGGGAACGCGGCTTCCGAGGACGCCTCGCCAGCCACCGACCCGGCGGCCGCCGCCAATGAGCCTCAAGTAGAGCAGACAGCGCAGGTATCCGAGCAGGAAGCCGCCACAGAGGTTGAGGCTGGTGCTAAGGCCACAGCCGCCAATGAGGCTGAAGCCGGAGTGGCTGAAACGCCGCCCGTGAGCGATGACGCTTCGGCTGTGCCGATGAGTGAATCGATGCGTGCTTCCGGCGCGGCGATGCGCGCCCGTCGCCGGGCGCTGCGGCAAGCTGACCGTAGTGGCGCGGCTTCGCCGCCGCCGGGGTCGGAGCCGCCGCGCGACGTCGGCGCTCTCTTCGACGCCGCCGCCCGTGAGCTTCGCGGCGGGAGAGGCGGGCGCGGCGGTGGGCGCGGCAGCCGCGCGCCGGAGCAATCCGACGCCGATCAAGAGAGCGTCGAGGAAGTGCTTGCGAAGCTGGGCGACGACGCCGACCGGCCCGCCGCCGTGCCAGCGCCCGCTCCGTCAGCCGGGGCGGGAGGAGCGGCGAGGGACAAGTTGTCGCTGCCGCCGGAGCCGCTGGTCCGGCTTGATCCGGAGGCGGGGAGAGTCGGCGAGGCCGCCTTCGCCGCTGCGTTGGAGGCGCGTCCGGACGACGCGGCCTTGCATGCGCGTTTCGCCCGGTTCCTTTCTATTGGCGTTAGCGACGCCGAACGCGCCGAGCGGGCCTTTGAGACAGCGGTTGAACTGGAGCCGGACAACGTCGTCGCCTTACGTGACTACGCCTTGTTCGCCATCGAGCGCCTGCATGACGCCACGCGCGCTGAAAAACTGCTCACCAAGGCGCTGAACCTCGATCTGCGCAATGCTGAGACCTTGCGCGCCCTGGCCAATTTCCTGTTGCGCGCGCGCGGGGATCTGGATGAGGCGGAGAACTGCTACCGCCTTGCGATCGAAGTTGCGGGCAATGCGCCGGACAATCTCGTTGCTTACGCCCGCTTTCTGGAGGAGCGGCGCGGGCGCCGCGAGGCGGCGGAAGCTTATCTGCGTCGCGCTGCCGAACAGACTCCGCCCGACGCCGTGGCCTTGGCGGAGATGGCGATTTTTAGAACCGCTCAGGCGCAGAATTTTGAGAGCGCCTCTGAGCTGTTGGTAAAGGCCGAGACGCTAGACCCCAGCTCAGCGGTTGTCGCCTTCGCCCAGGCCGCATTGGCCGAACGCATCGGGGATTTGGACTCTGCTGAACGGGCTTTTCTGCGCGCCATTGATCTTGATCCGCGCGAGATGCGCCCCCAGCTCGGTTACGCCGCATACCTGCGCCATCGTCGCGGGGATTTGGAGGCGGCGGATGCGCAGCATCGCAATGCGATCTCTGCATTGCCGAACGCCGCCGAGCCGTTGTCGGTCTACGCGATGTATCTTGAGGAGGTGCGTGGCGACGCCGTTGAGGCCGAGCGCCACCATCGCGCGGCGATTGAGCTTGAGCCTTACAATCCGATCGTGCTTGCTGCGTTCGCCGAACATCTCGGCCGCCGCTCGCAAATGACGCAAGAGGCGGATGATCTGTTCCGGGACGCGCTGCGCCTGAGCCCCCGCTCCGCCGCGATCCTGCGCGCCTATGGCCGCTTCCTGGATCGAGCCAAGGGCGACGCAGACGGCGCTGAAACCTACCTGCGCCGGGCTGTCGAGATGGACCCGCACGGCGTTGAAGCGTTGGACGATCTGGCGCAGTTTCTGCACACGGTGCGCGCTGACGCCGAGGAGGCTGAGGTGTATTTCCGTGAGGCCTTGCGCCTCGCCCCGGATCGCGCTGAGACTTTGAACCGTTTCGCCGTGTTCCTGCGCGACAGCCGTAACAATCTTGATGAGGCTGAGCGCTGCTACCAGCGCGCGCTGGAGCGCAACCCGAAAGACGCCGCCACCCTGTCGCGCACCGCGCAGTTCCTGTTGTCGCAGGGCCGAAACGGCGAAGGGTTGAAGCTGCTCAATGAGGCATTCGACGCTGCGTGGAGCATGGACCCGTCGGTGCGTCCGGCTTGGCTGATGCTGGAGCTCTGGATCTACCGTTACGCCCACGATTCCGGTCGGCGGGAAGAATCTTTGAAGGCCGCGCGCAAGCTGATCAAGGCCGGCGTGCGCAGCGAGGGCTGGGATTTGGGGCCGACGGTTGATCAGGCGATCGCCGCCGGCCACCCCAAACCTGATTTGCTCAACGCTCTGGCCCGGGTGGCCACCGCTGGCGCCGACCCCTCAGAGCTTGAGCTCTACCTGTAGCGCTGTTACAGCCACCCCGGAGCGCTTTGAACGAACGCGTGTTCTTCCAAAGCGCTCCGGGACTGTTCCTTGCGCTGCGCTGCGCGGCGCGGGGGCGACGCGTTGTGGCGGGTGGGGGCGTCAACTCCTCGTTAAGCGCGTTGAACACGAATTTTTGAGGCGTTGCTCCGGCAGGATGGCTCGGAAAGCGCTATTTTGCGTCCTCCCTCGTCGCGGCTTGCTCCCGGACGTGACCGACCACCCGTCGGGTGAGAGCGGGCGCCTTAAGGAGGGATGTCGGAATGTCCGATAAATTAACCGAACTGCTGTCGGAACGTCGCGCCCTGTTGGCTGACGGGGCCACGGGCACCAATTTGTTCGCCGCAGGGCTTGAGGCGGGCGAAGCGCCGGAGCTGTGGAACACCGACGCGCCGGAGAAGATCCGCGCCTTGCATGATGGTTTTATCGCCTCCGGTTCTGATCTGATCCTCACCAACTCTTTCGGCGGCACCGCGCAACGGTTGAAGCTGCATAACGCCCAAGACCGGGTGTATGAACTCAACAAGCGCGCCGCTGAGATTGCCCGCGAGTCGGCTGACGCTGCGGGGCGGCCGGTGGTGGTCGCCGGTTCCGTAGGGCCGACCGGTGAGTTGCTGGAGCCGGTGGGGGCGTTGACCCATGAGGACGCCGTTGCTTCTTTCGCTGAGCAAGCGCGCGGTTTGATGGACGGCGGCGTCGATGTTCTCTGGGCTGAGACCATCTCTTCCGAGGAAGAGGTGCGGGCTATCGCAGAGGCGGCCAAACAAATTGACGCGCCGTTCTGCGCCACCCTCAGTTTCGACAGCGCTGGCCGCACCATGATGGGCGTCACCTCCCATGGGTATGCCGAT
>JAHQVS010000223.1 GCA_019634215.1 Paracoccaceae bacterium | reverse complement strand
CTTCACTGCGCTGACGCAGACATCACGCCGCACCTGACGGAGGTGAGGGTGGCGAGGTTGGGCGGCGTGGTGTCTGCGTCAGCGCAGTGAAGGTGATTGGGTTTTCTTGATGTAATTTAGGCTACGGACGGAGGCTCTCCCGAGGTGGCCCATTGGGTTAACGCCGAACCGGGGGCCAAGCTGGGGTCTTCGGTTTGATCTGAGTAACGCATTAGGCTGGAGAAAATGGCCTTTACGCCTAGAGTTTCGGCGTATCGCATCGGCCCGCCAGTCCCGATCGGCCAGCCATAGCCGAACACCCAAACCACATCGATGTCGCTGGCACGGGCCGCAACGCCCTCGGCCAGGATATCAGCCGCTTCGTTTATCATGGGAAAGACGAGGCGCTCGAAGACCTCCCGCTCTGATATGGCGCGCGGGGCGGCGTTTTGAGTTTGGGCGATGGTTGATATCAACGCCTCGACCTCTGGGTCAGCGACTGGGCGGCGCGAGCCTTGCTCGTAGCGGAAGTAGCCACGGCTGGTTTTTTGCCCAAACCAGCCTCGCTCACAGATCGCGTCAGCGACGGCGGCGGTCAGGCCCGCCTCCCGCCGCACCCGCCAACTGACGTCTAACCCGGCGAGGTCGCTCATCGCGCAGGGACCCATCGGAAAACCAAAATTGGTGAGGGCGGCGTCGAGATGTGTTGGCGTCGCGCCTTCCAGCAGCAGCTGTTCGACCTGACGTCCGCGTGCGTGCAGCATGCGGTTGCCGACGAAGCCGTGGCACACGCCGACCGTCACAGGCGCCTTGCCCATCTTGCGGCCAAGATCAATGGCGGTTTTGAGCACGTCGTGAGTGGTGTGCTGCGCGCGGACGATCTCCAGCAGCCGCATTACATTTGCCGGGCTGAAGAAATGCAGGCCAAGCACGTCTTGGGGCCGCTGGGTGGCGGCGGCGATGGCGTCGACGTCGAGTGTGGAGGTATTGGTGGCGAGGATCGCACCTGGTTTGCATGCGGCGTCGAGATCGGCGAACAGGCGCTTCTTTAACGCCATGTCTTCGAACACCGCTTCAATCACGATATCGGCGGTCGCGACATCGGCGAAGGTTGTGGAGGGGGTGATCAGCGCTAGGCGCTGAGCCATTTCCGCTTCGGAAACTCTGCCACTGGTGGCGCTGCGTTGGTAGTTGGCGCGGATGAGGTCCACTCCCGCCCCAACCGCCTCTTCGCTTTGGTCAATCAGGGTTACCGGCAGGCCCGCGTCGGCGAAGCACATGGCGATGCCGCCGCCCATGGCGCCAGCGCCGAGCACCGCCGCCTGGGTTATGGGGCGCCCTTTGGTCCCGCGTGGCATGTCCTCGATCTTCTGTGCGGCGCGTTCGGCGAAGAAGATATGGCGTTGGGCTTTGGATTGGTCGCCGTCGCGCAGGGTCTCGAAGATCTGGCGCTCACGTTGGAGCGCATCGTCAAAGGGCATTGTGGCGGCGTTGCGCACCGACTCTGCGCACATCGCGGGGGCCTTCAGCCCTCGGCTTTTGGCGGTCAGCTTGGTGCTGAGTGCGTCGAAGGCGGCCAGATTCGCGTTGCTGGTTTTATCATTGCGGTCGCGCGTGGGACGGAGTGGATGGTTTTCGGCGAGGGCGCTGCGGAGAAACGCCAAGGCGCCGGCGGTGAGGTCTCCCTCGATAATCTCGTCCACCGCGCCGAGCGCCAGGGCTTCTTGGGCGGGGATTTGGGCGCCGGTGACGATGCGCTGGAGTGCTGCTTCTAGGCCGATCAGGCGGGGCAGGCGCTGGGTGCCGCCGGCGCCAGGGAGGATGCCGAGCTTGACCTCTGGCAATCCCACGGCCGCGCTTGGCGCGGCGACGCGGAAATGGCAGCCCAGTGGCAATTCGAAGCCCCCGCCAAGCGCTGTGCCGTGAAGAGCGGCGACCACCGGCTTTGGGCTCGCCTCGATGGTGTTGATCACCTCGGTGAGCATGGGCGCCATCGGCGGCTTATCGAATTCGGTGATGTCGGCTCCGGCGCAGAAGGTCCGGCCGAGGCAGGTGAGGGCGACGCCCTTGACGCTGTCATCCGCTAGCGCCTCGGCCATACAGACCGCGATTCCAGCCCGCACCGGATGGGAGAGGGCGTTGACTGGCGGACTATCAATCTCAATGACGGCGATCTCGCCGTCCCGCCGCATGCTGACTGGCCCGGTCACAAGCCCCTCCTTGTTTTTTGTTCTCTATGCGGAACGATGTTTTGCAAATAGCCGACTGTCAACGCGAAGGGGAGACGGCGGGTGGCCTTCGCGCCTAATAGGCATCCCCCGCCACCGACCAGCCGCCGTCGATAATCAGAGTTTGTCCGGTCATCCACGCGCCCGCCGGAGCGGCGAGGAACACGGCGGCGCCGGCGATGTCCTCTGGGTCGCCGAGGCGTTTCAGAGCATAGGAGTCGGCGACCTTCTGGGCGCGCTCCGGGTCTTCCCACAGGGTTTTGGCGAAGTCGGTTTTCACCAGGGCCGGGGCGATGGCGTTGGCGCGTATGTTGCTCTCGCCATAGGCCACCGCGAGATTGCGGACCACTTGAACGTCGGCTGCCTTGGTGACGGCGTACATGCCCAACATAGGCGAGCCTTTGAAGGCGGCGATGGAGGAGACCACGATGATGGAGCCGTCCTTGCGCTCAATCATTTGAGGAACCACCAGCTTGGACAGCCGCATATTAGCGCGGATGTTCACCCGGATGGTTTTGTCGAAAGCCTCGTCTGGGGTGTCCAGGAATTCGCCATAATACGGATTGACGGCGGCGTTGGCGACGAGGCTGTCGATTTGGCCCCAATGATCTAGCACTGTCTTGACCAATGCGTCTTGGGCGATGTCGTCGGAGATGTTGCAAGGAACGGCCAGGGCCTCACCGCCGCTGGCGGTGATTTCCTCGGCTACGGTTTCGCAGGCGTCCGCCTTGCGGCTGCTGACAACCACCTTGGCGCCAGCTTCGGCCATGGCGTGGGCGATGGCCTTGCCGATGCCTCGGGTGGAGCCGGTGATCAGCGCGACCTTGCCGGAGAGATCGAACAGTTTCATAGCGCTAGGCCTCTTTACGGAAGCAAGATCGTTGCGCCGGTGGTCTTGCGCGCCTCCAAGGCGCGGTGAGCCTCGGCGGCGTCGGCAAGCGGGAAGCGCTGATCGATGCGGATTTCGATCTGGCCGCTGGCGACCATCTGAAACAGGTCGTCGGCCATGTCCTGACAGGTCTCGCGCTGGGCGACGTGGGTGAACAGAGTCGGGCGGGTTACATGCAGCGAGCCGCGTTTGCCGAGGGAGGCGACATCCAAGGGTGGGACCGGGCCAGAGGCGGCGCCAAAGCTGATCATGATCCCGAGCGGGCGCAGACTGTCGAGCGAGCCTTCCCAGGTGTCCTTGCCGACCGAGTCCATCACCGCCCGCACCCCGGCGCCGCCAGTGAGGCGTTTGACCTCGGCGACGAAATCCTGCGTGCGGTAGTTGATCACATGCGTCGCGCCGTAGGATTTGGCCAGGGCGCACTTCTCATCGGAGCCGGCGGTTCCGATCAGCTCAATGCCCATGGCCCGCGCCCATTGGCAGGCGATCAGCCCGACGCCGCCAGCGGCGGCGTGGAACAGTACGGTGTCACCCGCTTTTAGGGGGGTGGTGCGTTTGAACAGATATTGCACCGTCAGACCTTGCAGCATCATCGCCGCGCCTTGCTCGAAGCTGACCGCGTCCGGCAGTTTGCAGACTTGCGCGGCTGGCATCACCCGAGCCTCGCAATAGCTGCCAGGTGGGTTTGAGGCGTAGGCGGCGCGGTCGCCGGCCTGGAGATGGCTGACGCCCTCACCGACAGTTTCGACCATGCCGGCGCCCTCCATCCCCAGCACCGCCGGCAACGGCATCGGGTACATGCCACTGCGCTGATAGACGTCGATGAAGTTCAGCCCGCAGGCGTGATGGCGGATTCTGATTTCGCCGGGGCCGGGATCGCCGACAGGGATGTCAACGAGCTGCATTTGCTCTGGGCCGCCGTGGGCAGGGATCTGGATGGCTTTAGGCATTGGATTTCCTTGGGCTTTTGATGTGTACCTCTCCCAAGGGAAGAGGGGGAGGGCTGCTGTGGAGGATCAAGCGTTCTCCGCTGCTACTCGCACCAGCTGCTTGCCGAAATTGCCGCCCTTCAGCAGCGCCAGAAACGCCTCGGGCGCCGCGTCCAGTCCCTCGGCGATGGTTTCGCGGTATTTGAGGCGGCCGTCGCGGATGTGCCCGGGGACTTCCGACAGGAAGGCGGGGAAGCGATCGTAGTGGTCGGTGACGATAAAGCCGCGCACACTGAGGCGGTTGACCAGGACGGTGCGCCACAGTTTTGGCAGCCGATCCGGCCCGTCCACAGCGCCCATGCCGAGGCCGCCGAGGTTGTACCAAGAGATCATGCCGCAGACTGGGATGCGGCCACCGACATTGATCAGGGGATACACTGCCTCCAGCGTCTTGCCGCCGACATTCTCATAGTAAATGTCGACGCCGCCCGGGCAGGCCGCCGCCAACTCGGCGCGTAGGGCTTTGGCGTCAGGGGCGGCACGGTGGTCGAGGCAGGCGTCGAAGCCCAGTTCCTCGACGGCGTAAGCGCATTTCTCCGCTCCGCCAGCGACGCCGACTACCCGCAGACCATGGATCTTGCCAAGCTGGCCGACCACCGAACCGACCGCGCCGGTCGCAGCGGAGACCACCAGCGTTTCACCCGGTTGAGGGCGGCCATGGTCGAGCAACCCGACATAGGCCGTCAGGCCGGGCATGCCGAGCACACCGACAGCGGTTGAGATCGGGGCTAGGGCTGGGTCGATTTTGCGCACGCCCTGGCCGGTATGGACGGCGTGGGTGGTCCAGCCGAATTGGGCGTTGACGATATCGCCGATAATGAATTTGGGATTGTTCGAGCGGATCACTTCGGCGACCGCGCCGCCCTCCATCGTGCCGCCGACTTCGACCGCCGCCGCGTAGGATTTCGAAGCGTCCATGCGCCCGCGCATATAGGGATCTAGCGACAGCCACAGCACCTTGACCAGGATCTCGCCGCCGCCTGGTTCAGGGATTGGGGCGGTTTCCAGCCGGAAATTATCGAGCGCCGGCGCGCCGCTGGGGCGTGACGCCAGTACGATGCGCCGCATTTCATCGGGCATATCGCCTCTCCTCCCTAATCCGGCGCCTCTTTGGGCGACCTAAGCCGTTTACCTTCATCCTCGAAACCTAGTTCCGCAAGTTGAAAACACGATGCTAGTTTTGTCCTCTCGCGGTGGGCGTGCGCAACCATTCGCCAGACCAGACCGACAGAACAAAGTCGACGCATTGGGAGGATATGGAGATGTTGAAGGGCCTTATGATGAATCGCCCGTTGTCGGTGTCGAGCATCATCGACTTTGCCGCGGAAACGCATGGCGACGCGATGGTGACCTCCTCGACGGTCGAGGGCGGACTGCATCGGATGAGCTATCGCGCGGCGCGGGGCCGGATTGCGCAATTGGCGCATGCGCTGCGGGGGCTGGGCGTGCAGCCTGGCGACCGGGTCGCGACTCTGGCCTGGAATGGCTATCGGCATTTCGAGTTGTATTACGCGACCGCCGGGATTGGCGCCGTGTGCCACACCATTAATCCACGCCTGTTCGAGGACCAATTGCTCTATATCGTCGCCCATGCGCAGGATCGGGTGATTTTCTTTGACGCGACCTTCGCGCCGCTGCTCGCCAAGCTGCGGGACCGGTTGCCGCGTGACCTGAAATTCGTCGCGATGACCGATCGCGCTCATATGCCTGACGCCGATTTGCCAGAGCTGCTGTGTTATGAGGAGCTGCTTGACGGCCAACCAGACACAATTGATTGGCCTGAGCTGCCAGAAGACGCCGCCTGTTCGCTCTGTTACACCTCGGGCACCACTGGCGAGCCTAAAGGCGCGCTCTATAGCCATCGCTCCACGGTGCTGCATGCCCTGACGGTGGCGGTGACGATGCAGGACTCGATGCGATCCGATCGCAAGGTGCTGCCAGTGGTGCCCTTGTTTCATGTGAATGCCTGGGGGCTGCCGTACACCTCTCCATTGACGGGGACGGGGCTGGTGTTTCCCGGCCCCAAACTCGACGGCGCATCGCTGTTCGAGCTGATGGAGGCGGAAAAGGTGTTCTCCTCCTGGGGGGTGCCAACAGTGTGGCTTGGGTTGTTGGCGGAGATGAGGGCGCGGGGGAGGGCGCCTGAGGGGTTGAGCGAGGTGGTGATCGGCGGTTCGGCGGCGTCGCGGCCGATGATCGAGGCGTTCGAGAAGGAGTTCGGTGTTGGGGTCTGTCACGCCTGGGGCATGACCGAAATGAGCCCGATCGGCACTTGCGGGTTGCTGTCGCCGACTCAGCAGCAATTGCCCGTCGACGCCCAGATCGACATCAAATGCTCTCAGGGCAAGCGGGTGTTCGGGGTTGATTTCAAGCTGGTGGATGACGCCGGGAGCCGCCTGCCACATGACGGCCAAGCGGCGGGGGAGCTGTATGTGCGCGGCAACACCATCATCTCCGGCTATTTCGAAAACGACGGCGCGACCCAGAAGGCTATTGATGGCGACGGATGGTTCGGCACCGGCGACATCGCCAGTGTTGATCCAGGCGGCTTCCTACGGGTGAGCGATCGCTCCAAGGATCTGATCAAATCCGGCGGAGAGTGGATCAGCTCGATTGATCTGGAGAGCATCGCGTCCGGCCATCCCGGCGTCGCAAATTGCGCGGTGATCGCCAAGCCGGATGAAAAATGGGGGGAGCGGCCCTTATTGATCGTGGTGGCGTCGGAGGGGCATACCCCGTCAAAGGAGGAGCTGCTCGCGCATGTCGGCGCACATGTGGCGAAATGGCAGGCGCCGGATGATGTGTTGTTCGTCGAGGCCCTGCCGCTGACCGCCACGGGCAAGGTCTCAAAGATGACGCTGCGTCGGAAATACGTCGCTGCTTGAAGCAGAGCGGGGGCGGTGGCGGGTCAGCCGCGCTCGTCGGTCGCAAACAACGCCGCCGCCATCCGCCAGCCGAGCAGGCCAAGGATCATAAACACCGGCCCCATCGCCCAACTGGTCCAATCATTGGCGGGCAGATCCAGACCCTGGAAGGGTTTATAAACGCCCTCCACGCTGAGCATTGTGTGGAGTGATAGCCGCAATAACAGGAAGACGCCCAGGCCGCCGATGGTGAGGCTAATCGCCATTGTGCTCCATTTGGCGATCCTGTCCGTCGATGACAGTTGGGAGGGGCTCGACTTGCGGGGCGGTTTCATGACGTCCTTTGGTGAGATGCCCGATCACAGCAATACGCCGAATAAGGGAAGGGTGTCGGTGGATTGTCAATCAATAGGGGAATATTGGGCCTAGGATAATCTGAAGAGGAGGGGAGTGTATGGCGACGCCGTCACCCATCGCGCCGGCGGCGCTGATTGGCCTTGTGGGCGAGGAAATTGGGGTCTCGGATTGGACCGAGATCACCCAGGCCCGGATCGACGCATTCGCTGAGGTGTCGGAGGATTGGCAGTTTATCCATGTCGACCCGGCGCGGGCGGCGGCGGAGGCGCCGTTTGGCGGGACCATTGCCCATGGGTTTCTGACGGTGTCGCTGCTGTCGCGCATGGGGCAGCAGGCGTTGCCAAAGCTTGATGGCGGTTGGATGGGCGTCAATTACGGCTTCGATCGGTTGCGGTTTCTCGCCCCTGTACCCGTTGGCGCAAGAGTGCGCGGGCGTTTCACGCTTGCGGCCGCTGAGGAACGCAACCCCGGAGAGTTGACGCTGAAATATGCGGTGACGGTGGAGGTTAAAGATTCGGACAAGCCCGCCTTGGCGGCGGAATGGCTGACCCGGCAGTATTTCCGCGAAGAAGGCGCTGCGACCGGGGTTTAAAGCTCAAACACGCCCAACAGCAGATTCACACCCGCCAGGATCGGCACCATCGTGTAGGCGCCAAAGTGAATGGCGTCGCCCAGAGTGTCGCCAAAGATTTTCTTCATCCGCGTTCGCCGCGCGAACAGGCTGTTCCAGGAGAAAATCCGGCCTGCGAGCGTCAGGAGCCCCAAACCGATAAAGATCACTCCAACCACAAGGTTGAGCTGCATGACACCTCAGAGACGCTACATCGAAGCCAACTGCTTCTAAGCCAAGGCGTGGTCGCCATCAACTGCCTGATGAGAGGGCGGATCTGTTCTTCTTACCGCTGTTCCAAACGAGCTGGAGTGCAAGGTCTTTCTGGTGAAAGATGTGAAAAATTGCCGGGCGGAGATTACGCACACAGAGATGAGGGTGGGGCCGAAGACTCCTCGGCCCCTCTGGCGTGAGCAGCGAAGGCTACTGTGGATCAGCGGATGGCGATCGGATTGATGATTTGCTGCACCGCTCCTTTTAGCCGGCCGAAGCCAAGGGTGAACATAAACTCCCAGCCCTCATCGGCCGCCAAGGCGCGTGTGTCCATGTTTTCAAGGATATAGATGCCGTTTTTGGGCAGAAGGATCTGATGCACTTCGAAGACGCCGACCCCCTCCTCGAAGGGCACAGCCTCCAGCCCCCAGGTGTCCGCGCCGACGGCTAGTACGCCGATTTCCGCCAGATATTCCGCGCCGGTTTTGCCAAGACCCGGCTCCACCGACACATACCGATCTGGATCAGGGGACTCGCCGTCAAGCAGGTTGAGCCAGCCGGAGTGGAACAGCACCACATCGCCCTCGCGAAGTTCGACCCCCTGTTTCTCCGCGACGGCGATGATATCTTCGCGGGTGTAGGCGGTCCCCTCCTTCAATATCTCCTCGCCATAATGGGCTGTCATGTCGAGCAGCACGCCACGGGCGACGATGGGAGGCACTTTCTCCAGGCCAAGTTTGGTTAAACCGTCCGCTTTGGCGAATTCGCTGTCTTTGAAGCCGTTGTAATAGATGTGATCGACGCCGATGTGGCCGAGGCCGTCAATCTGGCTGCCAATGCCGAGCCAGCCCATGAAAATATCATCGTTGTAGGTGGTGTTGGTCGGGCCAAGGCCGCTGGTGGCGATTTGGTTGGGCTGCAAAATGGTGACGCTGAGGCTGCGCGGGGCGAAGGCGGGTGTCGAATTGTCGACGACAATGCCGAGCGGGTAGGTCTTGCCGGTCTTCACCAGTTTGCTGGCGGCGAGCACCGATTCTGGCGTGATCAGATTGGCGGAGCCCAACTCATCATCAGGGCCCCATTTGGATGTTGTCCATTCTTCTTGCCCAAATGCAGGCGCGCAGAGCAACATGGCGGCGACGGCCATCGTCAATGAGACTCGGATCATGCTGATCCTCCCTATATTTTTTATCCTCGCCAACGCGTTGCGTCAGCGAGGAAAGTCTAGCAATGATTCTGGAAAATAAAATCGAGGACCGCAGGGCGAAATATGCCTGCGATCAGGGAGGAGCGGATGGCCGATAGCGTCATCATCACTTGCGCCATTACCGGCGCGATTCACACCCCGAGCATGTCGCCGCATTTGCCGGTGACACCGGCGGAGATCGCAGAACAGGCGATCGTGGCGGCGGAGGCGGGAGCGTCGATCCTGCATCTGCACGCCCGCAACCCTGAAACCGGGGAGCCCGCGCCCGACCCGGCGGTGTTTCGGCAGTTCCTGCCGGTGATCAAGCAGAGCACCGAGGCGGTGGTGAACATCACCACTGGCGGAGGGCTCGGCATGAGCATCGAGGATCGCTTGGCGGCGGCGGTGGACGCCTCGCCAGAGATGGCGTCGCTGAATATGGGGTCGATCAATTTCGGCACCTTTCCGATGTTGGAGAAATATTCCAAGTTTAAATATGACTGGGAACGCGAGTATCTCGCCCGGACCGTTGATTTTATTTTCCCAAACACCTTCAAAACTATTGAATATGCGCTGAAGAATCTTGGCGATGCGCATGGAACGAAGTTTGAATTCGAATGCTATGATGTCGGCCATTTGTATAACTTGGCTTACTTCGTCGATAAGGGCTTGGTGAAGCCGCCTTTCTTCATTCAATTCGTGCTGGGCATTCTTGGCGGGATCGGCGCCGACCCGGAGAATCTGGCATTCCTGGACCGGACCGCGAAGAAGCTGTTCGGCGATCAATATGAATGGTCGGTGCTCGGCGCTGGGCGGCACCAGATGCCATTGGCGACTCAGGCCGCGCTATTGGGCGGCAATCTGCGCGTCGGGTTGGAGGACAGCCTTTATATTTCGCGCGGGGAGCTGGCGGTCTCCAACGCGCAACAGGTTACTAAGATCCGGCGCATCATTGAGGAATTAGGCATGCAAGTCGCGAGCCCGGCGGAAGCACGGGCGCGGCTGGGGCTTAAGGGCGGCGATCGAGTCGGGTTTTAGACAGTCCGTTGCAAGAGGAATCACAGACATGAATCTCGGGATGACGGATCGTGTGAAGGGCCTGGTTGAGCAAATCAGACATATGATCGAGTCGCAGATTGAGCCGCTCGATCAGGAATATCACGACGAAGTTGGGAAGGCCCCCGGCGGCGACCGGTTCGCCCGCACCGCCCGGCAGGATGAGATCCTGGAGGGGCTGAAGGCCACCGCTAAGGAGCGTGGGTTGTGGAACTTCTGGTTGACCGACAGCGCGCGTGGTCATGGCCTCACCACGGTGGAATATGCGTATCTCGCCGAGGAGATGGGCAAGGTGCGCATCGCCGCCGAGGTGTTCAACTGCAACGCTCCCGACACCGGGAATATGGAAGTTTTGGAGCGTTACGGGACCGAGGCGCATAAGGCGCGCTGGCTGGCTCCGCTGCTGAACGGCGAGATCCGCTCCGCCTATCTGATGACTGAGCCGGGCGTGGCCTCGTCAGATGCGACCAATATCTCGCTGTCGGCGGTGCGGGATGGCGATGATTGGGTGTTGAATGGCGAGAAATGGTGGGCGTCGGGGGCTGGGGACCCACGCTGCAAGCTGTACATCACGATGACCCAGACCAACCCAGAGGCGGACAAGCACGCCCGCCACACCCAGTTTTTCGTCGATCCGGCGACGCCAGGCATCGAGGTGCTGCGACCGATGGAGGTGTTCGGCCATGATGACGCCCCGCATGGCCATATGCATATCCGCTTCACCGATGTGCGCGTGCCTACGGAGAATCTGGTGTTGGGTGAAGGGCGCGGATTCGAAGTGGCGCAGGGGCGGCTCGGGCCGGGGCGGATTCATCATTGCATGCGCGCGATCGGCCAAGCCGAGAAGGCGCTGGAGATGATGTGCAAGCGGTCTCTGGCGCGCACGGCGTTTGGCAAGCCGCTGGCGGACCTTGGCGCCAACTACGACATTATCGCTGAGCTCCGAATGGAGATCGAACAGGCGCGGCTGCTGTGCCTGAAGACGGCGCATATGATGGATGTGGAGGGGGTGCGCGCCGCGCAGCCTTGGATCAGCCAGATCAAGGTGATCGCGCCGCGCGTTGCGCTGAAAGCAGTCGACGAGGCGATGCAGATGCATGGCGCCATGGGGATCAGCCAGGACACGCCCTTGGCGGCGATGTGGACCCATCTGCGCACCTTGCGGCTGGCGGACGGACCAGACGCGGTGCATCGCCGGCAAGTCGCGCGGCGGGAGCTGAAGCAATACAGCAATCAGGCGGTGTGAGACGATGGACGGCGACGCATCAGCGGCGGCGCGGCTCGATTTGGCGGCGGTCGAGCAGTTTATGCGCGCCGAGATCCCAGGGTTTCAGGGGCCGCTCCAGGCGGAGAAATTCGCCACTGGGCAATCCAACCCAACCTTTAAGCTTGAGAGCTCTTCTGGCGCTTATGTGCTGCGGCGCAAACCGCCGGGGGAGCTGCTGAAATCCGCCCATGCGGTCGATCGCGAATTTAGGGTGCAGAAGGCCTTGGCTGGATCAGCGGTTCCGGCGCCGGAGATGCTGGCGCTGTGCGAGGACGACGCTGTCATTGGCTCGATGTTCTATGTGATGTCCTACGCGCCGGGGCGGAATTTTAACGATCCGCGTTTGCCGGGGCTGTCGACTGAAGAGCGCGGAGCGATTTACGGTGAAATGAACCGGGTGCTGGCCGCCTTGCATGACGTTGACGTAGCTGCTGCTGGCTTGTCCGATTACGGGCGCCCAGGGAATTATTACGCCCGGCAGGTTTCGCGTTGGAGCAAGCAGTATCGCGCCTCGGAGACGGAAACCATTGCCGAGATGGATGCGCTGATTGCTTGGTTAGAGCTACACACCCCTGAGGATGACGGCGCGGTTGGTCTGGTGCATGGCGATTACCGCATCGACAACATGATCTTCGCCACCGACGCCCCGCGTCTAGTTGCGGTGCTGGATTGGGAGCTGTCGACCCTCGGCCATCCCTTCGCCGATCTGGCGCAGCAATGCATGCAGTGGCGGATGCCGCCGGGCGACGAGGGCAGGGGGCTGGAAGGCGTCGACCGCGCCAGGCTGGGGCTGCCGGGCGAGGCAGATTATGTCGAGCGCTATTGCGCCCGACGGGGCGTTGAGCTGGTTTCCTACTTTGATTTCTGCATCGCCTTCAGCTTCTTCCGCATGGCCGCGATCCTACAGGGTGTGAAGAGGCGAGGGCTGGACGGCAACGCCTCCAACCCCGAGCGGGCGGCGCGGATGGGGGCGTTTGTGCCGGAATACGCCCGGCGCGGAGCCGTGGTCGCGGAGCGAGGGGCGTGAGATATCAGGGGAAAACCGTGCTGATCACCGGCGCCGCCGGCGGGTTTGGCAGGCTGGCGGCGGAGATGTTCGCGGCGGAGGGAGCGCTGCTGTGCCTAGCGGATCTGGATCGTGAAGCTGTCACGGCCGTTGCGGCCAGGCTGGGCGGTGATGTGATTGCTGAGGCTTGCGATGTCTCTCAGGAGGGGCAGGTCGCCGCGTTGGTTGCGGTTGTGATGGCGCAGTTTGGGCGGTTGGATGTTGCGATTAACAACGCTGGGATTGGCCAGTCATTTACGAAGCTGACTGAGTTGGACCTCGCTACCTTTGATCGGCTGATGGCGGTGAATGCGCGTGGGGTGTTTCTGGGCATGAAGCACCAGCTGCCGCCAATGCTCGCGGCCAAAACTGGGGCGATCCTGAATGTGGCCTCGGCGGCGGGATTGGTCGGGGCTGGAATGCTGTCGGGCTACGCCGCCTCCAAGCATGCGGTGGTGGGGTTGACTAAGGCGGCGGCGGATGAGGTCGCGCGCCACAATGTCAGGGTCAACGCGCTGTGCCCGTCCTTCGCTGCGACGCCGCTGTTTGATGAGATGGCGGATGATCTGGCTGGGGCGCGGGGGGAGAGCCGGGAGGACGCCTACGCGCGCATTGCCGCGCGGGTGCCGATGCGGCGGGTGGCGGCGCCCGAGGAGGTGGCCCGGGCGATGCTATGGCTCTGCGCGCCGGAGAACAGCTTTATGACTGGGCAAGCGGTGGCGGTGGACGGCGGTTTGACCGCCGTTTGAGGGCGGCGACAGGGAGACGTTTATCCATGATCTCGACCGTGGAGCACCCAAAGCAGCGCATCGGCGTTCTCGGCAAGCGTATGGCCTATGTGGAGATGGGGAGCGGTGCGCCGGTTCTGTTTCTTCACGGCAATCCGACATCTTCCTACCTCTGGCGCAACATCATGCCGCATCTGGCGGATCTGGGCCGCTGTTTGGCGCCAGATCTGATCGGAATGGGCGACAGCGATAAGCTCGATGCGACAGGGCCGGCGAGCTATCGCTTTGTCGAGCATCGCCGCTATCTCGACGCCTGGATCAACGCCGTTATTCCCGAGGAGGAGATCACTCTTGTGGTCCATGATTGGGGCTCGGCGCTCGGTTTCGACTGGGCGCGCCGCCACCCCGACAGGGTCAAGGGGATCGCTTTTATGGAGGGGATCGTGGCGCCGGTGACTTGGGAGGATTGGCCCGACGCCGCCCGCGAGTTGTTCCAGGGCTTCCGCTCCCCCGCTGGGGAGCAGATGGTGTTGGAGAAGAACGTCTTTGTGGAGAAGGTCCTTCCCGGCTCGGTGCTGCGCGGGCTGACTGAGACGGAGATGGCGGTGTATCGCCGCCCCTTCGTAGCGCCTGGCGAGGACCGGCGGCCGACGTTGACTTGGCCGCGTCAACTGCCGATTGCTGGCGAACCGGATGAGGTAATCAAGATCGTCGAGGATTATGGGGTATGGCTGGCGGGGTCGGAACTGCCGAAACTGTTTATCAATGCTGAGCCGGGGGCGATTCTGACCGGACCACAACGGGAGTATTGCCGTGGATGGCCGAACCTGTCTGAGGTGACGGTGAAGGGAATTCATTTCATCCAGGAGGATGCTCCGGATGAGATCGGCCGCGCCCTGGCCGAGTGGCGGCGCGGCTTGGGGTGAGGATCAGCGTCTGCCGGTGGTTTGGGCGGCGAGCAGCTTGTCAAACATCTCCTGCACCTCGGGCGAGAGCGCCGCGAGCACCTTTTCCGAGACCTCGATCCGCAGCGCCGCGACCCGGGCCTCGGCGCCGTAGGAGGTGGAGAGTTCGGAAAGGTCGGCTTCGGCCTGGGCCGTGCCGTAGGGATAGCCGCTGATCACGTCCATCAGCAGCGCGGTGGCGAGGCCTTGCGCCCTCAGCGAGCGCGTG
>JAHQVS010000222.1 GCA_019634215.1 Paracoccaceae bacterium | reverse complement strand
GGAACGCGATGCGGTCGTTAGGCCCCAAGGCTTCGCGCTTGGTGAGCCGCATGGTGGTGTCGGACAGGGTTTGGACACGCAACAGCAAGACCGGCAGGCGATCGACCAGCAAGCTTGGCAGCACATACACGTCTTCCGGCGCGGTCGAAGACAGTATCGTCTCCCGCGACGCGATCGCGACCAGATTGTTCGCAGCCCGCAGCCGCTTCGACATCGACGCCTGATCGTCGGAGACCACACCCCAGTGTTTTTCAGAATCGTCGGCGGCCACCTCGTCCAATAAAGGCGCGACACCAGCCCAAGCCGCCGCCGCCCCTGCGGGCGCCTGCTTCTCGTGGACGAGCCCCTCAGCGGCGCCATGAGCTTCGCGCGGTCGTCAACGCGCGAAACTTTCACCAAAGTTTATAGCGGCTCCTCCCGTCCGCCCCGACTCGCGGGCGCGCTCGCGGCGACGCCGTCGCACGGAGAGCGCGGCGCCATGAAGACTATCCTGACAGTGCCGCAGACTACTGTGATCAGCTCCTCTCGTTGTCGCATCCGGCGCGGTGGACACTCACGAAAGCATGAAGCCCCCGACGGGCACGGAGTCGCGGCGGCGGTTGGGGGCTTAAGGCGGTGGCAACAGCCGTTCGCCCGAGCTCAAGCGATTAGCGCTGCTCAGCCGCCAGCCGCAGGCCCAACCCGATCAGCAACGCCCCAAGGCTGCGGTCGATCCATACGCCGATCGCCTGGTTTTCCCGGACTCTCTTGGTCAACCACGCGCCCAGCAACACCATCGGCGGCTCCACCACCGCCCCCACGACAATAATCAGCGTCCCATGCAGCGCGAGTTGCGCCCACACCGGGCCGGCTTCCGGCGTCACGAATTGCGGGAGAAAGGCCAGAAAGAAGATGGCGACCTTGGGGTTTAAGGCCGCGATTGTAATGGCCTGGTAGTAGACCTTTCGCAGCCCTCCGGGTGGCGCATTGATCTCCGAAATAAAATTATCGCCCCTGGAGCATATGGCCTGAACGCCCAGCCACAACAGATAGGCGACACCGGCATATTTGATCACGGCGAAGGCCGTGGCTGAAGTCGCCAAGATCGCCGACAATCCCGCCGCCGCCATAATCACATGCGCGAAAGCCCCGGTCCAAATGCCGAGACAGGCCGCAAATCCGGCCCGACGCCCGCCAACGGCGGTCTGCCCCAAGATAAACGCCATATCCGGCCCTGGAGCCAGATTCAACAATACAGCGGCGCTCAGAAACGCGCTCCAATGCAGCAGATCATACTCAAACACTTTAGCAATCCTGCGATTATGTAGCGAAGCGCCGGAACCTGACGCCCTCTCATCGGGCAGGCGCTCCGGCTTGATCTTCCCCTAAACCGTTTCACCAGCGGGAGCGAGCCCCCCAAAGCGAGCCCCGAAGGCGTTCCCAACCCAGAGGGCAACCCCCATCCCAACGGCGTGCAGGCGCAATAACAGCGGGATAGCACTGCTCGGCGCGCCGCGTTATGAGCCCAGTAAGCATAACCTGATCCGGAGTCTCCCGTGACCCTCGTCGACTTCCTCACCTTCACCGCCGTCGCCGCCCTGCTGGTGATGTCCCCCGGCCCCAACGGCGTCCTGATCGCCAAAACCGTCCCGACCTCAGGCCGCGCCGCCGGATACGCCAACGTCGCCGGCTTCGTCGCCGCCTTCTATCTGCACGGCGCCTTGTCGATCTTCGGCATCTCATTGATCCTGGTGCAGTCCGCCCAGGCGTTCTTGATCGTAAAACTGCTCGGCGCCGGTTACCTGTGCTGGCTCGGCCTGCGCGCGCTGTATTCCGCCTGGAAGGGCGAGACGGTCCCCACTTCCGTAGAGCCCGCGAAACGCAAGCGCCAACTGGCGGCGGCGTTCGGCGAAGGCTTTCTGACCAACGCGCTCAACCCCAAAGTCTCGATGTTCTACTTGGCCGCTTTCCCGCAATTCATCCCGCATGCGGCGGGCGGAGAAGCGGCGGTCGGCGCGGCGTTCTCCCTGGTCGTGGTCCATTCCCTGATCAACGCCGTCTGGTTCGGCATTATGGTCTTGCTGTTCGCAAAATTCGCGGGCGCGGTTCAAAACCCCAGTTTCCAGCGCTGGCTCAAAGGCGCGACCGGCGTGGTCTTCATTGGCTTCGGCGCAAAACTGGCGACGATGCGCGCCGCCTAGTCGCCCGCCTCCACCAATTAGCGTAGAGAAACCGGAGGAACAACGCTACACGGCGCCGCCCACAGAGCGGCGCCGGCTGATTTGGCGGTTAGGCTAGAGACTTCCAGAACACGATCTTGTCCTCTCCAGCCGCCCAGAAATCACGGATGCGGGCCTCCTCCGCATATCCGTTCTTGTGGTAGAACGCCCGTGTTTGCGTAAATTCAGCTGCGCCTGAAGTATCGACGATCAGCACGCGGCAACCTTGCGCATGCAGTCCAGTTTCCAGATGCGCCAGCAACACGCCCCCCGCGCCGCCACCTTGCGCCTGCGGATCGATAGCGATCGCCAGCATATTCCATGTCCCATCGGTCATCTGTTCCGGGACGGCGTAACAAAACCCTATAACGCGGCCGTTGCTCTCACATGTCAGCCACACTTCGGATTGAGTTTCCCCCGTGAGATAGCTGCTGACCATCTCCGGCAGCACCTCACTCGGAAACAACTGGTTGGCGTCAACGATGACCTGAAGCGCCGGGATGTCTTGAGGCGATGTCGGTCTGATCTTCATCGTTCATGATCTTTCAGAATACGGCCGCCGAAGCCGCAAGCCCGCAGACCTGTCGCTCATCATGTTGCTCGATGTCAGTTAAACAGCTCAGGCGGCAATGGAGAGAGAGACGCCATAACGAGCAGGCGGCCTTATGAAAGATTTGCCTCCCTACAAAGTAGGGTCAGCGTTTTCCCGCAATCGCGAACATAAACTCTCCATCGCCCGGCTCAGCCCGGACGAATCAGCATGCTAGGCGGCCAGTACGGCGAGATCAATCGGTCAACGCCGGTTGTCGAACGAAGGATAAACGCTCCCTAGGGCCGCCCCTACAACCACACCTCCACCCGATCCCTCGGCAAGTTCTTATACAGCCCGACCAACGGCACTTCAGCCATCGGCGCCTCCTCACAAGAGGCCAGCCCCCCGCCCAGCGCGCCGCAAATCAACCCGCTCAATTCAGCGACCTGCGCCTTCTGCTCGTCATAGTAGTAGCGCACCGACCGCTGATACCCCTTCTTGCCGCCGATCACATCGATCCCGGCAACCTTATACCCCGCCGCCTCCAACTCCTGGCGCAGCGCCTGCGCGCCCGCCAAATCCGCCTTGGCGGCGACATGCATATAGATCTCGCGGATCTGATAGGCCTCAGCCCGTTCGCGCGCCCGCTCTTCCGTCTGGTTGAGCGGCGGCGGCGCACTCGCACCGTGATCCAGCGCCAGTTGTGGAGCGACCGGCTTCGGCGAGTCGGCGCACGCCTCCTGGATCTTCTCAACCAAATCCCGCTCCCCCTTCCGCAGATCTTCGAGCACGAACCCCGAAGCGTCCCGGAAGGTCCGCTGCGCCGCCGAATAGTCGCCAGCGTCGCACTGATAGATCGCCAGCCAGGCGATGTCGTCGGCAGTGTCGACCAAAGCGAAGGGGTTGGATTTCGAGGCGTAGACCTTGTCCGGGTTCTGCTCCCGATTGGCCTCGATCGCCGCTTGCCGGGTCTCGACCGCATCCCCGAATTCGCCGGTTTTGGCGTAGGCCTGCGATAACAACCGCAGCACGGTCGTCGAGTCCGGCGAGGCGTCCCGCGCCTTAGTCAGCGCATCTACCGCGGCCGGATACTCCTCGCTCTCGATCAACGCGACGGCGTTTTCGATAAATAGCAGACTTTGGCGTTGCTGGTCGATCTCCTGCGCCAGATCCTCACGCCGCTGCTCCAACTCGCCGACCTCCGCCGCCTTCTCCTCCAGTTCAGCCTGCGCGGCGGTCAGATTGTCTGTGGCCCCCTTAAGCCGCGAGTCCGCCGCGTCGATTTCCTGCTGAAGCTCCGCCTTGCGCTTTTCATACTGCTGCAGCGAATAGAAGCCCCACGCCGCCGCGCCAAGCGCCCCGACGGCGACCACAAGCTGCACCGCGATCAACGTCCGCATCCGCTGCCGCACCGCCTTCAGCACACTGGGCACCTGCTCAGCCACCGCCGACGCCGTCGCCTTCATGCTCTGTACGCTCTCACTCATGCCGCCCCCCCGGACCGCCAAAACTCAGCGGCGGTTTGCACTATCAACAACAACCCAGCCCCAAAGGAGAGGCCGGCCCCGCCGAACAACATCTGCTGCAACTGCTCGGCGTCAGCCCCCAATGAGCCGGACCAGAACAGCAGCCCGGCGCCTGCGGCCAACAGGCCGTTGGCCGCAAAAAAACTCTGCGGCGACACACCGGTCAATTCCTGCGCCAGCGCCTCCATTCGCCGCCGGTCCGGCCCCGACGCCTGCGCATGCGCAACCGGCGCCTCAACCGACGCCGTCATCAGACTGCGCAGCGCCCGCCCCAGCGCCTCGGCGGACGCGCCGACATCCTCGCCCGGCCAATCGGTGTAATGCAGCGCGGTAAATGGGAATGGCGGCTCGACCTCCTCCACCCGGATCTGCGCCAAGCGGCGGCGGTTGAATCCCTCCAAAGCCTCCGCCACCACCCAACTGGAGCGTTTCGCCGGCTGCGACCACACCACCAACACGCATTCCGCCGCCGCCAATTCGCGGGCGATGCGGTCGTTGAACAATTGCCCAGCCTGGAGGCGGTCGTCCCACCACACCTCCAAACCGGCGTCCTTCAAGCGCTGAACCACGATCTCCACCTGATCGCGGTCACGCCGAGAATAAGAGACAAACACTTGCGCCATAGAAGCCCCGCCGCCATTTACCTTGACGGTTTTACAAGACAATCGCATCATCACAAAGTGGGATACAGCCCGCCTTATCCCACCTTAAAGCGCTTAAAGCTTGCATTGGGGGGGCGAAATCCTATATAAAGAACATCGGTAGAACGTATACCGAAACGCTGAAATAACGAAGGAGGTCGCCATGCCTGGTGGAATCGGCCCGATCGGCAAGAAATAAATCCCTTGCCCTTAAGGGCAAACCGCTCCGCGCTGACGGAGCGTAAGGTAAATATCAGCTTTGCTCACGCGGAAGGCGGCGCTACAGAGGCGCGCGCCTTCTTTTCGTATGTCGAGGCCCCTTCGCAATGAACACCGACCTTGATCTGCTCCGCGTGCTCGCCTCGTTTCTGAGCATCCTGGTCGCCATCTCAATTCCGGTCGGCATCAACTACGCTTCCCGGCGGGTGGAGCGGCGGCGCGCGACATTTCAAGTGATCTCCACCGTCACCACGGACGCGGTGCTCGTCGATCGGATGTCCAAGATCTTCGTTCACAGCCGAGACAGCCAACGCGCCAAGGACGGCGGCGTCGAGCCCAGCCCCTATCACAACCAATCTCAGCTGCTCTATTACGACCTGTTATTGGTTCTGAATCATTTCGAGACGATCTGCTCGGAAATCGACGACGGTTCGATCGACCGCGAAACCTGCTACCGCACCATCTCCTCAACCATCGTCGCGGTGGCGGACGGGTATCTGCCGCTGCTCGACAGGGACATCCAAGGCGACCAAGCGGCCGCTTATCCGGAACTGTTAAAGGTGTCGCGGGAATTCAAAGACATGGCAAAACTGCGCGGCGATCCCATGATCGCGGCCTTGCCGGAGGAAGAACCCGGCGCGCCGGAGCCGCGCTAAAGGGCCGTATGCAATGCCGCCCCCGGCTATCCGAGATTGCATATCATCGCACACAGTGAAACGTTCCGCTCTATGAAATATCGCGCGTTCATCTCCTACAGCCATCGCAACGACCTTTTCGCAGCGCGGCTACACAAAGCGCTGGAAAGCTGGCGCGCCGATCGAGACTTGGTTGGACGCGAGACGCGATTTGGCCCTGTCCCCCGAGACCTACGCCCCATTTTCCGCGATCGTGATGACTTCGCAAGCGGCGCCACGCTGGCCACCGCCACCGCCGAAGCGCTTGAAAAATCGCAGTTTATGATCGTGGTGTGCTCCCCGGCGGCGGCGGCCAGCGCCTACGTCAATGAAGAGATCCGCACCTTCAAAGCCCTTGGCCGCGCCAACCGCATCATCCCAATCATAGCCGAAGGCGAACCGGGCCATCCCGAGCTTGATTGCTTCCCCGAAGCGCTCGTGCGGGAGATCTCGGCGGATGGTCAACTCATGGACCGGCGCGTCGAGCCGCTCGCGGCGGACGCGCGGCAAGTGGGCGACGGGCCGAGCCGCGCCACCTCGAAACTGATCGCCGGGCTGTTGGGCGTCCCCTTTGATGAAATCGCCAAGCGGGCCGAACGTACGCAACGTCGCCGCACCCAGATCTTCGCGAGCGTTGCGCTGACGATGACGGTGTTGGCGGTGGCCGCAGCAGGTTTCGGCTGGCTGGCCGAAACTCGCCGGGCGCAAGCAGATCGCAATTTCAAGGCGGCGATGAGCGCGGCTGACAATCTCTTGATGGAAGTCGGTCTATCGACGCTCCAAATCGAAGGCGCGAAAGTCGAGACCACACAGAACGTCGTCCAACGCGCCGTGGAAATTTACGAGCGTCTTGAGAGCGAACTGCCCACACATCCGCCAACCGCGTCCGAAACCGTCGCCTACCGAAAAGCGCTCGCCGAAGGCGCGTTCGGAGCGGCTTACTCCGGCAATTCGCAAAGCGCGGTCGCCGCGACCTATTTTGAAGCGTCGCTCAAAGCATTTGAAAATCTGAGGAAAAGCTATCCAAACGACAGGTTGCTGAATTTCTCGCTGAACTCAGTGCGTAACGACTACGCCATCAGTTTAGGCGCACTTGGCGAAATGGAGCGGGCTAAGGCGCTGTATGAAAGCATCCTTGCCGAAGCGCCCAAGGACGACCTCGAAAAGAGTGACGCCGAACAAACGCTGTATCTTCTTGCGCGCCTTCAACTGCTCGCTCTGTTGGAACAAGGGTCAGCAGATTATGCAGCGCTTCTCAATGTGATCGAGGCGGATCTGAAGCCTCTGCGTGCGGAGAATCCAAACAGCAGCCTCGTTCTCAGGGCAGAAATGACGCTCGCCTATAGCCGGGCCAAAGATGCTTGGAGCGCGGACGAGCCGGAGACGGCGCTTGAACTCTATGATGAGGTGTTGCGGCTCGTCGAGAGCCTCGAGGCCATTCAATCCGATCACCAGGGCATCTCTCCCATACGCGGCGCTGTTCAAATTGACCGAGCCCAGATCTTACAAAAACTCGGCCGTCTGGATGAAGCCGAAGCGGCGCGGGATGAAGCCGAACGCCAATCAAAGGCTGCGGCGCAGCGATCTCCCGACGACCCTTTGCTTCAAGCCATGAGCGACATAACCGCCGCTTCAAATGCGATCACTGAACTGGAGAGAGGCGACGTTGCGAAAGGCGCCGCAAATCTCCGCACGGCGCTAAACGCCCTAACCGACGTATCCGAGCGTATGAAATCGATCGCTCCTACGATGGGTGAGATTGACGACTTGCTGGAGCGTGCTGTTCGGGCGTTGAGCACAGCGAAGTTGCACAGTGACGCCAGAACCCATGCGGCGCAGTTGCTGGCGCTCCGGGAAGATCCAGACAACGCTTACAATACGCTGGGCGCCTCTGACTCCCGGATTTCAAACGCCCTGGCGTTGCTGGGGCACGCCACCGAAGCTGCAGGCGATCTGGAAGGCGCGCTGAAGGTGCAAACGCGACGTATCACAATCAATGAGAAGCGCATGAATGCGGGAGACGCGCTCGGCGCGCACATCCTAGCCGAAGCGCTGGAGGCGCGGGGTCTTGTCCTCTGGCGGCTCAGCCGGCGCGCAGAGGCCTTGGCGGACCTCACTCACCGTGAAGGGCTGATGAAGTCGCTCGCCATAAGCGAACCTGAGAACATCGCCCTGGCTAACGCACTTGGATGGACGCAATTGAATGTCGGGGAGCTGCGGGGCGTGACTGGCGACACCGAAGGCGCCCGCTCAGCCCTGAAGCAGTTTTGGGAGATGGCGAAAGCCAACTATGAATCCGCCCCCACGGATCGCTCAGCGTTGATCGGTTTCGCCTGGGCTGAGGCGCGACTAGCGGCGGTCGGCGATACAGCCGCCATACGGTGGCGCAACGCAGCTGAATTGTTCGAAAAAGCGGACGCTCTCTCTCCGCTCAGCGACCTGGATGAGGAAGGGTATCTGGCTGCGAGGCTCTCCGCCATGGGCGTGGCCTCAGACGACTAACCGCCCCCCCTCCTCACCCCGCCGCGCGCGCCACCGGGGTGCTTTGGCCGAGAATCATTTGTTCCGCGTCCTCCGCCGAAACTGGCCGGGACCGTAAAAAGCCCTGAAACATCGGGCAGCCAAGGGTGTCCAGTTTCACCCTTTGAGCTTCACTTTCAACACCCTCAGCGATGACGGACAACCCAAGCGATTTTCCGAGACGAAGCACCGAGTCGACGATTGCCAGACTGCTATCATCGTCCAGCACAGTGTCAATGAAGGTTTTATCGATCTTCAAACGGTTTAATGGCAGGTGCTTGAGGTAGCCGAGCGACGAGAAGCCAGTCCCAAAATCGTCAATCGCGATCGAGACGCCCATTCCCCTAAGCGCCGCGAGCTTTCGGATGCAGGCCTCGGCGTCATCAATAAACACGCTTTCGGTGATTTCCAGCTCCAACAGCTCAGGCGGCAGCCCGGCGTCCTCCAAGGCGGCCACGACCAGCGGCACGAAGTCGTCCGCCCGCAATTGCTTTGGCGAGACGTTGACCGAAACCACGATATCCTTGGCGGCGCTCGAGCGATGCCACTCGGCGGCGGTCGACACAGCTTCACGCAGCACGAACGCCCCAAGCTTGTGAATCAGAGTGGACTGCTCCGCGATGGGAATGAAGACGTTTGGCGGAACGGTTCCCACCTCAGGCCTACGCCAGCGCACCAAGGCTTCAAAGCCAAGAATGCGGCCTTCCCGAGCGCAGCATTGCGGCTGATACTCCAGGAAAAACTCACCAGCCTCCAGGCCCGCCGCCAACGCGCTTTGCAGCGCCCGCTTTCTGGCCTCCTCCTGACCGAAGGAAGGGTCATACGCGAAAGCGCAACCCCGGCCACTTCGCTTAGCATGATACAGCGCCTGGTCCGCCTCCTGGAGAAGCTGGTCGGGTGGTGTGGATGCGCCAGCCGACACTCGAACACCAGCGCTCAGGCCAATACTCACGGATGGGCCTTCAGTCTGCGGACGCTCAACCTCGGAAATCACCAGATGAGCCCAGTCAAGGGCGTCCTGCTCCGCCGTTCCGGGAGTGAGCCCTGACAACACAGCAACGAACTCGTCCCCCCCCATCCGAGCAAGAATATCTTGCTCTCGCAGCGTCGCCTGAATGCGGTTCGCCGTGGTCATGAGCAGCCGATCGCCCGCTTCATGCCCATGGATGTCGTTGACCGCCTTAAAGCCGTCCAGATCAAAAGCGACGACGGCAAACGACACATGTTCCCGGTCTTCGAAGATCAGATCGGAGACATGCTCATGCAGGCTCCGCCGGTTCAAAGTCCCGGTAAGCTCGTCATGAAGCGCATGCCGGCGCAGCCGTTCCTGCGTCTCAGCCTGCTCGGTGATGTCTTCCCCGGTGCCCCGTACGCCGGCGACGCCGCCAGTCGCATCAAAAAACGCGGCGCCGCGCAGGCGGATCAGCCGCCGATCACCATTTGAATTGGTGACCGTGCCAATCACGTCGTCAAAGCGATCCCCGTTTTTACTCTTCAACCGGACTAAGGCTTCTTCCGCACGCCGGACGTTCAACAGCTCAAACAGCCCGCCGCCAATAGCGCTAAACGGCTTATGACCCGTCAGCTCTTCAAACCGCGAAGACAAATAGATCAGGCGCAAACCGGCGTCCGTCTCCCACATAAAATCGCTGGCGCATGATGCAAAGTCGCGCATACGATTTCGCGCCTCTACAAGCTCCGACTGCGAGTCCTCGTACCGCGCCATCAACAAGTTGACGGTATCGGCGATGTCCGCCCCCTCTTCGCCGGCTTCGACCTCCAAGGGGCGAACGCAGTTCTCGGCTGACGCAAACGCGGCGTCGTCCACGCGCTGCTTAAGTGCATGATGCAGCTTGTCCACGCCTAACAGAGCCCCGTGTTCCGACGCGTTCAGGCCCATGCGCTCTTGAGCCTCCGTCACCCGGATCGAATCAAACAGCTCGATGGCCTGAAGAAACAAGTAAGCGCCCCCAAAGGCGATCACAAACGTCACTCCGACTCCCAGCACCTGCACGCCGAACTGCTCGAATCGCGAGCCATTGACCAGCATCTCCATCGGCGCGACCACCGCGACCGCCAACGTGCCGACGGCGCCGGCGACGCCATGAACCGCCACGGCGTCAAGCGGATCATCCAAGCCAATGCGCCTGAGCATGTCGGCCGCCCACAAAGCGGCAAGCCCGCCGACGGCGCCAATCATCATCGCGGCTTCACGGTCGATAAAGGAGGCGCTCGCCGTCACCGCGACCAGCCCCCCGACAAGACCATTGATGCTCCGTGGCGGTTGGGTATGCCCTCGGTCAAGCCCGGCGCCAACCGCCATGCCAAGCCCTGCACCGCAGGCGCCCGCAAGCAGGGTGTTGACCAAAGCGTCTGCAAAACCAGCGCTTCCCGGCGTTTCCGCTCCGGCGTTAAAACCCAGCCAACCAATCAACAGAAGCAAGGCCCCGCACAGGGCAAGGACGTCGCTATGCCCCTGGGGTTGCGCGCCATGCTGCACGTCGGAGCGGCGCCCCAACACAATCACAGCAGCCAGGGCGGCCCATCCCCCGACGGAATGAACCACCGTTGCGCCAGCGTGATCGATGAAACCGAGATCGCCCAGTAGCGCGGTTGAGTTCACCTCAAACAGATCGCCCCACACCAGTCTGGCCACCAGCGGATAAATCAACAACGCGACGGCCGCTGTAAGACCAAGATAGACCGTGAAGCGGATACGTTCGGCCACTGCCCCAGATATGATCGTCGCGGCGGCGGCGCAGAACCCGCATTGATATATGAAAGCGACCCCATACTCATGCGTCGACCAGCGCCAGGTCGGATCGCCAAACAGGTCGCCGAAGACAGACGAAGCAGCCGGCGGGCCGAACGCAATCGCGAAACCAAACACACTGAACAAAATCCAGCAGACGACGATATCGGAAATGTTCTTTTGCGCCACGCTGATGGAATGCCGCGTTCTGGTGCGACCGGCCTCAAGCAGCAGAAAGCCCGCCTGCATCAGCAGGACGAACATCGCGGCGAGCGCCATCCAGAGTCCGGAATTAGCCGCTTCTTCGCCCACGTCGCAAACTCCTTTAACTTTAATACAAAGTTTCGAGCGCGCGAAACCGCATCTTATGGATCTACCTTCGAGCACCGATGCTGATAATGGGTAAATTTCTTGAAATAAAATCATGTCAACATCAGAAAATGTACGAGCACTCCACCAGATAATAAAGCGGATGAATGCTCAAGTTATAGCCAGAGCAATTACATTCATGCTTTGGCGGTGGCTATATTTTAGATCTATTTAATTTCATACTCTAGTTGCTCACCGAGTATCTTCATCTCACCCCAGTTGGCGGATGAGGCTGACCTTGCCTTCCTCACCCCGGCGCACATTAGCGCTTCTCTCCAAACATCCCCGACATCACCGCCCAAATACCCTAAGCTCCCCCCATGGGACTACGGCTCAATCTTGAACAACTCAGAACCTTCCTCGCGGTGGCGCGCCTCGGCGGCGTCCGGGCGGCGGCGGAGCATTTGGCCTTGTCACAGCCAGCGGTATCGGCCCGGATCAAGGGGTTGGAGGCGAGCCTGGCGACCGAGCTGTTCGAGCGATCGCCGCAAGGCATGCGCCTAACCAAACGGGGCGTGGCGCTGAAAAAATACGCCGTGCAATATCTGGAGCTGGTCGAGCATATTGAGCGCGACGTGGTCGACCCGGCGGCGATTGAGCGTCAGATCCGCATCGGCGTCTCCGAGACCATCGTGCAATCCTGGCTGCCCGAATTCATCTGCCGGCTGCGCGCCGCCTACCCCAAACTCTCGGTCGAAATCACCGTCGACATATCTGTCAATTTGCGGGCCAGCCTGCTGCAACGCGCGATCGACCTAGCCTTGTTGATGGGCCCCGTCTCGGAGTTCACGGTTGAAAACGTCGCGCTACCGAGCAGCGAGCTGATCTGGTGTCGCGCGTCATCGCAAGAGCTGCCCCACAACCTCCGGCAGCTGTTCACGACCGAAGCCGTGGTGACCTTTGCGCGCGACACCCGTCCCTACCGGGAGCTGCAATTGGAACTGTACAACCGTTACGGCCCCGGGGTGACGATCTTCCCCTCCTCCTCGCTCTCGGCCTGCGTGCGCATGATCGGCGCCGGGCTAGCGGTCGGCGCGATGCCGGAGATGGTGGTGGCGCCCGAAATCGAGGCGGGACGACTGGCTCCATTCGACCCTGGCTGGCGGCCAAACCCGTTGCGCTTCACCGCTTCTTATCTCGGCGAACCGCAAAGCGAGCTGTTGGAGCGATCCGCTCAAATCGCCCGAGAAACGGCTTTGGAAGCGTCCTAGCCCCTGATTCCAATGGCGGATTTCCAACCTTCATCTCTCACTCCCACCGCCATCGCGCGATAAAAATCTTCGATCACTTTAGCCAGAAATATCGAGGTTGATTTGATCACAGCCGTAAGAGCACCCTGATCGCCAATCGGTTCGCAGGAGTGTTCGCTCGATGGCAAGATCTGAAGCCCCCCTCTCTGAAGCCCCTGTCGGCGCCTCTTACACGGAGCTGCGCGCCGCGCCGCTGGAGAAGGTTCGCGCCGCGATCCGGTCAAACCAGTATCAGGGCCAAACCGCCGGGCTGGGCATGGGGCGGCTGCAAGCGAACATCGTCATCTTGCCTGAAGCCCACGCATTAGACTTCATGCGGTTCTGCCAGCGCAATCCAAAAGCCTGCCCGTTGGTCGGCGTCTCCGAAACCGGCGACCCGATGATGCGCACCTTGGGCGCAGACATAGACATCCGCTCCGACGCCCCCTGCTACAACATCTACCAGGACGGCCAGCTAGCCGGGTCAACGCCTGATCTGCATGAGCTTTGGCGCGGCGATTTCGTCGCCTTCGCCCTGGGTTGCTCCTTCACCTTCGAGCGCGCGCTGATCGAGGCTGGAATCCGGCTGCGGCACATCGAGCAAAACGCCACTGTGCCAATGTTTAAGACCACAATCCGCAACAACCCGGCGGGGGTGTTCGCCAGCGAGAT
>JAHQVS010000221.1 GCA_019634215.1 Paracoccaceae bacterium | reverse complement strand
CGAATGGTCTGCTCAATCACTCGCGGCCCTGCAAAGCAGATCAGCGCGCCCGGCTCCGCAATCTGGATATCTCCGAGCATGGCGTAGGAGGCGGTGACGCCGCCGGTGGTCGGGTGGGTGATGACGGTAATGTAAGGCAGCCCAGCCTCGCGCACCATTTGCACGGCGATGGTGGTGCGCGGCATTTGCATCAGCGACAGAATACCTTCCTGCATCCTTGCGCCGCCAGCCGCAGTGAAGACAATCAGCGGCGCGCCGCGTTCGACCGACTTTTCGGCAGCCATCAACAGCCCATCGCCGACGCCCATGCCCATGGAGCCGCCCATGAAATCAAAGTTTTGCACCGCAGATACAGTTTCTACCTGACCGATTTTGCCGATGGCGACGGTGACGGCCTCTGACTCTCCGGTTTTCCGCCGCGCGTCGCGCAGCCGCTCGACATAGCGTTTTTCATCTCGAAAAGAGAGCGGATCGGCCAACGGCTCGGGAGTTTCCACCCTGAAATACGCGCCATGGTCATAAAGCGCTTCTAGCCGTTCGTTGGGGGCGATGCGCATATGATTGGCGCAATGCGGGCAGACATACAGATGCTGCTTCAACTCGCGGTGGAAGATCATCTCGTTACAGGAGTCGCATTTGCGCCAGAGATTGTCCGGCATTTCACGACGCTGGAACAGATTGTTGATCTTCGGCAAGGCGACTTTATCAAGCCAATTCATACGCGTGTCCCGTTTCCGCGAAGGAGTTTGCCCGCGGGCAGAAGCTGTCCGCACCTTGTTTCACATAAGATCGCGAGACCCGCTCCGCCTACCTTTTTATAGCGTTAAGAGCGTGATTAGCCCGACATGCGTTGACGGCGTCGCGAATTCCCGCCTCAGGTCCGCGCCGACCGCACGCCATCCGCCAAGGAGCGCACGAATCCGAGCACTTGATCCGAGCTTTCACCGCCACCCAGGCGGTTGACGATGGCGCTGCCAACCACCACCCCATCCGCCACGGCGGCGATGTCTCGGGCGTTATCCGGAGATTTCACCCCGAATCCAACGCAAACCGGCAGATCGGTGGCCTGTTTGATCCGCCCTACCGCCGGCCCTACTAGCGCCGGGTCGGCGCTGGCGGCGCCCGTCACGCCCGTGATCGAAACGTAATAGACAAAGCCGCTGGTGTTGGTCAGCACCGTCGGCAAACGCACATCGTCGGTGGTGGGAGTGGCGAGCCGGATAAAATCAAGCCCAGCGGACTGAGCCGGCAAGCACAGCTCTGCGTCCTCCTCTGGCGGCAAATCCACCACGATTAAACCATCGACCCCGGCCTCCCGCGCGGCGGCCAAAAAGGCGTCGACCCCGAACGCGTAAATCGGGTTGTAATAGCCCATCACCACAATCGGCGTGGTTTGATCAGTCTCCCGAAACCGCCTCGTCATATCCAACACCCCGCGCATGGTCATCCCCGCCGCCAGCGCGCGCTGCCCGGCGAGTTGTATCGCCGGGCCGTCAGCCATCGGGTCGGTGAACGGCGCGCCCAGCTCGATGATGTCAGCCCCTGCGGCGGGGAGCCCCTTCAGCACGTCTAGCGTGGTCTCCGGAGTCGGGTCGCCCGCCATCAAATACGTTACGAGAACCGCGCGATTCTCCGAGCGGGCGCGGGCGAAACAATCAGAAATGCGGGTCACTCGAACAGCTCACTCTTGGTTAGGCGCTTTGCCCGAGAGGGCGGCGGCTTTGGATTTTAGACTTTGCGGCGCGTGGGACAGCGCGGCGGTTTTGAATGTTCCGATTTTCACCGAATCACCCTCGACCCAAGCGCAGGTGGCGGCCTCGCCGTCGACGTCGCGCACGGTCAACAGCGCGTCCAACCCTTCGCAGACGACTTGATCGTTTCTCTTAAACGTCGGCATGGCGCGCCTCTCCCTTCTGGCTTCTCGCGGTCAAACTGGTAAGGCCGAAGCCCTACCCTTGAGGTTCACCCAAGCTTGTCGCCCAGGGCGTCCGCGACCGTGAAGATATCCTTATCTCCTCGCCCGCACATGTTCATCACCATCAAATGATCGCTTGGCAGTGAGGGTGCGATCTTGGCCACATGGGCCAGGGCGTGGCTCGGCTCCAAGGCCGGAATAATGCCCTCTAACCGGCACGAGAGCTGGAAGGCGTCCAGCGCCTCTTGATCAGTGACCGACACATATTCCACCCGCCCCATCTCATGCAGCCAGGAATGCTCCGGGCCGATGCCGGGATAATCCAGCCCCGCGGAGATTGAGTGCCCCTCGATGATCTGTCCGTCCTCATCCTGAAGCAGATACGTGCGGTTGCCGTGCAGCACGCCCGGACGGCCTCCGGTCAGTGAGGCGGCATGCTCCATCCGGTCATCAACGCCATGCCCTCCGGCCTCAACGCCGATGATCCGCACATCGCGATCATCCAGGAACGGATGAAACAGCCCCATGGCGTTGGAGCCGCCGCCGATGCAAGCCACTAGGCTGTCCGGCAACCGGCCTTCGCGCGCCTGCATTTGCTCTTTAGTCTCTCGGCCGATGATCGATTGAAAATCCCGGACCATCGCCGGATAGGGGTGCGGACCGGCGACGGTTCCGATGCAATAAAATGTCTCGCCCACACGCGTGACCCAGTCGCGCAGCGCCTCGTTCATGGCGTCCTTCAGGGTGCCCCGCCCTGATGTGACCGGCACGACCTCGGCCCCAAGCAACTTCATCCGAAACACGTTCGGCTTTTGGCGCTCGACATCCGTCGCGCCCATGAACACCACGCATTGGAGGCCAAACCGCGCGCACACTGTCGCTGTCGCGACGCCATGCTGACCGGCGCCGGTCTCGGCGATAATCCGGGTCTTGCCCATCCGCCGCGCCAACAAAATCTGACCCAGCACATTATTGATTTTATGCGCGCCAGTATGGTTCAGCTCGTCACGCTTCAGATAGATTTTCGCCCCGCCGAAATGCTCAGTCAGCCGCTCTGCGAAATAAAGCGGCGAGGGCCTTCCGACATAATGCGTCCAGAGATCTTGCATCTCCGCCTGAAACGCCGGGTCGGTTTTGGCCGCCTCGTAGCATTTCTCCAAATCCAGAATCAGCGGCATCAGGGTTTCAGCGACAAATCGCCCGCCGAACTTGCCGAACCGGCCCTGCTCATTCGGGCCCTCGCGAAAACTATTCGCCGCTATCTCATTCATGTTGTGGGAGCTTCTCTAGTCAATTGCGCTAATCCTGCTCTAATCGGTCTCTTCGGCAGATGCGAGTCGCAGATTGCGCTTGTAGCCGACATGACTCGGCTCGAACCCCAGGGATTCATAGAAGCGATGCGCCTCCGGTCGCTGGCGGTCGGTGGTGAGCTGCGCCAGAGCGCATCCCGCCTGTTCCGCCCGCGTCACAGCGGCCTCGATCATACGTCGCCCCAGACCAGCACCGCGCATCCGATCCGACACCCTCACGCCTTCAATCTGCGCCCGCGACGCTCCTTGGCGAGAGAGGCCGTGGATCAGTGTCAGTTGAAGGCAGGCGAGGATGTCTCCGGCCTCATCTTCCGCCACCAAGAGCAGATTGTCGCCCTGGCGCCGCATCCGCTCAAAAGCCTCGGCATAGGCAAGGTCACCCGGCGTCTCGCGGGCACGACCAAGTTGATCATCGGCGAGCAAGGCCACCACGGCCTCAAGATCTGCAGCGATCGCCTCGCGAATGATCACGCCGCCTGCGCCGCTGCGACAAAGGCCGCGATCTTATCCGTGTCCTTCATCCCCGGCGCGCGCTCCACCCCCGACGACACATCCACTTGAGTCGCACCGGTCAGAGCGATGGCACGGGCGACATTCTCCGGCGTCAGCCCGCCCGCGAGCATCCAGGGAGTCCTCCAGCGACGGCCCTGGATCAAACGCCAATCAAACGCCACCCCATTGCCGCCCGGCAACTCGCCCTCAGCCCGAGGCTTGGCGTCGCACAGAATTTGATCCGCCACCGGCTCATGCACATCGAGCAGCGCGACATCTTCCTCCCCGGCGAGGCGCACCACCTTCATCACCGGCAACCCATACCGCGCCCGCACCTCAGCAACTCTCTCTGGCGTCTCATCGCCGTGCAACTGGATCATATCCAATGGCGCGGCCGATAAGACCATTTCCAACAGCGCATCGTCCGGGGCGACGAATAACCCGACCTTACAGACGCCAACCGGCGCAACCGCGCAAAGCTCCGCCGCGCGTTCTGCCGGTAAACTGCGGGGGGAGGGGGGGTAAAATACAAAACCGATATAAGAGGCGCCCGCCTCCGTAGCAGCAGCGACCTCAGTCTCGGCGCTCAAACCGCAAATTTTCACACGAACGGAGTCGGCTCCGCCTAACACAAAGCTCATCGCGCCACCGGCGGCCCTGCTGTGTCCGGGTGATCGGCCTGTTTTAGCGCTTCCGACATGCGCTCATTCTCCCGCCGTAGCTTCCGCGCCTCACGACGTTCGACTCCCAAAGCGCGCTGTGACGGCCAAGACGCCAGCCACATCAGCATGACGCCGACGATCAAGCCAACCGCCACGCTGCCGAGAATCACAAACGCCAACGGAATTTGCGCCGACTGCAACGCCTCAAAGCCCAACCCCAAGGGATCGAGGTTTACCGAAACGTCATGCAGATTAATGAAGGCGAAGATTGTCGCCAACACTATGACCCCAACCCAAAACACGCGCTGGATCAGCCGCATCGTCTCTCTCTCCGCTCCACCCGCCGCGCCCCCTCGGCGGTGATCTTCTGATCGTCCCAGCGTTGAAAGCCGGTCGGCCCTTCCGCTGCGTATGCGACCCTAGGTTTAGGCGCTGGCTTTCTTCTTTGCAGCCGGTTTTTTCTTAGGCTGTTCAGGCTCGTAGCCTTCATTGAGGCGTTCACGCAGCTCCTTGCCCGCCTTGAAGTAGGGCGCGCGTTTCTCTGGTACAGGAACCGCCTCGCCAGTGCGCGGATTCCGCGCGATACGGGCCTCACGCTTCTTGACCGAGAAGGCGCCGAAACCGCGCAACTCCACCCGATCGCCGCGAGACAGCGCCTCGGAGATTTCATCAAACACGGTGGAAACCACCAGCTCCACATCCCGTTGGAACAGGTGCGGATTCTCTTCGACGATGCGGGAGATCAGCTCTGATTTGATCATTGTTCGAAACTCCTCGTTCAATTACGCCAGATTGGGGTGCGAATCAGGCGAAGGTCAACGAAAGCGCGCATTTGCCGCCACTTAGCCGCATTAGCGGGCGGTCGATTAGCGTACTTGGGAAATCAGGCGCGGGCCGGGCCGCGTCAAGGGCTCCAGGTAGGTAGTGGCGCCGCCTAACGCTAGAGATCCGAACGCGTCATCTACCAATTGGCCAAGAAAACCCCTCTCAGGGTCAAGCGGGGCATGGTCGACAACGGGCAGATCATCCGGCACCCCGCGTTCAGAACGCAACCATGCGATCGCATCAGCTTCACCGCCCAGCTGGTCGATTAAGCCTTCCTCAAGCGCCAAACGTCCGGTCAAAATTCGACCGTCCCGTACTTCGGCCAATTGAATGTCGGTTAAATCGCGGCGGTCACGCACCAACCCCAAAAACCAATCAAAGCTATCGTCGATCAAGGCGCGATCCGCCTCCAGAACCGCCGGATCGACCGGCTTATACGGAGAAGGCTCGGCTTTCTGCGCTCCGCTCTTCACCTCGACCACCTCAATGCCAAGCTTTTCAAGCGCGCCTGAAAAATTCGGCGCGGTGAAAATCACGCCAATCGAGGCGGTGATGGTGTTGCCGCGGGCAATGATGCGATCTGCGGCCAAGGCGGCGATGTAGCCCCCGGAGGCCGCGACCTCGCCAAGCACAGCCACCACTGGCTTTTTCTCAGACACCTTGCGCAAGGATTCGAAAATAGCCTCACCGCCAACGGTCGTGCCGCCGGGACTGTCGATGCGCACAATCAACGCCTTAGCGGCGTCATTATCGGCGATGTTAAGCAGCAGATCGTCACGAGCCCGGTCATCCAGGATCACGCCAAGTACGTCGACCCGAGCGATATGCTCCCGCTGGCCCCCGTCTCGGGAGGCGATCACGCTCACGATCAACACCACGGCCAAGGCCAGCGCGCCGAGGCGCCACCAGAATAGCCGGCGTCTAAGCCTGCGCTTTTCTTCGGCGGCCGTGTTGGCGGCCTCCTGAGCCGCGCTGAACAACGCCAACATCGCCTCGTTGGCGCCGCCAGAGGCCCGATCCCATGGCCCCGGCGCGCGCCGCGCGCCGAGGGGAGGCTCGTCCCGATCTCCAGTGGAGCCGGTCAATCGTCGGTGGTCCGCTCTTTCAACGCCGCGCCCAGAATATCGCCGAGCGAGGCGCCGCTGTCGGAGGAGCCGTACTGCTCAACCGCCTTCTTCTCCTCATCAATCTCCCGAGCCTTAATCGAAAGAGTGATCCGGCGAGAGCTACGGTCGATGTTGGTGATCTTGGCGTCGATTTTATCGCCCACCGAGTAGCGCTCAGGTCGTTGCTCGCTGCGATCACGCGACAGGTCGGAGCGGCGGATAAAGGTTTTGGTGCCGTTGGCCTCGACCTCGATGCCGCCTTCCTCGACCGCCGTCACTTCGGCGGTGACGATGTCGCCGCGCTTGACGCCGTCGGTCGCGGTCTCAAACGGATCGCCGCCGAGCTGCTTAATGCCGAGCGAAATCCGCTCTTTCTCCACATCGACGTCCAACACCTGGGCGCGCACGACGTCACCTTTGTTGTAATCCTGGATGGCTTCGTCGCCCTGACGGTTCCAATCCAGATCGGAGAGATGAACCATGCCGTCGATGTCGCCGTCGAGGCCGATAAACAGGCCGAACTCGGTGATGTTCTTGACCTCGCCCTCGATCTCCGCGCCAGCCGGGTGATTGGCGGCGAAGCTGTCCCAAGGATTGTCAATGCACTGTTTCAAGCCCAAGGACACGCGGCGTTTGTTCGGATCAACGTCGAGCACCATGACCTCAACCTCCTGCGAGGTGGAGACGATTTTACCCGGATGCGCATTCTTCTTGGTCCAGGACATCTCCGAAACATGCACCAAGCCCTCAACGCCAGCTTCCAGCTCCACGAAAGCGCCGTAGTCGGTGATGTTGGTGACGCGGCCGGTGAATTTGGCGCCCAGCGGGTATTTGGCTTCGATGCCGTCCCATGGATCGGCCATCAGCTGCTTCATGCCGAGGCTGATGCGCTGGGTCTCTTTGTTAACCTTGACCACCTGAACCTTGACGGTCTCGCCGATGTTCAGCACCTCGGTCGGATGGTTGACGCGTCGCCACGCCATGTCGGTGACGTGAAGCGGGCCGTCGACGCCGCCCAGATCCACGAACGCGCCGTAATCGGTGATGTTCTTCACCACGCCATCGATGATG
>JAHQVS010000220.1 GCA_019634215.1 Paracoccaceae bacterium | reverse complement strand
TTGGTTGTCGCTGAGATCGAAGCGATCCACCAAGCCTCGGTCCCAACGCAGTTTTACGACATCAGCCGCGAAAGCCTCGCCGACCATGAGGGGCCGGGTCACGAAGGCTGGGCGCGGGTGCTGCAAGCCCTGGCCACCCGCCTCGACGCCTGGGCCGACGCCCACCCGGTCGACCCCGAGTCCCCCGCGACCATCGAGAAAGCCGCCCAACTCCGCGCCGCCGCCCTGGAGGAAAAACGCCTCGCCGCCGAGGCCCGCGTGAGGCCGCCACCTCCAACGGCGCCCCACGCCGCTCCATCATCCCCCACAGGCCCCACCCCCGACCAAATCGCCGCCCGTTGGGCCCGCATCGAGACCAGCCTCGACCCCCGCGTCTACACCCATTTCATCGACCAATTCCCCACGGCGGTGGAGGCGTTCGACGCCAAACTGCACCGCACCCATCTGGAGGATTGGGCGGCAGTGGATCACACCAGCCTGAAGGCGGTGACGGGCTTCGCCGCCGCCCCGAGCTTTCCCGCCCTTGAGGCGAAGGTTGCGGCGGCGCAGGCTGATCTTGAGGCGGCGGAAGAAGCCGAGCGGTTAGAAGCCAAGCGCCGCCGCGCCGCCGCCCTGTTCGCCAGCCCCGCCGGAACCGCCTTCCGCGACCCCCTCGCCAGCGGCGGCGACGGCCCCGAAATGCTCATCATCCCCGCTGGTTCCTTCACCATGGGCTCGCCGCTGGATGAGCCTGGGCGCTACGATTGGGAAGGCCCGCAACATCAAGTCCGCATCGCCCGGCCCTTCGCTCTTGGCAAATACGCCGTGACCTTCGACGACTATGACCGCTACGCCGCCGCCGCTGGCGTCGACAAGCCGGAGGATGAGGGCTGGGGGCGGGGCCGCCGTCCGGTGATCAACGTCACCCACATGGACGCCGATGGCTATTGTCGCTGGCTGTCGGAGCAGACCGGCGCCCCCTATCGCCTGCCATCAGAGGCGGAATGGGAATACGCCTGCCGAGCGGGGACCACGACGCCCTATTGGTGGGGGCGGCAGATCACGCTGGATCAGGCAAACTACAGCCCTGCTGGCCGTGGCAAAGACGGGCGCGGCAAGACCGAACCTGTGGAGGCGTTTGAGCCCAACCCCTGGGGCCTGCATCAGATGCACGGCAATGTCTGGGAATGGTGCGCCGATCATTGGCATGACAGCTATAGGGGTGCGCCGACGGATGGTTCCGCCTGGGGGGCGCTAGCAGCGCTGCGTCCCGGGTGATCCGCGGCGGCTCATGGTTCGACGGCGCGCGCAACACGCGCGCCGCGTGTCGCACGTGGAGCGAGCCGCTGCTCCGGTACGGCGTTCTTGGTTTCCGTTGCGCCCGAGGGCATCGCGAGCCCAGCAAATAAACGGTCCGGAAAACTAGAAAAGCAGGCAGCGCGCGGGGCCGCGAGAGGGGCGCCATTTCGCAGCCTCGCTCGTCCGGCGATCACCGGCGGCGTTTGGCCCATGCAGCGGATTTCTCCGAGCAACCGCCGCTTAAAACCAGCGTTCTGGCCGTGCCCCTGCTCCCCTGGCCCCCGCTCCCCCGGTCGCGCGCGCAGCGCGAGCGCAATTTTTCCGCCCAGGCCCGTTATCTCCTCCTATTTCCCCCTCCTCCTCGCCCTAAACCCCCAAAAACCCCTTCCACATAGACGCGCCCCGCCCCCCTCGTTAATCTCAGGCCAAGATCCGTATTTCACATCTGATCAAACATCCGGGGGGATCATGCGCAGTCTGTGGACCATCTCAGCCCTCATCGCGGCGGTCAGCCTCGCCGCCGCCCTTGAGGCCCAAGCCCAAAACGTGACCATGCCCTGCTCCACCGCAGGGGAGTTCTGCGGCAAGCTGGTCTCGCCAGACTGTCTCGACAAGGTCGGCGCCGGCTCCACCGGCCTCAGCGGCTCCACCGAAGCCTGCGACGCCAATCTCAACCTCTACCGCGAATGCCTGGAGACGGTCGCCGCCTCCTGCTCCGGCGGCGCCGACACCGCAGCAGCCCCCGCCCCGGAACCGGCGACCCGCGCGGCGGACGGCGCTGCGGCGCAAACCCTGGTCATGGACAGCGGCGACAGCGTCGCCTTGCGCGGCTGCAAGGGGAAAGGCAAACTCGTCACCTGCGAAATGACCATCAAGGTCAGCGGTGATAAGAGCGTGCAGTTCTGCGACAATCACTTCGGCTTAATTCTGGAGAACGGCGACCAACTCAACGCCACCACCGTCGCAATCGGGGGCCGCGAGGGGGTCATCTGCCCGTCTCAAAAACTGTATGCGGTGGCGCCGCCCGCCCGGTTCCAGCTTAAATTCACCACTGCGGAGGCTCTCACCGGGCAGGCGGTGCAGGTGATCGCTTTCAACGCCCTGCTGTTCGACAGAGTCGCTTTGGAGTAAAGGAGTCACTCTTGGCGATGGCGGAGTTTTGGCTGCAAAGCCCATTCTCGGGACTTCTCACAGCAAATTGGGCGCTTCCATGGCGGTTGATGCAGGAAAGCTCCCTGTGCTCAACTATTTTGAGGGATTATTATCGTACTCATGCGTGACGTGCTCCGCAGCCCTTGCTAATATGTCGTCGCACCTGCGGTTTCACACTTGACCGGATTTTGGGGGGAACATGCGCAGCCTGAGAATCGCCTTCGTCCTTCTCGCCTTTTTTGGTGTAGAGGCTCACGCCCAGCAGACATTGGGCCTGCCTTGCGCAACCTCCGGGGATTTCTGCGGGAGGCTGATTTCACCGCAATGTATTGAAACGGTTGAGGCTGGCCCGACCGGGAGCGGCGTCGCGTATGACGTGTGCGCCCCCAGTTACGTTCGCTACCGTGAGTGTTTGCAGGCGGTCTCGACCTCCTGCTCCAGCGGCCAAACGCCCGTCTACGAAACAGCCCCGCAGCCGCAAGCGGTCCCTCTGCTGATCCCAAAGCCAGCCGCGAGCCTGGCGCGGCCAGCGCCCGCCCCAGCGACCGCCCCAGCGCTCGCCCCAGACACGAGCGACGATGTAGCCACGCTAAGCCGCTGCAAGGTCAAAGGCTCGCGGGTCACCTGCTCCATGATGTATCAGGTCGGCGCTGATCGGGATGTCTCTTTCTGCGAAGATCAATTCGGCCTGACCATTGGCAAGAAAGATGGGATTGCACCCAGCGCGGTCTCACTCCCCGGCAACCCTGAAATGTCGTGCCCGTCGCAAAAACTGTTCGCCTTTATCCCGGTGCGCTTCCGGCTCGAATTTAAGGTCCCAGGGGCGAAGCGGGGGCGTGAGGTGTTGCTGAAGGCCTTTAGTTCGCCGCGGCTCCAAACCTTCTTGGAGTAAACGGCCACTGGCTCGATCGGCTGCGCCGATCACAAAACCGTCGTCAAAATACGCTCGTCACCAAGCCATTCCCGCCTATTGTTTCCTTCGCTAGGCGGGAGTCGTCCAAAGGGCGCCTTCCGCCTAGCGCGCCGCAGCGCCCCGGCCGACGGGGGCCGCGCGGTGACAGCGTTTAGGGAGCATCCTGATGAGCAAACTCATACTCAGCCGCCGCGCCGCCCTGGCCGGCCTCGCCGCCGCAGCCGCGACCCCGGCACTGGCCAAAGCCCCGATGATGGGCCTGTCTCGCCCCAGCCATTACCGTTTCACGCTCGGCGGCTTCGAGGTCACCACCCTGTTTGACGGCGCCATCCAGCTCGACGGCCCGCACCCGATCTTCGGCCAGGATCAGACCGCTGAGGCCGTCGCGGAGCTGACCGCGCAATATCTGCTGCCCTCCGACAAGATGGAGATCGGCTTTACCCCGGTGATCGTGAACACCGGCGATGAGGTCATCCTGTTTGACACCGGCAACGGCGCCGGCCGCCGTCCCAACGCTGGCCATATCCGCGCCCGCCTCGCCGATGTCGGCCTGACCCCGGAGCAAATCGACGTCATCGTCATCACCCATTTCCACCCCGACCATATCGGCGGCTTGATGGAGGATGGCGCCCCGGCCTACCCGAACGCCCGCTATGTGACCGCGTCGGCCGAGTATGATTTCTGGAGCCCCGAGGACAAGCTGACCGGCGGCACCGAGCGGGTGGCGAAGCTGACCCAGTCCAACGTCATCCCGCTGGCCGAAAAGTTCAGCTTCATCAAGGACGGCGACGACGTCGTCACCGGCGTCACCGCCGTCGACGCTTCCGGCCATACGCCGGGTCATATGGCCTACCATCTGGAGAGCGACGGCCGCCGCCTGATGGTCTGCGCCGACGCCGCCAACCATTACGTCGTCTCGCTGGAGCGGCCGGATTGGCATGTCCGCTTCGATATGGACAAGGAAGGCGCCGCCGCCGCCCGTAAGAAGCTGTTTGGAATGATCGCCGCCGACAAGATCCCGTTCGCAGGCTATCACATGCCGTTCCCGGCGGTCGGCTATGTGGTCGAGATGGGGCCGGGCTTCCATTACGTCCCGGCCAGCTACCAGCTCAACCTCTAAGGCGTTTGCTGGTCACGCCCTCCCCCTGTGGGGGGAGGGTTCGCGGTTTAGGCGCTGTGACGCTAACCACCAAGAATGCCGTCGATGTTCTCGATGATGGCGACGATCAGCATCATCGCCGCAATAATAATGACCAGCCACCAAACAACCTGGATCGCGATCGCAGAGACGCCGAACGCCGCGCCGTAGGCGGCCAGCCTGCGCGGGTCACCGGCGAGCGCAGAGACGGTCGCCAACAGCAACGCACCCACGCCGAACAACGGCGCCGCCACCAGAAGAATGCGGTCGATATCCCATCCCCGGACGGTTTTCGGCGGTTGTTCCGCCCCTGAAACCGCACGAAGCGCCGAGGCGCGAATATCGCCAGCGATCTCCCCGATTGTTTGGCCGATAGGGGCTTGGGGCGAGAATGGACCACCGAAAATGTTGAGAAGCGCGATCGAAAGCGCCAACGCCCCAAAAATGATAGCGCAATACCCCCAAGGATGATCGCGGAAGGGAGGGATCTCCTGGGTCATGCCGATGTCCTTATTGCTCTTCAGAACTTACAGCCACGCGGTTCATGACTGGTTAGCGCCTTGGCTCGTTCGCGCGTGCGGATGCCGTACCGATCGCGCTTTCAATGCCCTGAAAGCAAGAAGCCCAAACTGAAAAATCCCCGCCAACCGGCGGGGATTCTGTATCTCATCACGATGCCGCCGCCAGTTACCCGACCAGCGAGTCCTCGGTGATGGTGAAGGAGAGGATCTCCTCCTCAATCTTCTGGCCGGCGGCGCCGTCCTGATCATAGGCCGCCACCGTCGCGGTGTACGTGCCGGCCGTGATGCCCTGGTCGACGATAAAGTTATAATCCTCGACGTTCTGCACCTGCGCCGGAGAGGACGCCGCGCCGCTAAGGGCGAAGGACACGCTCTCCACCGAGTCGTCGTTGACCCGCGCCTCGAACCGCAACGAGCGTGATTCCAGATCAGATACCGACACCGAGCCGCCATCCTGGATCGCGCCAAGCGCAGCGCCGGTTTCGACATCGATCAGGAACAGCTCCATCAGGCCGTCCATGCTGGTGTCCGGTGTCGTATCCGGTGTGGCAGGCGTCTGTGGGGCGGCGTTGGTGGTCGGCACGAAATCCGCCAGCGCGGTCACGTCAAACGCGCCGCTCACCATTGGTTGGCCCTCGGCCTCGGCGGTGGCGTAAGCCTCGACGACGATGTTGTGCTGGCCGGAGGTCAGAGCGCCCGCGAGGTAGTCGCCAGCCTCGTCGCCGAACACCGCGTAGGGCCGCGCCGAGTCGATGCGCTCCACTTCGCCATCAATCACGATCCGCACGGTTTCGACCGAAGCCATGCCCTCGCCGATCACATTGGCCTTCAGCGCCAACTGGCCGCTCGGCAAGTCAGCCGGGTCAATTGAGTCGCCCGGCTTGATGCGATGCAGCACCTCATCGGTGTCCGGATCGACCAGCGCCAGCACCACGGTCAGCTCGCTTGACGTCAAGCTCTCATCCACCGTCGGCATAGTCGCATTCGGATCGCCGATATCGCCGCTGGCCTCAAAGTCGAAACTCTTCGTCAGCACTGGCTCGCCAGTTCCCGCCCTATTGGTGAATGCTTCGATCGTGACGCTATGAGCCCCGGCGCTAAGGCCGCCGCCGAAGTAGTCACCGCTCTTGTCGCCGAAGAAGGCGTAGGGGCGGATGGTCTCCAGGTGCGACTCGCCATTGTCCATGGTCACGCGCACCGAGCGGATCGCCTCCATACCCTCGCCATAGACGTTGGCCTTGAGGTTGAGGCCGGCGCCGCCGAACATATCGGCGTCGAGCATGCTGTCCTGCTCGATGCGGGTCAGCACCTCGTCGCTGTCAGGGTCGACCGCCGCCAGCACAATCTGTAGTGCGGAGGCGTCGATCGGATCGACCGGCGCCGGGTCCGTTGGTTCAGGGTCCGTCGGCTCAGGATCTGTGGGCGCGGGATCGGTCGGGGCCGGGTCGGTCGGCGCGCCCACACCGTTATTTTCGAAGTCACCAGTCTCGCCGCTCATAAAGGGCGTCAGGATGCTGGTGTCCTCATAGCCCTGGCCGAGGCCGTAATAATAGTCGCCCCACCATTCACCTGCGGCCCAGGCCGTCCAGCCGAGATAGACGTCGCTGTTGTCGGCCATATGCTGCAGCATGGCCTGGGCTTCGACTTGGCTTCCGCCGTCGTAGGAGACGCCGAATTCGCCCAGGAACAGGTCGAAGTCGTTCTCCCGCGCCCATTCGGTGGCGCCGTCCAGCACGGTCGCGCCCTTGCCAGACTGTGCGATCGGGCTGAAACCGGAGCTGTCGCCGTCTAGATACTGGTGCACCTCGAACGCAAAGTTATTCGCGGGGTCGTAATAAGTCTCGTATGCGGCTTCCTTGGAGGCGTTGCCGTCATAGTTGAATTGATGCGCGCCTGACCAGTCCACAGTCGGAACGATGATCTTGTTGGTCGCCCCAGTGGCGCGGATTTTATCTGTGGCGGCTTGAGCGAATTCCATCCAGCGATCGGCGTCGATGCTGTGGGGTTCGTTCATAATGTTGAACCAGACGTTCTCGTCGTCCTTAAACTCTTCCGCCAGCTTCTGCCAAACGTCCTGATAGGCGGGGAGCAGCGAGTCATCGGAGGACATTGAGCTGCCGAAGCCCTTAGCGTAGTTGTGCATGTCCAGGATAAGCACCATGCCGCGTTCAGCCGCGTGCTCTACCGCATCCTTCAGGTAACCGAGATATGTGTCGTCAAATTCGCCGTACTTCTCATTCTGCAGCCGCTCCCACTTGAACGGCAGCCGGATGACGTTTGAGCCAGCCTCATTGGCCCAGAAATCATAATGATGCTCTGGGTTGGAGACGTAGGCGTTCGAATCCAGCCCACTACCAAACTCCAGCCCCGCAAGATTTACGCCTGTATACTTAACTGCCATGGTCTAAAATCCCTCGGTGAAGATTTTGCGCAACAAGCGAGTGAATGTTGGCGAGCATGAGGCAATGTCTCGGCGTTTCTTGCATTTGGTGTGTTTTTCTCGTGTCTCTGCTCGGCACTGAGCGAAGTAGGGCTAATTAAACACCTCGACCCCGCTGTGTCTATTTAAAGCATGCGGTCGTCAGCACGCTTATGGACTTGACTCTTGAAGCGGAGACATCTCCAGCCCACATAATTATCGCGCAAGACGCTTAATGAGGTCTTGCGTCCGTTGGTCTTCGGACACGGCCTATTATGAGGTGATGATGTCTCGGTTTTCTCTCTCCGGGCATCCGTTCCTACTCGGGTTTGAGCAGGTTGAGCGGATGGTGGAGCGCGCCGCGAAAAGCGGCTCGGACAGCTACCCCCCGTATAATATCGAAATGCGGGGCGAGACCTCCTATCGAATCTCATTGGCGGTCGCCGGCTTCCGGGAAAACGATCTCGATATCACCGTCGAGGACAACAATCTTCTGGTGGTCAGAGGGCGTTCCGGTGAAGACGATGAGGAGCGCGTGTTTCTGCACCGCGGCATCGCGGCACGGCAGTTTCAGAAATCCTTCGTTTTGGCCGAGGGCGTCGACGTGGTTGGCGCCAGGATGAGCGACGGGCTGCTCCATGTCGATCTGGAGCGCCGAGCCGCCGACACGGTCGTGAAGAAGATTGAAATCGACCGCGGCTAAACTGCGGTTTGCCTCAGCACAGATGCGGCGCGAGACGCGCATCGCCAAGGAGGGCGATATGAGCCGACATGATGATAAATTTGACAGCGATATCGAGGGTGACGAGCTTGAATCTGCTGAAGATCTCGAAATCGAGATCATCGAGGACGATATGGTGATGGACGACGCGGCGTTGAACGCCACGCAAGTTCCCATCGCCTACATCCGCCCGCTGACCGCGAAGGAGCGCGAGGGCGCCCCCTCCGGGTTGAGGGATCTTGCCGTGGTGGCGCTCCATGACGAAAATGGCCGCCCATTGGCCCTGTTCCCGGACAGGGACACTGCGATGGCGGCCGCGCAGGCCAATGATTTCCGCCCGGTGAGCGTTCACTGACGCCAGAACGGTAGCATGAAAGAGGCCTCTTTGGCGGTCGCTGTTTCAAAAACAAAAATCGCCCGCAGAATCAGGCGGGCGATTTTGTGTTAGCGCTTACTTTGGCGTCAGGCTCCAGATGAAAACCAAGGATTAAACGTCCTTAGCAGCTACTTTTTCCGCCGCTTGTTTTCATGCCGCTTGCACGCGCTCCGGCGACGCCAGGAGGGCGTGCAGCGCCGCACCGTCTTTGGCGCCGCGCATTTTGGCGCAGGTGTCGGAATCGCGAAAGATCCGCGAGACCCGGGCCAACGCCTTCAGATGGTCCGATCCAGCGGACTCCGGGGCCACCAACAAAAATGCCAGATCCACCGGCTGTCCGTCCACCGCCTCGAAATCCACAGCAGTGTCGAGCCGGGCCAGAAAGCCACGGATTCGGTCCAGCTTTGGCAAGCGGCAATGCGGAATCGCCACCCCCCGGCCCATACCGGTTGTGCCGAGCCGCTCGCGCTCCATCAACTCAGAGAACAATGCCCTGGAATCGACGCCGATCTGCTCCGCCGCCTTGTTGGCCAATTCTTGCAACAGGCTCTTCTTGCTACTGGCGCGAAGGTTGGCGAACACAGCTTCTGGGGGCGTCAATTCGATAAACTGCTGCATATTGGTCGATCTCCCAGAAGCTGTCGATTGACGTAGGGACAGAACCTAATCTTATGGCGCTTTTTCGCCCGCCGGATCAAGCCATCCGACATTTCCGTCATCACGCCGATACACAGCGTTGAGGCGGGTTTGGGCGTTATTGAGAAACAACAAGAAGTTTTCGTTGCTTAACTCCATCTGCATCACCGCTTCTCCGACGGAAAGCGTCGGCACCTGAGCGCGGCTCTCTGCGATGATCATAGGGCGCCATTCGTCGGAGGCGTCGGTTTGAGGCGACTCGGAGGCCGAAGATTCATCCACGCTAGACAGCACATAGGCCATTGCGTCAAGCTGTCTGATCGGCTCTTTGCGCCGTTGATGATGATCCTTCAGCCGACGCTTATATCGGCGCAACTGTTTCTCCAAACGAGCGATCGCCTGATCGCAAGCGGCGTACACGTCGCTATCGCTGCCGGAGGCTTGCGCCTTGAGGCCGGTGCTCAGATGGGCCGAGCAATCGCATTTGAAAAGATGCGCGTTGCGGGATATTCGAACAATCGCCTCAACAGGGCGGTTGGCGTGTTTGCTCACCGCTTCGGCGAGCCGCTCCTCGATTCGACCGCGCAACGCTTGGCCGACATCGAGCTGTTTCCCAACGACTTCAATTCTCATCTTGAGTTATCTCGCACTCCCTAGGTTCGCCCGCAAGGGGGGTGGCGCGTCGAGCTCGTTCAAAATGGTCCTTCTATTGATTGTTTCCTAATGGGCGGTTTTCGGGCGAGAAAAAATCTCTCCTTGCGGCGTCAAAGCGCGGCGTCGGTCGCCTTTTGCTTTCGGCGGCGCACCGAGGAGGGGATCTTCATCGCCTCACGGTATTTAGCCACCGTGCGGCGGGCGATGTCGACTCCGGCCTCACGCAGGACCGTGACGATTCGATCGTCGGACAACACGGCGTCACCCGGCTCATCGTCGATCAGAGTGCGGATGCGGTGCCGGATCGCTTCCGCCGAATAGGCCACATCGCCGTCGGTGGAGGCGATCGCGGCGGTGAAGAAATATTTCAGCTCGAACACCCCGCGTGGGGTGGAGATGAATTTATTCGAGGTCACGCGGCTCACGGTCGATTCATGCATATCGATCGCCTCGGCCACGCTTTTCAGGTTCAGCGGCCGTAGCGCGCTGACTCCATAGGCGAGAAAACCGTCTTGTTGGCGGACCACCTCGCTGGCGACCCGCAAAATGGTTTTCGCGCGTTGATCAATGCTTTTGAGCAGCCAACTGGCGTTCTGTTGGCATTCGGCGAGATACTCCTTCACCTGCCGGCTGCGCCCGGGGTCGCGTTCGCCCTCGCCCAAGCGGCGGACCTGGGCGGCATAGGCGGAGTTGACCAACAGGCGCGGCAGGGTTTCGCTGTTCAGCTCCACCTTCCAGCCACCGTCACGGCCCTCGGAGACGTATACATCCGGGGTCACGGTTTGGGTGAGATCGCGCTCAAAGCGCAACCCCGGCTTGGGGTCGAGGGCGCGGATTTCCGCAATCATCTCGCGCAGATCATCCTGATCAACGCGGCAGGCTTTCAACAGTTTGGAGGTTTCTCGCTTTGCCAGCAGCTCAAGCCGCTCAAGCAACGCCGCCATCGCCGGATCATAGCGGTTGCATTCACGCAGTTGCAGCTCAAGGCACTCCGCCAGATCACGGGCCCCGACCCCGGTCGGGTCGAAACTCTGGAGCAGCGTGACCGCGCTGGCCATTTGATCGGCTGAGGCTCCGAGCCGCTCGGCTGTCTGCGCCAGATCGCCGCGCAGATAGCCGGCCTCGTCAAGCTGTTCGATAAGCACCAGAGCGATCGCGCGCGCCGTCGGCGCTGAGCGGGTCTCTCCGAGCTGTCGCAACAAATGTTCGCGCAAGGTGGGGGCCTCGGCTGAGATTCCGTCTAACCCGAACTCCCCATCCTCGAACCGCGACGAGCCGCCCTTGCCGACGTTGGCCCAGGCGCTGGCCTCGCCCGAGGGGCCGTCCAAACTCATTTGAGCGCTCGGCTCCTGCGGTATCCGATCGGCGACCGCCTCATCCGCGAACAGGTTTTCGGCGCCGGTGTCGAAGGTTTCATCCGCGCGGCCGAGGCGGTCGTCGGCCAATTCCCGCTCCAGCCTGGCCTCGGCGGGGCGCTCTGGCTCTGGCGCCGCCAAACTGTCGGACACTGCGTCGCCTCCTGGAGTCCGGTCATCGGTTTCCAGCAGCGGATTGCGCTCAAGCTCTTCGAAAACGAAATCTCTCAGCTCCAGATTGGTCATCTGGAGCATTTTGATCGCTTGCTGCAGCTGGGGCGTCATCACCAGCTGCTGGCCTTGCCGCAGATCTAACCTTTGCGCGAACGCCATTCCGACCTTGTCCCCGTC